>JAKOND010000344.1 GCA_022702125.1 Burkholderiaceae bacterium
CCTGGCGGCGGGCTCCGTGCTGGCGCGGCGCCTGTTCGGCTGAAGCGTCCCATGCCGCCCACCGAGACACCACCCGCGACTCCGCCATCCGTCCGCAGCGCAACCGATGCGGCTCCGGCCCCGTCCGCCGCGCCTTCCGACGCCGTCGCCGCCGAGATCGTTGCCCTGCGTGCCCAGCTGGAACGCTGGGCCCACCAGTACTACGTGCTCGACGCCCCCGAGGTTCCCGACGCCGAATACGACCGGGCGTTCCGCGCGCTGCAGGCCCTCGAAGACAGCTATCCCGAATTCGTCACGCCGAACTCGCCGACCCAACGGGTGATCGGTGCGGTGCTCGACGGCCTGGTGCCGGTGCGCCACGCGGTGCCGATGCTCTCGATCAAGACCGAGACCGACACCACCGCCGAGGGCGCGCGCAAGTTCGACGCCTCGGTGCGCAAGGCGCTGGCCCTGGCGGCCGACGCGCCGGCCGTCGAGTACACCGCCGAACTCAAGTTCGACGGCCTGGCACTCAGCCTGCGCTACGAGCGGGGCGAGCTGGCGCAGGCCGCCACCCGGGGCGACGGCGAGACCGGCGAGGACGTGACCCACACCATCCGCACCGTCGATGCGATTCCGCGGCGCCTGCGGGGCTGCGCCGCGCCGGTGCTGGAGGTGCGGGGCGAGGTGTTCATGCGCCGCGACGATTTCGAGTCCCTCAACGAGCGCCAGCGCGAGGCCGGCGGCAAGACCTTCGTCAACCCGCGCAACGCGGCGGCGGGCGTGGTGCGTCAGCTCGACGCCAACATCGCGCGCCAGCGTCCGCTGGCCTTCTTCGCCTACGGCATCGGCGAGGTCGACGGCTGGGACGTGCCGGCGACGCACGCGGCGATGCTCGACGCGCTGGCGGCGATGGGCGTGCCGGTCGACGCGGACCGCGCGGTGGTGCGGGGCCCGGAGGGCCTGTCCGATTTCCACGCCGGCATCGCCGGGCGGCGCAACGCGCTGCCCTTCGACATCGACGGCGTGGTCTACAAGGTCAACGACCGGGCGCTGCAGCAGCAGCTCGGCTTCAAGTCGCGCGAGCCCCGCTGGGCGGTGGCGCACAAGTACCCGGCCCAGGAGCAGCTCACGACGGTGCGCGGCATCGACGTGCAGGTCGGCCGCACCGGCAAGCTCACGCCGGTGGCGCGGCTGGCGCCGGTCTTCGTCGGGGGCGTCACCGTCACCAACGCCACGCTGCACAACCTGTTCGAGCTGCGGCGCAAGGACGTGCGGATCGGCGACACCGCCATCGTGCGCCGCGCGGGCGACGTGATCCCCGAAGTGGTCGCCACGGTGGCGACCGAGCGTCCGCGCCATCCCTACGTGCCCAATTTCCGCATGCCGCGGCAGTGCCCGGTGTGCGGCAGCGACGTGGTGCGCGAGCCCGGCGGAGTCAACCACCGCTGCTCCGGCGGGCTGTTCTGCGCGGCGCAGCGCAAGCAGGCGCTGCTGCACTTCGCCCAGCGCCGGGCGATGGACATCGAAGGCCTGGGCGACAAGATCGTGGAGCAGCTGGTCGACAGCGGCATGATCCGCACGCTGCCCGACCTCTACAGGATGGGGCTGGCCACGCTGATCGCGCTCGAGCGCATGGCGGAGAAGTCGGCGCGGAACCTGCTGGTCGCGCTGGAGGGTTCGAAGGAAACGACGCTGCCGCGCTTCCTGTTCGGGCTCGGCATCCGCAACGTGGGCGAATCCACCGCGCGCGACCTGGCCCGGCACTTCGGCAGCCTCGACGCCCTGATGGACGCGACGCCCGAGCAACTGCTGGAGGTCGCCGATGTCGGCCCGATCGTGGCCGCCTCGGTGCGGACCTTCTTCGACCAGCCGCACAACCGCGAGGTGGTCGAGCAGCTGCGCGCCTGCGGCATCCACTGGCAAGAAGGCGCGCCGGCCGAACGCCCGGTGCTGCCGCTGGCGGGCAAGACCTTCGTGCTGACCGGCACGCTGCCCACGCTGACGCGCGACGAGGCCAAGGACCTGCTGGAGGCCGCGGGCGCCAAGGTGGCGAGCTCGGTCAGCAAGAAGACCGACTATGTCGTGGCAGGGGAAGAGGCCGGCAGCAAGCTGGAGAAGGCTCGCACCCTGGGCGTTCCGGTGCTCGACGAGCCGGGCCTGCAGGCGCTGCTGGCGGACGGCGCGCGGCCGCCGGCCGCGTAGCGGACCGGCGGATCGGCCTGCCGCCGGCGATCGATCGCCGCGCGGTCCGCAGGGCCAGCGGCGGGCCCGCACCCTGGAGACGGCGGCCGAGGGCATCATGGGGGCATGCCCGAAACCCACTCTTTCGTTCCAGCCCGTCGCATTCGCCGGCGCATCGCCCGCCCGGTCGCCTGGCTGGGTGCGGTCCTCATGGCGGGGGCGCTCTCGGGCTGCGCGGGGGGGGCGCCCCCGTCCGCGAGCGCGGGGCGCCCGTCCGGCGGCATCGAGGTCTTCGGTACCGTGGACGCCAGCGTGAGCCACACCCGCTAGCGGGGTCCGGGCGGCCGAGTCCCCGTGGAAACCCGCCCCCCGGCGGCAAGCTCTTCCATTGCGGCAAAACTTACGGTCGAGCGGCAGGAAAGTCCGACCGGCTAGCTCCCCGACGCGGGATTGTCGCGCTGGGTGCGGCGCTCGTGGCTGCGCACGGCGGCCTTGCGTGCCTCGTCCGACGTGAACTGGTGCGCGTTGCCGCTCGCGTGCGCCGCGCGTCCGCCGGTGCTGGCGATGGCGCGCTGCTTCGCGGGGTCCATGGATGCGAAGCCGCGGGCGGCGTGGCCCTTGGGGCGCTGCGCCGGCGCGGTATCGTTGGGATTGTTGGTGGCCATGAATGCTCTCCTGATGCAGGTTGTCGAAGGACGTGTCGTCATCGCAAGACAATCCGCGACTGACTTCTCCCATGGGGCAATCGGTGTGCCACAGGTCGGTGCAGACGCAAAAAAGCCCGGCGGACCGAGCTTTTTCTTCAGGAGAACGCGGGAGCGATCAACGACGGCGGCTGGTGCCGGCGGTCGCGCGGGATGCGGCCTGGGTCGCGTTGGCGGCGACGGTTTCGAAGTTGGCTTGCGTGGCGTCGCTGGCTTGCTTGACGGCCTTTTGCATCGACTCGAAAGCGTTGTTGGCAGCGGTCACGGCGCTCTTGACGACCGCGATGGCGGCTTCGGAGCCGGCGGGCGCGTTGCGGGTGACGTTCTCCACGGCACCGGCCAGGGCCTGGCGGCTTTCGCTGACGCGGGATTCGATGATCTGGCCGACCTGGGTGGAGGTCATGGCGGCGATGTCGTAGATCTGGCGGCTGTACGCAGCGGTCTTCTCGGCCATCGGCTGGACCGCGTTGGCTTGCAGGGCCAGCATGGATTGCGGGTCCTTGGCGCTGAGCACGGCCTGGGTGTGGCTGGCGACGTCGTTGAGGCTGGAGCGGGAAGCGGACAGGCCGAGCTGCATGGCCTTTTCGAAACCGTCGAAGGTCGCGGTGGTGATGCTGAACAGGGTGTCGGCGTGGGCGCGTTGCGCAGCGAGGATCTGGTCGAGGGTCAGGGCCATGGTCAATCTCCGGATTGGTGGGAAAACATCAGCATCCAGGATGCACCGCCTGTGCTCCCGGATGGATGGAAGGCCGGGAAGCCGTTATGTTGCAGTGCAGCATGGAGGCGAGTATAGGAAACTGTGCGGAGCGCCGCAAGAAAAATGTTGCACTGCAACATAATTTTTCGCTTCCGGTTTCCGCCCCTGTCGCATCGCCGCACTTCCCGATTCCCATGATTGCCTATTACGCCGACCATTTCGTGCTTCCCCTGCCGGCCGGCCACCGTTTCCCGATGGCCAAGTACGCGCTGCTGCGCGACCGGCTGGTGGCGCGCTGGCCGGAGATCCGGATGCACGAGGCGCCGCCCGCCACCGACGGCGAACTGGCGCTGGCGCATGCGCCGGCCTATATCGCCGCAGTGGCCGACGGCACCCTGTCCGCGGCACGGCAGCGCGAGATCGGATTCCCCTGGTCGCCGGCCATGGCGGAACGATCGCGACGTTCGGTCGGCGGCACGGTGGCCGCGTTGCGCGTGGCGATGCGGGAGGGCGTGTCGGCCAACCTGGCGGGCGGCACCCACCATGCCGACGCGGAAAGCGGCAGCGGTTTCTGCGTGTTCAACGACGTGGCGGTGGCGGCGCGCGTCGTGCAGGCCGAATGGGGACGCACGCGGCGCCGGGCCTGCCAGGTGGCCGTCGTGGACCTGGACGTGCACCAGGGCAACGGCACCGCGAAGATCTTCCGCAGCGACCCGACGGTGTTCACCCTGTCGCTGCACGGGCAGAAGAATTTTCCGTTCCGTAAGGAGCCGGGCGATCTCGACGTGGATCTGCCCGACGGCACCGGCGATGCCGACTACCTGTCGGCGCTCGACCATGCCCTGGCGGCGCTGGACGACGGCTTCGCGGCCGATGCGGTGGTCTACCTCGCCGGTGCCGATCCGCACGAGGGCGATCGCCTGGGCCGGCTGCGGCTGACCGACGCGGGCATGGAGGCGCGCGACCGGCGGGTGTTCGAGTGGGCCTGGCAGCGGCGGCTGCCGCTGGCCTTCGCCATGGCCGGCGGCTACGGCCGGGATCTGGAGAGCACGCTGCGGGTGCAGGAGACGACCTACGCGGTGGCGCTGGAATACCACCGGCGCTGGCAGGCGGCGGCCCCAACGGCCGGCGCCTGAAACGCCGCAGGGGCGGTCGCCGCGGCACGATGCCGCCGCGACCGCCCCCCGGTCCGCCGCGGATGCGGGATTATTGCGGCGAGTCGCCCAGCACGATGCCCTCGCGGCGCGGGTCGGCGCCGCCTTGCAGGTAGCTGCCGCCGGTGGCCGCCGTGTCGCGCACCCGAATCACGGTGCTGGTGCCGCTGGATTGCGCGGCCAGCGACACGGTGTGGCCCAGCGCGCGCAGCCCGGTCACCAGCGGGTCGTTGTTGCCGTTGTTGGCCGTGTTGAGCAGGGGATGCTCGCCGCCGAGGTTGGTGGTGGCGCTGTTGGCGGCGCCGAAATCCATCAGGGACGTCGCCTGCTGCGCGTTCAGGCCCCAGTCGAGCGCGCCGACCAGCGTCTTGGTGACGTACTGGATGATGGTGCTGCCGCCCGGCGAGCCGGTGCCCATGTGGAAATCGCCGAGCGATCCGTCGTCCGCCTTGCGGAACACCAGCGTCGGCGCCATCGAGCTGCGCGGGCGCTTGCCCGGCTGCACGCTGTTGGCGATCGGCGCGCCGGTGCTGTCGGTGGCGGTGGCCGAGAAATCGGTCAGCTGGTTGTTCAGGATGAAGCCGTTGGTGAAGTGGTAGGAGCCCATGCCCGCTTCGACCGTGGTCGTCATCGCGACCGCGTTGCCGCGGCTGTCGACGATGGTGAAGTGGGTGGTGCCGCGCTCCTCGACCAGGCTCACGCCCTGCGCGTTGCGGCCGATGGCGCCGGCCTGCGCGGTGCCCATGCTGCGCGTCTCGCTGATCGTGCGCGCCCGGCTCTGCAGGTAGGGCTTGTTGAGCATGCTGTTCCAGCTGCCGCCGGGCAGGGGGGTGAAGTCGGTGTCGGCGACGTACTTGTCGCGGTCGGCGTAGGCCAGGCGTTCCGCCTCGCTCACCAGGTGCACCGCGCGCACGGTCGGCCGGCCGCCTTCGGCGAGGTTGCCGGTGGGCTTCTCGGCCGACAGGTCGAAGTTCTCGAGGATGCCGAGCGCGGACGCGACCGCGATGCCGCCGGACGACGGCGGCGGCATGCCGCAGACCCAGTTGGCGCGGTAGGTGGTGCACACCGCCTCGCGGCGCTTGGCCTGGTAGCCGGAGAGGTCGGCCAGGGTGGTCAGGCCCGGGGTGATCGCCACCGCCGGCGTGCCGCCGCTGGTGATGCGGATCTTGTCGACGATGGCCTGCGCGATCGTGCCGGTGTAGAACGCGTCCGCGCCGCCGGCCGCGATGGCCGACAGCGTGTTGGCATAGGCCGGGTTGCGCAGCACGGTGCCGAGCGCCTTGGGCGAGCCGTCCGCGTTGAAGAAATACGCGGTCGCTTCGGCATCGCGCTTGAGGCCGGACGCGCCGCCGGCGATGGCGTCCGCCAGCCGCCCGCTGATCGGGAAGCCGTTGCTGGCGGTAGTGATGGCCGGGGTGAACAGCGCCGACCAGGGCTTGGTGCCGTGGTCCTTCCAGGCCAGCTCCAGCATGCGCACCGCGCCGGGCGTGCCGATCGAGCGGCCGCTGGCGCGCGCGCCGCCGGGCTGGGGCAGGCTGCGGTCGGTGTCGCTGACCCAGCGCAGGTAGTCCGCGGTGGCGGCGGCCGGGGCGGTTTCCCGGCCGTCGTAGGCCTGCACCCGCTTGCTGGTCGCGTCGTAGTGGAGCATGAAGGCGCCGCCGCCGATGCCGGAGGATTGCGGCTCGGTCAGGCCGAGCACCATCTGCACCGCGACCGCCGCGTCGGCCGCCGATCCGCCGGCGCGCAGCACCTCGCAGCCGGCCTTGGAGGCGAGGGGGTTGGCGGTGGAGACCATGAAGCTGTTGGCGCGGACCGCCGTCTTGCCGACGCGGTAGCCGCTGGCGGGCTCCGGCGCGGAGGGATCGCCGGCCAGGCCGGAGCCGACCACGACGGCGGCGCCGTTGGCGCCGGCGGTCACGGTGCAGGCGTTCGCGTTGCCGACCTGCGGCGCGAGCGGATCGCCGCTGCCGCCATCGCCGCTGCCGCCGCAGCCCGCCAGGACCAGCGCGGCGCCCGCGCACAGGGCGAAGCCGCCGCGCAGGCGGGCCGGCGCGTCGAGGCGCGCGGCCGGAGCCGGGCGGGTGGCGGGAACAGGGGCATGGAGCACGGTGGCCTGCGGATCGGAGGAGGGTCGGGAAGGTGCGGACGATGGCATGTGTTGGAGGTTCCGTCAGGCAGGGAAGAAACGCGGCCGTGGCCGCGCGGGGCGGCCGGGCCGGCAGGGGCAAGAACGACGCGCCGGGCCGGCGTTGCTTCCGGACCGGGGCGCGTCTGCGGTCGATGGTAGGAAACCGCTCCGAGGTGTCAATCCGCACCAGCCCTGCACCAGGACGGTGCGGATCGGTCGGGGCGATTCCCGCATCGGCGAGTCGGTTCGCAAGAGGCATGCCGCGCGCCGGCGGCGGACGCGGGCGGTGCCACAATGGACGCGGAGACAAAACCCCGTTCCGCGCCCCTCGCGGACGACCCTGCCCGGCACCGGCCGGACCACGCCTTCGCCATGATCATCACCAGCCTGCTCGACACCGATCTCTACAAGTTCACGATGATGCAGGTCGTCCTGCACCAGTTCCCCGGGGCCCAGGTCGAGTACCGCTTCCGCTGCCGCAATCCGGGCGTGCAGCTCGCGCCTTACCTGGAGGAGATCCGCGACGAGATCCGCGACCTGTGCAACCTGCGCTTCGCCGAGGCGGAGCTGGACTACCTGCGCTCGCTGCGCTTCATCAAGAGCGATTTCGTCGATTTCCTGGGGCTGTTCCGCCTCGACACCAAGAACATCGCCGTCACCGCGCTGCCCTCGGGCGAGATCGACATCACGATCCGCGGGCCGTGGCTGCACACCATCCTGTTCGAGATCCCGGTGCTGGCGATCGTCAACGAGGTGTACTTCCGCAACGTGCAGAAGGTGCCGCGTTTCGTGCAGGGCCGCGCGCGGCTCGACGACAAGATCGCGCAGCTGCAGGCGCCCGGACTGGAAGACCTCAAGATCGCCGACTACGGCACCCGGCGCCGCTTCTCGCGCGCCTGGCACGAGGAGGTGCTGCGGGTGCTGACGGCCCACCTGGGCGCCCGCGACGGCCGGGCCGGCCAGTTCGCCGGCACCAGCAACGTGCTGTTCGCGATGCGGCTCGGCCTGACGCCGCTGGGCACCATGGCGCACGAGTACCTGCAGGCCTGCCAGTCGCTCGGGCCGCGGCTGCGCGACAGCCAGATCTTCGGCTTCGAGTCCTGGGCGCGGGAGTACCGGGGCGACCTGGGCATCGCGCTGTCGGACGTCTACGGCTTCGACGCCTTCCTGCGCGATTTCGACCTGTACTTCTGCAAGCTGTTCGACGGCGCGCGCCACGACAGCGGCGACCCGTTCACCTGGGGCGAGCGGATGATCGCGCACTACCGCGCCAACCGGGTCGACCCGCTGACCAAGACGCTGATCTTCTCGGACGGCCTGACCATCCCGCGCACCATCGCGCTGCACCAGCAGTTCCGCGGCCGGTGCCAGCTGGCCTTCGGCATCGGCACCAACCTGACCAACGACCTGGGCGACCCGCCCGACCACGTGCCGCTGCAGATCGTCATCAAGATGGTGCGCTGCAACGGCCAGCCGGTGGCCAAGCTGTCGGACGCGCCGGGCAAGGGCATGTGCGACGACGAGAAGTACCTGGCCTACCTGCGGCAGGTGTTCAACATCGCGACGCCGGACGACGCGGCGCGAGGCGAGGCTTCCGCCGTTCCGCATCCGATCCCGTCCCCACCTTCCCCCGACCGCCCATGACCCGACCCCGCATCCTGGTGGCGCGCGCCATCGCCCCCGCCACCCTCGACCGGCTGGCCCGCCATTTCGACCTGACGCCCAACGCCGACGACGCCGTCTGGAGCCGCGAGGAATTCGCCGCCCGGCTGCAGGACCAGGACGGCGTCCTGACCACCGGCAGCGAGCGCATCGACGGCGCGCTGCTCGCCGCCTGCCCGCGCCTGCGCATCTGCGCCAACATGGCGGTCGGCTTCAACAACTTCGACACCGACGCGATGAGCGCGCACGGCGTGCAGGGCACCAACACCCCCGGCGTGCTGACCGAGACCACCGCCGACTTCGGCTTCGCGCTGCTGATGGCCACCGCCCGGCGGGTGACCGAGTCGGAGCAATTCCTGCGCAGCGGCGCCTGGCAGCGCTGGCGCCACGACCAGTTCTGCGGCACCGACATCCACGGATCGACCCTGGGCATCGTCGGCATGGGCCGCATCGGGCAGGGCATCGCCCGGCGCGGGGCGCACGGCTTCGGCATGCGGGTGGTCTACCACAACCGGTCGCGGCTGGACGCGGCGACCGAGGCCGAATGCAAGGCCGCCTGGCTGCCGCTCGACGAGCTGCTGGCCACTGCGGACCACGTGGTGCTGGTGGTGCCGTACAGCGCGGCCTCGCACCACCTGATCGACGCGGCGGCGCTGGCGAAGATGAAGCCGACCGCCACCCTGGTCAACATCGCCCGGGGCGGCATCGTCGAAGACGCGGCGCTGGCCGAGGCGCTGCGCGAGCGCCGCATCGCCGCCGCCGGCCTCGACGTGTTCGAGGGCGAGCCCACGGTGCATCCCGGCCTGCTGGCGGTGCCGAACGTGGTGCTCACGCCGCACATCGCCAGCGCTACCCACGTCACCCGCCAGGCCATGGCCGATCTGGCGGCGGACAACCTGATCGCGTTCTTCGAGGGAAAAGGGCCGCTGACGCCCGTGAACCGACCGCTCGCTGCTCCTGAAAAGATAGCAGCGCAGCGGACCGCGGACCGATGAGCGCGGAGGGCGCGGCAGGCGCAGGAACCGGGTCCGCGATCTTCCTGCTGCTGGCCGTGCTGGTGGCGATGGCCGCCGGGCTGGCGCTGGGCTGGGCGGCGGCCCGCCGGGCTTCGCGGTCCGAAGCCGACGGCCGCGTCGAGGCCGCCGCGGTCCGGCTGCGCGCCGAAGCGGGCGCCGAGGCCGCCACCGCCCGCGAACGCGTCCGCGGCCTGGAGGCCGAACGCCTGCGGTTGCAGGAAAGCGTCGCCGAGCAGCGCCAGCAGGCCGAACTGCTGCGCCGCGCGCTGGACCTGGCGCGCGACGAGAAGATCCAGTGGGCCGAACGCGCCGCGCGCATCCCGCAGCTGGAAGACTTGCTGGCCGACGCGCTCGGCCGGGTCGAGGAGGGCGCCGCCGAACTGGCCGAGGCCCGCGCCCGCGTCGCGCAGTCCGATGCGGCGCTGCTGGCCGAACGCCGCCAGTCCGCCGAGAAGCTGGCGCTGCTGACCGAGGCGCGCGAGGCGCTGACCCACCAGTTCCGCAGCCTGGCGAACGACATCCTCGAGGAGAAGAGCCGGCGCTTCGCCGAGCAGAACCGGGCCAGCCTGGGCACGCTGCTCGATCCGCTGCGCGAGCGGCTGCAGGATTTCCAGGGCCGGGTCGAGCGCTTCTACGAGACCGAGGGCAAGGAACGCTCGGCGCTGGCGCAGCAGGTGCACCAGCTGATGGCGCTCAACCGCACCCTCAGCGACGACGCGCAGCGCCTGACCGCCGCGCTCAAGGGATCGAACAAGAGCCAGGGCAACTGGGGCGAGCTGATCCTGGAGCGGGTGCTGGAGGCCTCGGGCCTGCGGCGCGGCCACGAGTACGACATCCAGGAGAGCCACAACCGCGAGGACGGCACCCGCGCCCAGCCCGACGTGGTGATCCACCTGCCGGAGGAGCGGCACCTGGTGGTCGATGCCAAGATCTCGCTGATCGCCTACGAGGAGTTCGCCAACGCCGGCGACGACGACGCGCTGCGCGCCGCGGCCCAGCGCCGGCACCTGGAGTCGATCCGGGCGCACATCCGCGGGCTGTCGTCCAAGAACTACCAGCAGCTCTACCGCATCAAGTCGCTCGACTTCGTGCTGATGTTCGTGCCGATCGAGCCGGCCTTCATGGTCGCGGTGACCGGCGACGGCGAGCTCTACATGGACGCCTGGAACCGCAACGTGCTGCTGGTCAGCCCGTCCACGCTGCTGTTCGTGGTGCGGACCGTGGCGCACCTGTGGCGCCAGGAGGCGCAGAACCGCAACGCCCAGGACATCGCCCGGCGCGGCGCCGAGCTGTACGACCGGCTCAGCGGCTTCGTCGCCGACCTGGAGAAGGTCGGCGAGCGGCTGCAGCAGGCGCAGGCGTCCTACCACGGCGCCTACGACAAGCTCACCCGCAACAAGGGCAGCGTGGTGCGGCAGGCGGAGATGCTGCGGCAGCTGGGCGTCAAGCCCACGCGGCCGATGCCGCAGGCCGCGCTGGACGCGGCGGCGCTGGACGGGCCGGCGGTTGCCGCCGGAGCGGGCGCGGACGCGGGTGCGGCGGAGTCGCCGCAGGACCAGGGCGCGCTTCCCTGGGGACCGGTGGCAACGGGCGATCCGATGGGCGAACGCTCCGGCGCCCCGGCCGTTTCGCGGACGCCATGAGCAGCCTGCTGCTGCGCCCGGTCGCCACCCAGGTTTTCGTCCAGGCCTGCATGTCCGGCGTGCGCATGGCCGCGCCGCTGCTGGCGCTGCGGCTGGGGTACTCGCCGGCGGCGGTCGGGCTGCTTCTGGCGCTCTTCGCGCTGTCGCAGGTGTTCCTGGCGATACCCGCCGGGCGCTACACCGACCGGGTGGGGCTGCGCGCGCCGGTGCGCTGGGCGGTGGCCACGGCGGTGGGCGGCGCCGCGCTGGCGCTGGCCTGGCCGGTGTTTCCGGTGCTGTGCGCCGCCGCGCTCCTGACCGGCGGGGCCAACGGCGTGGTGTCGATCGCGCTGCAGCGGCATGTGGGCCGCGCCGCGCGCGATGCCGCCGACCTGCGCCGGGTCTTCAGCTGGCTGGCGATGGGGCCGGCCCTCGCCAACTTCCTCGGGCCGCTGGCCGCGGGGCTGCTGATCGACGCGGGCGGCTTCCGCGCCGCCTTCGCGGTGCTGGCGCTGATGCCGCTGGCGGGCTGGTGGTGCGTGCGCGGCGTGCGGGAGGACCTGCCGGCGCCCGCCGATCCCGCGCTGGCGGTGGCGAGGCCGCCAGCGTCGGCCGCCATGGGCTGGGCCGGTCCGGACACCTCGCTGGGCCTGCTGCGCAACACCCATTTCCGCCGGCTGCTGCTGGTCAACGTGTGCCTGTCGGCCTGCTGGGACGTGCACACCTTCGTGGTGCCGCTGCTGGGGCACGAGCGGCACATCAGCGCCTCGGTGATCGGCATGATCCTGGGCGCCTTCGCGGTGGCGGCCACCGCGATCCGGCTGCTGATCCCGCTGATCGCCGACCGGCTGCACGAGCGCACGGTGATCGCCGGCGCCATCGGGGCCACCGCGCTGCTGTTCGCGGCCTACCCGCTGATGCGCGATCCGGTCGGGATGGGCTTCTGCTCGGTGCTGCTGGGGCTGGTGCTGGGTTCGGTGCAGCCGATGGTGATGAGCCTGCTGCACCAGATCACGCCGCACGACCGCCACGGCCAGGCGCTGGGCCTGCGGCTGATGATCATGAACGCGTCGAGCGTGGCGATGCCGGTGCTGTTCGGCGCGCTGGGCGCGGTGGTCGGCGTGGCGGGCGTGTTCTGGGTGGTGGGCGCCGCCGTGGGCAGCGCCTGGCGCATGGCGACGCGGCTGCAGTCGGGCGGGGAGGCGGCGGCCCACCTGTCGCCGCCGCCCTGAAGCCCGGGGTTTCAGAGCCGGTAGAAGTCCTGGATGTAGTCCCAGGCGTCCTGCGGGTCGTCGGTGTAGTGGAACAGGTCCAGGTCGGCGCGCGAGATGGTGCCTTCCTCGACCAGCACCTCGAAGTCGATCAGCCGGCGCCAGTAGTCGACGCCGAACAGCACGATCGGCACCCGCTTGGACTTGCCGGTCTGCACCAGGGTCAGCACCTCGAACAGCTCGTCGAGCGTGCCGAAGCCGCCGGGGAAGGCCACCAGCGCCTTCGCGCGCATCATGAAATGCATCTTGCGCAGCGCGAAGTAATGGAACTTGAAGTTGAGTTCCGGCGAGATGTAGCGGTTGCCGCTCTGCTCGTGCGGCAGCGTGATGTTGAGGCCCACCGTCAGCGCGCCGGCCTCGTAGGCGCCGCGGTTGGCGGCTTCCATGATGCCGGGGCCGCCGCCGGTGCAGATGTAGAGGCGCTCTTCCTTCGGCAACGATTCGCTGTCCTCGGCCACCAGCCGGGCGAACTGGCGGGCCAGGTCGTAGTAGCGCGCGTTGCGCACCTGCAGCTGGGCGCGGTCGATCAGCGCCTCGTCGCCGGAGGCCTCGGCCGCGTCCAGCAGCTCCTGCGCCTCCTCGGGGGCGCGGAAGCGGGCGCTGCCGTAGACCACGATGGTGTTGTCGATGCCGACGGCCTGCTGTTCGAGGTCGGGCTTGAGCATTTCCAGCTGGAGGCGGATGCCGCGGGTCTCGCGGCGCAGCAGGAATTCCGGGTCCGCGAAGGCGAGGCGGTAGGCCTCGGGGCGGGTCAGGTCGCCGGCCTCCAGGTCCTGCGCATCGGTCTGCGCGGGGAGTTCGGTCTTGGCGTCGGGGATGCGGCGCTCGGTGATGTCGTTGGTCTGGTTCATGAAATACGAGGAAAGAAACGGTCGGGCCACCGTCCGGTGGACGCGCATGGCGGCACGCCATACTACGCCCCGTTGTATCGGTTCGCTGTGACACCCCATGTCATGGCGGACGCCTGTTCCGGGGAGAGCAAGATTCGTGCATTGATGCTGGCCGTCTGGGTGCTGATCGCCTACGGTTCGTTGTTCCCGTTCGCCTATGTGCCGCACGGGGCGTCGTGGGCGGACCTGCGGACGCTGCTGACCGCCTGGCCGTCGCGGCTTTCCAGCGCCGACGTGGCGGGCAACGTGCTGCTGTTCATGCCGCTGGGCCTGCTGGCCGCGGCGCGCGGCCGGCACGGCGGACGGCGGCTCGCCTGGCTGGCGGCGGGCATCGCCTACGCCTGGGGGGTGCAGTACCTGCAGTTCTGGTTCCCGTCGCGCGTGCCGAGCGCGTCCGACGCCTGGTTCAACACCGCCGGCCTGTGCGCGGGCCTGCTGGTCGGCGACCTCGCCCGCCGGCTGGGGCCGGGCGGGCGGCGCTGGCCGGTGGAGAACATGCCCTGCTGGGCGCCGGCGACGGCGCTGCTGCTGGCGTGGGTGGCCTACCGCTGGTTCCCGCTGGTGCCCTCGCTCGATCCGCAGAACCTGAAGAACGGACTGAAGCCGCTGCTGCTGGCGCCGCAGTGGGATGGCGTGCGGGTGCTGCACGACGCCACCGCCTGGCTGCTGTGGCTGCGGCTGCTGCGGTACGCGCCGCTGCGCGGCATGACCGGTGCGCGCGCCGCGCTGGCCGCGCTGTGCATCGTCGCGGCCGAGCCGTTCTTCTGGGGCAACACGGTGTCGCTGTCGAACGTGGCGGGGCTGGGCATCGCGCTGCTGCTGCGTCCGCTGTTCGCGCGCGGGCCGGCGTCGCTCGGGGCGCTGGTGCTGCTGCTCGTGGCCAGCCTGGTGGCGAGCGGACTCGCGCCCTGGACGTTCGAGGCCGCCGCGCGGGGCTTCCGGTGGATGCCGTTCGCGGGCATGCTCGACGGCAGCATGTACGTCAACACCGCCGCGCTGGCCGAGAAATGCTTCCTGTACGGCGGGCTGGTGTTCCTGATGGGCGACGGCGGCATGCGCTTCCGGCCGGCGGGCGCGGTCGCGGCGGTGCTGCTGGGCGGCATCGAACTGGCGCAGCGCTGGGTGCCGGGCCGGGTCGCCGAGATCACCGATCCGTTGCTGGCGGTCATGGCCGGGATGCTGTTCGCGGCCCTGGCGACCGGGAAGCACCCGACGGTCCGGACCGCCCGGAAGGCATCGCCGCCGCGGGAGCCCGACGGCACCGCGCGGCCGCCGCACGATGCCGCGGAGCCGCGCGCCGAACCGCCGCCGGGCCGCGCCGCCGTGCCGTCCTGAGTCCGACGCCGCCCGCCCGGCGGGGCCGCACGCCCGCGGCCGGCCGCTGCTATGCTCGCCCCCCTCATGCCGAACGCCGCACCTTCCCATACTTTCTCCGAACTGGTCCGGCAACGTTCCTTCATGCGCCTGTGGCTGTCGCGGGTGATGGGCAACACCGGCACCCAGATGCTGATGGTGGCGGTGGGCTGGCAGATGTACGACCTGACCGGCAGCGCCTGGGACCTGGGGCTGGTCGGGCTCTACCAGTTCCTGCCGGCGCTGCTGCTGTCGCTGGTGGCCGGCCACGTGACCGACCACTACCACCGGGGCCGCATCCTGGCGGGCTGCATGGTGGTGCAGGCGGTGGTGGCCTTCTCGCTGCTGGTGGCCACCGAGGGCCACTGGGCCAGCCGCGGCCTGCTGCTGGGACTGTCGGTGCTGCTGGGCTGCGCCCGGGCCTTCCAGATGCCGGCGCAGCAGGCGCTCGTGCCGCTGCTGGTGCCGCCCGCGCTGCTGCCCCGGGCGATGGCCTTCAGCTCGGCCGGCGGCCAGGCGGCCACCATCGGCGGTCCGGCGATCGGCGGGCTGATCTTCGTGGCCGGCACGGTGGCGGTCTACGCCACCTGCGCGGTGCTGTTCGTGGCGGCTTGCGCCTGCGCCTACGGCGTGCGCTACGGCCACATGCCGCGGGCGAAGGAGCCGGTGACGATGTCCACGCTGCTGGCGGGCGTGCGCTTCATCTGGCGCAAGAAGCCGGTGCTCGGCGCGATCTCGCTCGACCTGTTCGCGGTGCTGCTGGGCGGCGCGGTGGCGCTGCTGCCCATCTACGCGCGCGACATCCTGCACACCGGGCCGTGGGGCCTGGGCATCCTGCGGGCGGCGCCGGCGGTGGGCGCGCTGACCATGTCGGTGGTGCTGACCCGCTGGTCGCTCGAACGGAAGGTGGGCGCGCGCATGCTGACGGCGGTCGTGGTGTTCGGGGTGTCGATCCTGGTCTTCGGCCTGTCGCGCAGCCTGTGGCTGTCGGTGGCCGCGCTGGCGGTGTCCGGCGCGGCCGACATGGTCAGCGTGGTGGTGCGCCAGACGCTGGTGCAGCTCGACACGCCCGACGAGATGCGCGGCCGGGTCAGCGCGGTCAACTCGGTCTTCATCGGCGCGAGCAACCAGCTCGGCGAGTTCGAGTCCGGCGCCACCGCCGCCCTGATGGGGCCGGTCGGCGCGGTGGTCTTCGGCGGCGTGGGCACCATCGTGGTGGCGCTGCTGTGGTTCCGGCTGTTCCCGTCGCTGGCCCGGCGCGACCGGATGATGCAGCCCTGAGGCCGCGCCGCGGGGACCTTCAGCGCTCCGCGCCCATCATCGCGTCGGGCAGGACGGTCACGATCTGCGGGAAGATCGTGATCAGCGCGATGCAGACCACCATGCACACGAAGAACGGGATCGTCGCCTTGGCGATCAGGGTGCTGTCCTTGCCGGTCATGTTCTGCAGCACGAACAGGTTGAAGCCCACCGGCGGCGTGACCTCGGCGATCTCCACCAGCAGCACGATGAAGATGCCGAACCACACCAGGTCGAAGCCGGCCTTCTGGATCATCGGCAGCACCACCGCGCTGGTGAGCACGATCATGCTGATGCCGTCGAGCGCGGTGCCCAGCACCAGGTAGACCAGCACCAGCGCCGCGATCAGCGCGTAGGGCGAGAGATGCATGCCGTCCACCCACTCGGCCAGCTGGGTCGGGATGCCGGTGAAGGCCATGGTCTTGGTCAGGAAGGCGGCGCCCGCCAGGATGAACATGATCATGCAGCTGGTGCGGGTGGCGCCCATCAGCCCGTCCTTGAAGGCGCTCCAGGTGAGGCAGCGGCTCCAGGCGGCGATGGCCAGCGAGCCCAGCGCGCCGAAGGCCGCGCATTCGGTGGCGGTGGCCCACCCCGCGACCAGCACCCAGACGATGAAGACGATCAGCAGCGCGCAGGGGATCAGGTTGCCGGACTTGCGCAGCTTCTCGCGCAGCGTGCTGGGCGGGTCCGCCGGCGGCACCTGGTCGGGGTGGCGCAGGCTCCACCAGCCGATGTAGAACGAGAACAGGGCCATCAGCAGCAGGCTCGGCAGGAAGCCGGCCAGGAAGATGCGGATGATGGACGCGTCCGCCGCCACCGCGTACACCACCATGGTGATCGACGGCGGGATCAGGATGCCCAGCGTGCCGGCCGAAGCCAGCGAGCCGATGGCCAGCTTCTCGCTGTAGCCGCGGCGCTTGAGCTCGGGCAGGGCCACCTTGGCGATGGTGGCGCAGGTCGCGGCCGACGAGCCCGAGACGGAGCCGAACACGCCGCAGCCCAGCGTGGTGGTGTGCATCAGCCGGCCGGGCACCCGGTTGAGCCAGGGCCGCAGGCCCTCGAACATCTCCTGGCTGAGGTTGGTGCGGAACAGGATCTCGCCCATCCAGATGAAGAGCGGCAGCGCCGCCAGCTCCCACGACGCGTTCGATTCCCAGAAGGCCGAGAACAGGTTCTTGCCCGGCAGCGTGGTGGTGAAGAAGGCCTGGCCGACCCAGCCGACGATGGCCAGCGTCATCGCGATCCAGACGCCGCCGGCGAGCAGTAGCAGCATGATGGCGAGCAGCATGCCGCCCATGAGCAAGGTATCCATGGTGATCCCGGAAAGGGTTCGAAAGGTACGCGGGGAGCGTCGGAAACAAGGCACGACGGCCGGGGCCGTCGTTCGGGGGGATCAGATGTCGGAGGAGAAGTCGCCGCGCGCGTGGCGCTCCTCGATGGCACGCTGGTAGCTCGGCGTGCCGCCGCGCACGACGGTGACCAGCTCGTCCGCCATCGCCAGCAGGAGCAGCCAGCAGCCGACCACGAAGCTCGACTGCGGGATCCAGATCGGGATGGCGACCAGGCCGGTGGCGACCTCGGCGAACTCGTAGCTCTCCCAGGTGAAGGCGGTGGCCCACCAGGTCAGGTAGCCGACCGCCACCAGGCCGACCAGCAGGCAGCCGGTGTCGAAGATCCGGCGCAGCCGGGGCGGCAGGTTGTCGAGCAGCAGCGTGACCCGCACGAAGTCGCCGTGGCGGAAGGCATGCGCCATCGCCAGGAAGGCGGCGGCGGCGCAGAGCCAGGCCACGATGTCGTTGACGCCGCTGACCTCCCAGTTGAACTGCCGGCCCAGGCCGGCGCCGATCATCAGCAGGAAGATCAGGAACACGCAGAAGGCGCCGAGCGCGCCCGCGGCGTCGTAGAGGAAATCGAGGAAGCGGCGCATCGGGCGGGTGTCAGGACTTCTTGCCCTGGTAGGCGTCGAGGATGGCCGCGCCGTCCGGGCCGGCGGCCTTGCGCCAGTCGGCCTGCATCACCTCGCCGACCTGGCGCAGGTCGGCGTCGAGCTTGGCCGAGGGCTTGCGGATCGTCATGCCGCGCGCGACCAGCTGCTTCTGGTATTCGAGGTTCTTGTCCTGGGCCAGCTTCCAGCCGCGCGTCTCGGCCTCGGCGGCGGCCTTGAGCACGGCGGCCTGGGTGTCGGCGTCGAGCGCGGCGAAGGCCTTGGCGTTGACCAGCACCGCGTTCTTCGGGATCCAGGCCTGGTTGTCGTAGAAGTTCTTGATGCTCTCGTAGGTCTTGGTGTCGTAGCCGGTGGAGGCCGAGCTCATGTAGGCCTCGATCACGCCGGTGGCCATGGCGGCGCTGAGTTCGGCCTGCTGGATCTGCACCGGCTGGGCGCCGATGAGCTGGGCGATGCGCGCGGTGGCCGGGCTGTAGGCGCGCCACTTGATGCCGCGCAGGTCGGCCACGGACGAGATCTCTCGCTTGCTGAAGATGCCCTGCGGCGCCCACGGCACCGAGAACAGCAGCTTGATGTTCTGCGCGGCCAGCAGCTTCTCCATGGCCGGCTTCGAGGCGTCGTAGAGCTTGCGCGCGTCGGCGTAGCTCGATGCCACGAAGGGCACGCCGTCGAGCGCGTAGAGCGGGTTCTCGTTGGCGTAGTTGGCCAGCAGGATCTCGCCGGCCTGGGCCTGGCTGCTCTGCACCGCGCGCTTGATCTCGGGCGCCTTGAACAGCGAGGCGTTGGCGTGCACCGCGATCTTGAGCTTGCCGCCGCTGGCCGCGTCCACGTCCTTGGCGAACTGCAGGATGTTTTCCGTGTGGAAATTGCTGGTGGGGTAGGCGGTGGGCAGGTCCCACTTGGTCTGCGCGGAAACGGCGCCGGCGGTCATCAGCAGGGCGGCCGCGCAGGCGGCGAGGGTACGGCGTTTCATCGGGTGCTCCATCGGGCGGTGGTTCGGGGGATCGTCAGCCTCGGGGAATGTAGGCGTCGCGTCGGTGAAACGTGCTCGGTACATTCCCTGGATGAAGATAAATTGTTGATGTTTTGTCGAGAACATCCATACAATTCAACGCATGCAATATCGGTGCCAGCACGCGGGCCGCCGGATGCACCACACCGGTTCCCCGGCCATGCTGAAAGGACGACCCCCGATGGCGAAGAAATCCCCCGCGAACGATGGCGCCGCGCCCGATGCCGCGGCGCCGCGCGCCCGCAGCGGCGTGGCGTCGCCCCTGGTCTCGTCGGCGCACCTGGTGTCGGGCCGCAGCGCCGAGATGAGCGAGTTCGAATTCGGCCTGATCGTGGCCGGCAATGCCTTCCACCGCTGGATCGTGCACTGCATGAGTGCGGCCGGCCTGCGCGACCTGACGCCGCTCGACGTCATCGTGCTGCACCACGTCACCCACCGGGCGCGGGACAAGCGGCTGGCCGACATCTGCTTCATCATGAATGTCGAGGACACGCACCTCATCAACTACTCGTTGAAGAAACTGCTGAACCTCGGCGTCGTCGCTTCCCGCAAGAGCGGCAAGGACGTGACCTACGCCTGCACCGAGGCGGGGCTGGCGCACGTCAACCGCTACCGCGAACTGCGCGAGGCCTGCCTGATCGACGCCCTCCAGGCCGACGACGCCCTCAACCGCGACATCGGCGAGCTGGCCCGCCTGCTGCGGGTGCTGTCCGGCGTCTACGACCAGGCGGCGCGCGCCGCCGCATCGCTGTAGCCGCGCGCGCCACGGCATTCCCGCTTCCTCCTCCTTCCCCGCAACCCCCTCCCACCATGCGCAGTAACGAACCTTCCGTCCCCGACCGCTGGCAGTTCTGGATCGACCGCGGCGGCACCTTCACCGACGTGGTGGGACGCCGGCCCGACGGCACGCTGGTCACGCACAAGCTGCTGTCCGAGAACCCCGAGCAGTACCGCGACGCGGCGGTCGCCGGCATCCGCCACCTGCTGGGGCTGGCGCCGGGCGAGCCGATCCCGGCCGACCGGGTCGACTGCGTGAAGATGGGCACCACCGTCGCCACGAACGCGCTGCTGGAGCGCCGGGGCGAGCCGACGCTGCTGGTGACCACGCCGGGCTTCCGCGACGCGCTGCGCATCGCCTACCAGAACCGGCCGCGCCTGTTCGACCGGCGCATCGTGCTGCCCGAGCTGCTGTATTCGGCGGTGATCGAGGCCGACGAGCGGGTCGGCGCACACGGCGACATCCTGCGTCCGCTGGACGAAGCGCTCTTGAAAAAGGAGCTGGAAGCCCAGTACGCATGCGGGCTGCGCAGCGTGGCGATCGTCTTCATGCACGGCTACCGTTACACCGCGCACGAGGCGGCGGCGGCCCGGATCGCGGCGGAGGCCGGCTTCACGCAGATCAGCACCTCGCACGGCACCAGCCCGATGATGAAGTTCGTCAGCCGGGGCGACACCACCGTGGTCGATGCCTACCTCTCGCCGATCCTGCGCCGCTACGTGGACCAGGTCGCGGGCGAGATGCCGGGCGTGCGGCTCTATTTCATGCAGTCCTCCGGCGGGCTGGCCGACGCGCAGGCCTTCCAGGGCAAGGACGCGATCCTGTCCGGGCCGGCCGGCGGCATCGTCGGCATGGCGCGCACCGCCGCGCTGGCCGGGCACGACGACGTGATCGGCTTCGACATGGGCGGCACCTCCACCGACGTGAGCCATTTCCGCGGCGGGCTGGCCGGGCAGTTCGAGCGCGAGTTCGAGACCCAGGTGGCCGGGGTGCGGATGCGCGCGCCGATGATGAGCATCCACACGGTGGCGGCCGGCGGCGGATCGCTGCTGCAGTTCGACGGCGCGCGCTTCCGCGTCGGGCCGGAGAGCGCCGGCGCCAACCCCGGCCCGGCCAGCTACCGGCGCGGCGGGCCGCTGGCGGTGACCGATGCGAACGTGATGCTGGGCAAGGTGCAGCCGCGCTTCTTCCCGCGGGTGTTCGGGCCGGGCGCCGACGCGCCGCTCGACGACGCGGTGGTGCGCGAGAAGTTCGGCGCCCTGGCCGCGCGGACCGGCCGCAGCGCCGAGTCGGTGGCCGAGGGCTTCATCGCCATCGCGGTGCAGCAGATGGCCAACGCGATCAAGAAGATCTCGGTGGCGCGCGGCTACGACGTCACGCGCTACACGCTGCAATGTTTCGGCGGCGCGGGCGGCCAGCACGCCTGCCTGGTGGCCGACGCGCTGGGCATGCGGCGGGTGTTCGTGCACCCCTTCGCCGGCGTGCTCAGCGCCTACGGCATGGGCCTGGCCGACCAGAGCCTGATCCGCGAGCAGGCGGTGGAGCTGCCGCTGTCCGGCGACGCGTTCGGGGCGGTGGTCGAACGGCTCGACGCCCTGGCCGGCGCCGCCCGCGAGGCGCTGGCCCGCCAGACGGCCGGCGACGCCGGGGCGGTGGCGGTGCACCGGCGGGTCCACCTGCGCTACGAGGGCAGCGACGCGCCGCTGGTGGTGCCCTTCGCCGATACGGTCGCCGCGCTGCAGTCGGCCTTCGAGGACGCCTACCGCCAGCGCTTCTCCTTCCTGATGGACGGACGCCGGCTGGTGGTGGAGGCGGTCTCGGTCGAGGCGGTGGTCGCGGGCGACGCGCCGGCCGAGCCGCGCCACGCCCTGCATCCGGTGCGCGAGGCCCCGCGGCGCGAGACGGTGCGGATGTACTCCGGCGGCGCCTGGCACGACACCGCCCTGGTGGTGCGCGAGGACCTGCGGCCGGGCGACGTGATCCCCGGCCCGGCCATCGTGGCCGAGAAGAACGCCACCACCGTGGTCGAACCGGGATGGGAGGCCACGCTGACCGCGCTCGACCACCTGGTGCTCGACCGGCGCGCCGCGCGCAGCGCCACCTACGCGGCCGGCACCACCGCCGACCCGGTGCTGCTGGAGGTGTTCAACAACCTGTTCATGAACATCGCCGAGCAGATGGGCCTGCAGCTGCAGAACACCGCCCACTCGGTCACGATCAAGGAACGCCTGGACTTCAGCTGCGCCCTGTTCGACGCGCAGGGCAACCTGATCGCCAACGCCCCGCACATGCCGGTGCACCTGGGCTCGATGGGCGAGAGCATCAAGACGGTGATCCGCGAGAACGCGGTCACCATGCTCCCGGGCGACGTCTACGCCCTCAACGATCCGTACCACGGCGGCACGCACCTGCCCGACATCACCGTCATCACGCCGGTGTACCTGGACGGCGACGATGCCGCGGCGGAGGCGGGCGGGACGGCACCCGCGAGGCCGGTCTTCTACGTCGGCTCGCGCGGCCACCATGCGGACGTGGGCGGCATCACGCCGGGATCGATGCCGCCGTTTTCCACCCGCATCGAGGAGGAGGGCGTGCAGATCGACAACTTCAAGCTGGTCGAGGGCGGCCGGCTGCGCGAGGCCGAGCTGGACGCGCTGCTGCGCGGCGGCGAGTACCCGAGCCGCAACCCGCGCCAGAACATCGCCGACCTGCAGGCCCAGATCGCCGCCAACCAGAAGGGCGTGCAGGAGCTGCGGCGCATGGCCGACCAGTTCGGCCTGGACGTGGTGCAGGCCTACATGCGCCATGTGCAGGACAACGCCGAGGAATCGGTGCGCCGCGTCATCACCCGGCTGCAGGACGGCGAGTTCACCCTGCCGCTGGACAACGGCGCGCGGATCCGCGTCGCGCTCCGGGTGGATGCGGCGAACCGCAGCGCGGAGATCGACTTCACCGGCACCTCGGCGCAGCAGGTCAACAACTTCAACGCGCCGACGGCGGTCTGCATGGCGGCGGTGCTCTACGTCTTCCGCACGCTGGTGGACGACGACATCCCGCTCAACGCGGGCTGCCTGAAGCCGATCCAGGTCATCATCCCGCCGGGGTCGATGCTCAACCCGAACCCGCCGGCCTCGGTGGTGGCGGGCAACGTCGAGACGTCGAGCTGCATCACCAACGCGATCTACGGCGCGCTCGGCTGCATGGCGTCGAGCCAGTGCACCATGAACAACTTCACCTTCGGAAACGAACGCCACCAGTACTACGAGACCATCTCCGGCGGGAGCGGCGCCGGCGCGGTGCTGGATGCGGACGGCGCGGCGTCGGGCGGCTTCGACGGCACCAGCGTGGTGCAGACGCACATGACCAACTCGCGCATGACCGACCCCGAGGTGCTGGAATTCCGCTATCCGGTGGTGCTGGAGGGCTACGCCATCCGCGCCGGATCGGGCGGCGCGGGCCGCTGGCACGGCGGCGACGGCGGCGTGCGCCGGGTGCGCTTCCTGGAGCCGATGACCGCCGGCATCCTGTCCAACGGCCGGGTCCACGGCGCCTTCGGCATGGCCGGCGGGCAGGCCGGGCAGGTCGGCATCAACCGGGTGGTGCGGGCCGACGGGCGGGTGGAGGAGCTCGCGCACATCGGCCAGGCGCGGATGGAGCCGGGCGACGTGTTCGAGATCCACACGCCGGGCGGCGGCGGATTCGGCCCGGCGCCGTGACCCGCCGCTTTGCCTCGGCCCCCCATGAAAAGCAGCGCCTGCCCGGGTTCCGCCTGGGCCAGGCGCTATGTTTGGCGTAGCAAGGAAGCGCGGTCTACGACGGCCGCACGAGCTGCGGCCACCACTGCGGTGCCAGCCAGAAGGCGCTCCGGATGCCGCACCAGGTCATGGCGAGCGAGCCGGCCACATGCAGCATCGCGGTGCCCATCGCCAGGCCGAAGCGCTGCTGCATCAGCATCGTCACCACCTCGGCCGAGAAGCTGGAGAACGTCGTCAGCCCGCCCAGGAAGCCCGTCACCAGCGTCAGCCGCCAGACCGGGTCGAGCTGCGGCAGCATCTGGAACACCGCCACGCACACGCCGATCAGGAAGCCGCCGATCAGGTTGGCCGCCAGCGTGCCCCAGGGCAGCAGCGCCGGACTGCCCGGCGCGCCTGCGTTGAGCCACAGCGCCAACCCCCAGCGCGCCAGAGAGCCCAGGCTGGCGCCGATACAGATGCCGAGAACCGGAAGCAGCATGGGAAAGAGCGCCGGGCCGCGGCGGAACACAAGAAGCCCGCAAGGATAGCGTCGACCGCTATCGCATGGCGTCACATCAGCCGCGTCAGCAGCCTCGGCACCGAGGCGGCCAGCATCGCCGCGCCCGACAGCGTCAGCAGCCCCAGCACCAGCCGGCGGAAGGCGACGTCGCTGATGCCGGCGTAGAGCCGCGTCCCCAGCAGCGTCGGCACCAGCATCGCGGGCGCCACGACGGCGAACATCGGCAGCATCTCGCGGGTCACCACGCCGGTGGCGAGGTAGATACCCATGGTCACCGCCAGCATCGACAGGTTGAAATTCTGGATGACCGCCCGCTGCGCGTCCTTGTCGAAGCCCCGCAGGGTGCACCACAGCGTCGGCAGCGTGCCGGTGAAGCCGCCGACGCCGCCCATGAAGCCGCCCGCGATGCCCACCGCGCCATCGGCCAGGCGGCCGCCGGCGGTGATGCGCGGCAGGTTCCGGGCGAACAGCATCGCCGGGCACCACACCACGAGCAGAATGCCGAGGATCGCCTTGAACCAGTCGGCGTCCAGGCGCGGCAGCAGGGCCACGCCCAGCGGCACGCCGAGCAGCCCGCCGGCCACGAAAGGCAGCAGGCGCTTCGCGTCGAAGCGCCGCCGGACCGCCACCGCCGCGACGACCTGCCCGGTCAGCGAGCCGAACACCGACAGCACCGCGGCCAGCCGCGGGTCCAGCGTCCAGGCCCAGAAGGACATCGCCGTCAGCCCGAAGCCGAAACCCGACAGCCCCTGCACGAATCCCGCCGCCACCGCGCCGAGCGCCACCACCGCGTAGACCGAGTCCATCCCCCCGCTCCTTTTCCTTGAACACAT
>JAKOND010000015.1 GCA_022702125.1 Burkholderiaceae bacterium
GTGGGACGTGTACGCTCGCTGCGAACGCGTCGGCAGCCTGGACGCGGCCATCCGCCATCCGGTCGCGAACGATTTCGCGGCGCTGGCGCGGTCCTGCCCGGCGCTGCGGGCCATCGCCCACAACGGCGGCGAAAGCTTCCGGCACGCGCGGCACGGCGCGGCGCTGGGCCTGCCGGTGCACCGCCTGCCGTCGAGCAGCCCGGCGCACGCCAGCTGGAGCTTCGCCCGCAAGCGCGACGCCTGGGCGGAGGTGTTCGGCCGCTACGGGCTGCTGGCGGACGGCGCGGGCGACGGGCGCTAGGCGCGTCGGTCCGCGGCCGGCCGGGCAGGGCGCACAATCGCCGGCCTGCGCGCCGTCGCCGGTGCCCGTTCCGTCCCCGATCCTGCCCCCCGTCCGCCATGAGTACCCGCAAGAAACCCGCCGCCCCGCCGCTGCCCGAAGTGCACTTCTCCGACTACGGCAACGTGCGCTGCCTGCACTTGGGCACCGCCTGGATCCAGGGGTCGATGGACCTCGACGCGCCCTACGACATCGAACTCGAATACGTGCAGCGCATGATGGCCTGGCTGCTGTTCGTGGCGCCGTCGTCGGTCGGCAAGCGGCATGCGATGCAGCTCGGCCTGGGCGCCGCCGCGCTCACCAAGTTCTGCCGCAAGAAACTGCGCATGAAGACCACCGCCATCGAGATCAACCCCCAGGTGGTGCATGCCTGCCGCGGCTGGTTCAAGCTGCCGCCCGAGGACGGCAAGCTGTCGGTGGTGGTCGCCGACGCGGCGCAGGAGATCCGCGACCCGCGCTGGGCCGGCACGGTCGATGCGCTGCAGGTGGACCTGTACGACGACGAGGCGGCGGCGCCGGTGCTCGACAGCGCCGACTTCTACCGCGACTGCCGCGCGCTGCTGACCGAGTCCGGCGCGATGACGGTCAACCTGTTCGGCCGCGACGCCAGCTACGCGCAGAGCCTGGCGAAGATCGTCGAGGCCTTCGGCGCCGAGGCGGTGTGGGCCTTCAAGGCGACGCGCGAGGGCAACTCCGTGGTGCTGGCCCTGCGCACCCCGCAGCCGCTCGACCGCGCGGAGATCGCCGCGCGCGGCGACGCGATCCAGGAGCGCTGGGGCCTGCCCGCGGCCAAGTGGGCCAAGGTGTTCAAGCCGGTCGGCTGACCGCCGGCCGGACGGTCGGCTAACCTAGCGGCCATGAAAGCCGCCGCGCCCGCCGTTTCCTCCGCCTCCTCGCCGCCGGCCGCGTCCGCGGCGGCGCCCTTCGCGGGGCCGCTGACCTGGCGGCGCGTCGTCGACTGGCTGCGCGAGGACGGCGTGGTGTCCTCCGCCGAGGCCGACCGCACCATCGCCCGCTGCGCCCAGGCCGAGAGCGCCCAGCACCCGCTGGTGCGCCTGGCCAACGTGGCGATGCAGCGCCAGTCCGACGCCAAGCCGCTCGACATCGAGACGCTGACCGCCTACCTGGCCGGCCGGGCCGGGCTCGACTACCTGCGCATCGACCCGCTCAAGGTGGACGTGGGCAAGGTCGCCGACACCATGAGCGCCGGCTACGCCGAGCGCCACCGGGTGCTGCCGGTGCAGGTCACCGCCGCCGAGGTGGTGGTGGCCACCGCCGAGCCTTTCCTGACCGACTGGGTGGCCGAGGTCGAGCGCCAGGCGCGCCGCACCGTGCGGCGGGTGGTCGCGAGCCCGCTCGACATCCACCGCTACACCGCCGAATTCTTCGCCCTGGCCAAGTCGGTCAAGGCCGCGCAGAAGTCCGGCGGCGCCGGCGGGGCGGCCAGCTTCGAGCAACTGGTGGAGCTGGGCCGCAGCAACAAGCAGCTCGACGCCAACGACCAGGGCGTGGTGCGGGTGGTGGACTGGCTGTGGCAGTACGCCTTCGACCAGCGCGCCAGCGACATCCACCTGGAGCCGCGCCGCGAGCAGGGCGTGATCCGCTTCCGCATCGACGGCGTGCTCTACCCGGTCTACCAGATGCCGCTGGGCGTGCTCGGCGCGATGACCGCCCGGGTCAAGCTGCTCGGCCGGATGGACGTGGTCGAGAAGCGCCGGCCGCAGGACGGCCGCATCAAGACCCGCAACCCGCGCGGCGACGAGGTGGAGATGCGCCTGTCCACGCTGCCCACCGCCTTCGGCGAGAAGATGGTGATGCGCATCTTCGACCCCGACACCGCCGTCAAGGACCTCGACGCGCTGGGCTTCGCGCAGCACGACGCGCAGCGCTGGGAGGCGCTGGTGCGCCGGCCGCACGGCATCATCCTCGTGACCGGGCCGACCGGCGCCGGCAAGACGACGACGCTGTATTCCACGCTCAAGCGCATCGCGACGGAGGAGGTCAACGTCAGCACGGTGGAGGACCCGATCGAGATGATCGAGCCGTCCTTCAACCAGACGCAGGTCCAGCCGCAGCTCGACTTCGGCTTCACCGAGGGCCTGCGCGCCCTGATGCGGCAGGACCCGGACATCATCATGGTCGGCGAGATCCGCGACCTGCAGACCGCCGAGATGGCGGTGCAGGCGGCGCTGACCGGCCACCTGGTGTTCTCGACCCTGCACACCAACGACGCGCCCGCGGCCGTCACCCGCCTGATGGAGCTGGGCGTGCCGGCCTATTTGCTCAACGCCACCCTGCTGGGGGTGCTGGCGCAGCGGCTGGTGCGCACCCTGTGCCCGCAGTGCCGGCAGCCGGCCGACCAGCCGGGCCCCGACGAGGCGGCGGCGGTGGTCCGGCCCTGGAAGCTCGGCGGCGGCTGGCGGCCCTACCGGCCGGTGGGCTGCGTGGACTGCCGCATGACCGGCTACCGCGGCCGCATGGGCATCTACGAACTGCTGACGGTCAGCGAGGCCTTCAAGGAGAAGGTCACGCAGTCGCCGGGCACCGACGCGCTGCGCCGCCAGGCGGTGGCCGACGGCATGCGGCCGCTGCGCCTGGCCGGCGTGCTGCGGGTCGCCGAGGGCCTGACCACGCTCGACGAGGTGCTGAGCACCACGCCCCCGATCGATTGAGGCCGGAGGCGGTCCGAACGGGGAAATCCCGAGGCCCCGGGGAAACCCTCGATACCCGTTTCCCCGGACCGAAAAGTCATTCAAAGGAGTACGGGAGAACGAAGGTAATTCCTTTGGTGACAAGGGTTTGCCGTTCGACGTCGCTTCCCGGTGGGCAGGGTGGGACCTTACGTGGAATCCACATGCGTTCGACCCTGGCGCGACTCCACAATCCGCCAGTCGAAATTCAGTCTCAGGAGACTTGGCTATGGCTATCAAAAGTCAAAAGGACTTCTTTGCCGGTTTGATGTTCACCGTGGTCGGCGCCGCTTTCGCAATCGGCGCCAATGGCTACAGCGTGGGATCGGGCGCGCGCATGGGTCCCGGATATTTCCCGTTGATGCTGGGCATCCTCATGGCATTCCTCGGGGTGCTCATCGTCGTCAACGCGGTGCGCTCCGGCCCCGCGAACGGCGACAAGATCGGCAAGTGGGCGTGGAAGCAGATCTTCTTCATCCTCATCGCCAACTTCCTGTTCGGCATCATGATCGGCGGCCTGCCGAGCATCGGCCTGCCGCCGATGGGCCTGATCGTCGGCATCTACGTGCTGGTGTTCATCGCCAGCCTCGCGGGGTCGGAATTCAAGGTGCTGCCCACCTTCGTCCTGGCATCCATCCTGTGCGTCGGCAGCTACGTCGCCTTCATCTGGGCGCTGAAGGTGCAGATGCCGGTCTGGCCGACCTTCATCACCGGCTGACCCGCGTCGCCACTAGGAGCACAACACCATGGAAATGCTTGCCAACCTTTCGCTGGGCTTCGGGGTCGCCTTCACGGCCACGAACCTTCTCTACTGCCTGATCGGCTGTATCCTGGGCACGCTGATCGGCGTGCTGCCGGGCATCGGCCCCGTCGCGACGATCGCGATGCTGCTGCCCGCGACCTTCGCGCTGCCGCCGGTCTCGGCGCTGATCATGCTCGCCGGCATCTACTACGGCGCGCAGTACGGCGGCTCCACCACCGCCATCCTGGTCAACCTGCCGGGCGAATCGTCCTCGGTGGTGACGGTGATCGACGGCTACCAGATGGCGCGCAAGGGCCGCGCCGGCCCTGCGCTCGCCGCCGCCGGCATCGGCTCCTTCTTCGCCGGCTGCGTGGGCACGCTGATCATCGCGGCCTTCGCGCCGCCGCTGACCGAGCTGGCCTTCAAGTTCGGCCCGGCCGAGTACTTCTCCCTGATGACCCTGGGCCTGATCGGCGCGGTGGTGCTGGCCTCGGGCTCGCTGCTCAAGGCCGTCGCGATGATCGTGCTGGGCCTGCTGATGGGCCTGATCGGCACCGACGTCAACTCCGGCGTCGCCCGCTACAGCTTCGACATCCCGGAACTGACCGACGGCATCGGCTTCGTGGCCATCGCCATGGGCATCTTCGGCTACGGCGAAATCATCGCCAACCTGTCGCGTCCGGAAGAAGAGCGCGAAGTCTTCACCGCCAAGGTCGAAGGCCTGTTCCCGACCAAGCAGGATTTCAAGCGCATGTTCCCGGCCATCCTGCGCGGCACCGCGCTGGGCTCGGCGCTCGGCATCCTGCCCGGCGGCGGCGCGCTGCTGGCGGCCTTCGCGGCCTACACCATCGAGAAGAAGACCAAGCTGCAACCCGGCGAAGTCCCCTTCGGCCAGGGCAACATCCGCGGCGTCGCGTCGCCGGAATCGGCCAACAACGCCGGCTCGCAGACCTCCTTCATCCCGCTGCTGACGCTGGGCATCCCGCCCAACGCGGTGATGGCGCTGATGGTGGGCGCGATGACCATCCACAACATCCAGCCGGGCCCGCAGGTCATGACCAGCAACCCCGAGCTGTTCTGGGGCCTGATCGCCTCGATGTGGATCGGCAACGCGATGCTCGTCATCCTGAACCTGCCGCTGATCGGCATCTGGATCAAGCTGCTGTCGGTGCCCTACAAGTACCTGTTCCCGGCGATCGTGCTGTTCTGCGCGGTGGGCGTGTACACCACCAACAACACCACCTTCGACGTGTGGATGGTGGGCATCTTCGGCTTCATCGGCTACCTGTTCTTCAAGCTCGGCTGCGAACCCGCGCCGCTGCTGCTGGGCTTCATCCTGGGCCCGATGATGGAAGAGAACCTGCGCCGGGCGCTGCTGCTGTCGCGCGGCAGCTGGGAAGTGTTCGTCACGCGTCCCATCTCCGCCGGCCTGCTGGCCGCGGCCGCCCTGCTGCTGGTCGTCGTGCTGCTGCCGGCGGTGAGCAAGAAGCGCGAAGAGGCTTTCGTCGAGGACTGACCCCCTCGCGGCGGCCGTCGGCACCCCTGCCGAGACGCGACACCGAACGCCGCTTCCGGCGGCGAGAATGGCACCTCCGGGTGCCATTTTTCATGGGCCCGCCCGTCGCCGCTCGCGCATCGCTTTCCCTTGCCGCCCCGCGCCGGGGCGCAACCCGCAGGATCCCGCTTGTCGTCCCGTCCCCCCGATTCCCCGCCCTCCGCCAGCGCCCGCCGGGCCCACCGCGCCGGCCTGGCGCTGGCCGCGCTCGGCGCCATCGCCTTCAGCGGCAAGGCGATCATCGTCAAGCTGGCCTACCGCCACGGCGTGGACGCGGTCACGCTGTTGATGTACCGGATGCTGTTCGCGCTACCGCTGTTCCTGGCCATCGCCTGGTGGTTCGGGCGCGGCCGGGCGGCGCTGGGCCGCGGCGACTGGTGGGGCGTGGCCGGGCTGGGGTTCACCGGCTACTACCTGGCGAGCTTCCTCGACTTCGCCGGGCTGGCCTACATCAGCGCCAGCCTGGAGCGGCTGATCCTGTACCTCAACCCGACGCTGGTGGTGCTCTCGGGGTGGCTGCTGTTCGGCCGCCGCGTCGGCGCGCGGCAGTGGCTGGGCATGGCGATCAGCTACGCCGGCATCGCGCTCGTCTTCGGCCACGAGATGGACACCCAGGGCAGCCAGGCCTGGCTGGGCAGCCTGCTGGTGCTGGGCAGCACGGTGAGCTACACCGTCTACCTGGTGTCCAGCGGGCGGATGGTGGAGCGGCTCGGCTCGCTGCGGCTGGTGGGCCTGGCGAGCACCGTGGCCTGCCTCCTGTGCCTGGCGCAGTTCCTGGCGCTGCGGCCGATGTCGGCGGCGGCCGTGGCGCCCGAGGTGCTGTGGCTGTCGGTCGCCAACGCCACGCTGTGCACCGCGGTGCCGGTGGTGCTGGTGATGATGGCCATCGAGCGCATCGGGCCCGGCGCCACCGCGCAGACCGGCCTGGTCGGGCCGGTCGCCACCATCCTGCTGGGCGCGCTGCTGCTCGGCGAGCCGCTGACGGCCTGGAGCGTCGGCGGATCGCTGCTGGTGCTGGCCGGCATCCTGGTGTTCAGCCGCAGGCGGGCGCAGTAGGCCCGCAAGATTTTTCCGCGTGCCGGCATCGGCATGCATCGTCGTCAACATCCTTCGAGGGATTTCACATGGATCTGGGTATTGCAGGCAAATGGGCGCTGGTCTGCGGCGCGAGCAAGGGCCTCGGCCGCGGCTGCGCCGAGGCATTGGCGCGCGAAGGCGCGCACGTTGTGATCGTGGCGCGGGGCGCCGAGGCGCTGGAGGCCACGGCCGCCGCCCTGCGCGGCCTGGCGCCGCAGGGCACCGGGGTGCATGCGGTGGCCGCCGACATCACCTCACCCGAGGGCCGCGCCGCGGTGTTCGCGGTGCGCCGCGACTTCGACATCGTGGTCACCAACGCCGGCGGCCCGCCGCCCGGCGACTTCCGCGAGTGGGACCGGGACGCGTGGATCAAGGCGGTGGACGCCAACATGCTCACGCCGATCGAACTGATCAAGGCCAGCGTCGACGGCATGGCCGCGCGCGGTTTCGGCCGCATCGTCAACATCACCAGCAGCGCGGTGAAGGCGCCGATCGACATCCTGGGCCTGTCCAACGGCGCGCGCAGCGGGCTGACCGGCTTCGTGGCCGGACTGGCGCGCAGCGGCATCGCCGGCAAGGGCGTGACGATCAACAACCTGCTGCCCGGCTCCTTCGACACCGACCGGCTGCAGTCCAACTTCAAGAACGTGTCCGCGAAGACCGGCCAGGCCGCCGAGGCCATCGCCGACAAGCGGCGCCAGGGCATCCCGGCGCAGCGCTTCGGGAACCCCGAGGAGTTCGGCGCGATCTGCGCCTTCCTGTGCAGCGCGCAGGCCGGATACATCACCGGCCAGAACATCCTGGCCGACGGCGGCGCCTACCCGGGCACCTACTGAGGCCCCGGCGGATCAGCGCTTCGACGACACCGCGATCCCGCCCACCACCAGCAGGAAGGCGGCCGCGTGGAAGGGCCGCGGCGGCTCGCCCAGGAAGGCGGCGGAGAACAGCGCCGCGAAGAGCGGCGTGAGGTTCGCGAAGAAGGCGGCGATGGTCGGCCCCACGCGCTGCACGCCGGTGGAGAAGCAGCCCATCGCCACCAGCGCCGGCCCGGTGGCCACGTAGGCCAGCGCGGCCGCCAGCGTCCAGCCCCAGGCGATGCGCGGCGTGCCGAGCGTCCATTCCGCCGCGGTGAACAGGCCCGACCAGCCGAGCCCGAAGACGATCTGCGCGAACAGGAAGGTGGCCCAGTGGCCGCGGATCGACGGCGGATCGGCCGGCCGGGTCAGCAGCCAGCCGTAGAAGGCCCAGGCGATGGTCGCCAGCACCATGAAGAAGTCGCCCGGCACCAGCCGCAGCGCCAGCAGCTGGCTCCATTCCCCCCGGCCCAGCACCAGCAGCACGCCGCTCATCGACAGCAGCGCGCCGAGGGCCTGCGGGCCGCGCACCGGCGCGCCGAAGCACAGCCGCCCCACCAGCAGCATCCACAGCGGCATGCTGGAGCCGACCAGCGTGGTGTTGATCGGCGTGGAGGTCTGCAGCGCCAGGTACTGCAGCGCGTTGTAGCAGCCCACGCCCAGCAGGCCCAGCAGCGCGTAGCGCCGCCAGTGCGGCCACAGCGCCGAGCCCCGGCGCAGCAGGTAGCCGGCGAAGGGCAGCAGCAGGGCGAAGGCGAGGACCCAGCGCACGAAGTTGAGCGTCATCGGCGGCACCATCGCGTGCACCAGCCGGCCGACGACCGCGTTGCCGGCCCACAGCAGCGGAGGGACGGTCAGCAGGAAGGCGGTCGAGGGCGTGAGGCGCTGGTGCATCCGGCGACTGTAGCCTGCGGGCCGTCCGCGGCGGTCCTGCAGGACGCGGCCGATGGTGGCAGCATGCGGGAGTCCCCATCCACTTCCCATCCCGAGGAGCTTTCATGACCCGTGCCATCCGCATCGACCAGCCCGGCGGACCCGAGCAACTCCGCATCGTCGACGTGCAGGTCGGCCAGCCCGGACCCGGCGAGATCCGCATCCGCCACAAGGCGGTCGGCCTGAACTTCATCGACGTCTACCAGCGCACCGGCCTGTACACGCTGCCGATGCCGCTGCAGCTCGGCATGGAGGCCTCGGGCATCGTGGAGGCGGTGGGCGAGGGCGTCGACCACCTGCGGCCCGGCGACCGCGCCGCCTACGCCAGCCAGCCGCCCGGCAGCTACAGCGAGGAGCGGGTGATGCCCGCCAAGACCGTCTGCCGCCTGCCCGACGCGATCGACTTCGAGACCGGCGCCGCGATGATGCTCAAGGGCCTGACCGCGCAGTACCTGTTGCGCAAGACGCTGCCGGTGGAAGGTCTGCGGCCCGGCGACTTCGTGCTGTTCCACGCCGCGGCCGGCGGCGTCGGGCTGATCGCCACCCAGTGGGCCCGGCTGCTCGGCCTGCGCCTGATCGCCACCGCCGGCTCGGACGAGAAATGCGCGCTGGCGCTGGCCAACGGCGCGGCGCATGCCATCAATTACCGCACCGGGGACTTCGCCGCGCGGGTGCGCGAGATCACCGACGGCCAGGGCGTGAAGGTGGTCTACGACTCGGTCGGCAAGGACACCTGGGAACAGTCGCTGGACTGCCTGCGGCCCTTCGGGCTGATGGCGAGTTTCGGCAACGCCTCGGGCCCGGTGCCGCCCTTCGCGCCGGCGGCGCTCGGCAACAAGGGATCGCTCTACGTCACCCGCCAGACGCTGTTCACCCACATCGCCACCCGCGAAGCCACGCAGGCGATGGCCGACGAGTTGTTCGCGGTGGTGGCGTCGGGCGACGTGAAGATCCACATCGCGCAGCGCTACCCGCTGGAGGAGGTGCGGCAGGCGCACCGCGACCTGGAAGCGCGCAAGACCACCGGCAGCACCATCCTCACGCTGTAGGTCGAGGCCCGGGATGGACAGGGGAATCCGTGGACAGCCAAGGTTTCTCCTTGGCTTGGCGCTACCGAAAAGATAGCGTAAGCGGACTGGAGGCCCATGGCGGCGGATTCCGGTTCCGCCGGCCCGGCGGAGCGGGGCATCAGGCCTCGCCGTACCGTGCCCGGGCCACCGTCCGCACCAGTTCCCAGACCTGCTGCGCCCGGGGCGACAGCGTGCGGTTGCGCCGGTGCGCCAGCACCACCGCGCGGTCCACCCGCGGCACCAGGTCGCGCACCGCCAGCCCGGCGGTGTCGGCCGGCGCCAGCGCCAGCCGGGGCAGCACGCCGACGCCCAGGCCGGCATCCACCATCCGGAACACGGTGGTCGGATGGCCGAGCTGCTGCGCCACCTGCGGCCGCACGCCGTGGCGCGCCAGGGCCTGGTCGATCAGCCGGCGGCTGCCCGAGGCGTGGTCGAGCAGCACCAGCGGATGCTCGGCCAGCGCGCGCCAGGGCACCGCCCCGCGCTGCGCCAGCGGGTGGTCCGCCGGGCACACCAGGCAGAAGGGCTCGCGCAGGATGGTCTCGCAGTGCAGGTCGTCGGCATCGGCCGGGTCGATCACCGCGCCGAAATCCACCTCGCCCGCGCGGATGCTGCCCAGCCCGTCCTGCTGCACCCGGTCCAGCAGCACCAGCTCCACTCCGGGCAGCCGCTGCGCGGCGGCCGAGATGCAGGCCGGCATCAGGTTGGCGGACAGCGTCGGGCTGCTGGCCACCCGTACCCGCCCGCGGCGGTCGGTGGCCATGCCCTGCACGTCGAGCAGCGCGGTCTCCAGTTCGTCGATCAACCGGTCGAGGTGCCCGGCCAGGCTGCGCCCGGCCTCGGTCGGCGCCACCTCGCGGGTGGTGCGGTCGAAGAGCCGCAGGCCGAGCTGGCCCTCCAGCTCGGTGACGGCGCGGCTGACCGCGGGCTGGGTGAGGCCGATGCGCTCGCCGGCGCGGCTGAAATTGCGCTCGGCCGCCACCGCCTGGAAGACGCGCAGCTGGCGCAGGCTGACATTCATCATGAGGAATCATAAATCCATCAGACAAATGCATTTGTCTGTTGAATCGACCTGCGGTCCAATCGCTGACTTCCCGCATCCACCGCGGTCGGCTCCGGCCGGTCGCTCCCCCGCCATGGCCCGTTCCAAATTCCTTCCCGACAACTTCACGCTGGCGCTGGTCGCCACCGTCGCCGTCGCCAGCCTCCTGCCGGCGCAGGGCGTGGCCGCGCGCGGCTTCGAGGGCCTGACCACCGCGGCCATCGCGCTGCTGTTCTTCCTGCACGGCGCGCGGCTGTCGCGCGAGGCGGTCATCGCCGGCGCGACGCACTGGCGGCTGCACATCGTCGTGGTGCTGGCGACCTTCGTCCTGTTCCCGCTGCTGGGCCTGGCGTTGCGGCCGGTGCTGCTGCCGCTGGTGACGCCCGAGCTGTACCAGGGCGTGATGTACCTGTGCGTGCTGCCGGCGACGGTGCAGTCGGCCATCGCCTTCACCGCGATGGCGCGGGGCAACATCCCGGCGGCGGTGTGCAGCGCCTCGGCCTCCACCATGCTGGGCGTGTTCGTCACGCCGGTGCTGGTCAACCTGCTGGTGGTGGAGCACGGCGGCACCGGGGGGCCGTCGCTGGGCGGCATCGGCCGGATCATGCTGCAGCTGATGCTGCCCTTCGTGGTCGGCCACCTGCTGCGCCGCTGGATCGGCGAATGGGTCAAGCAGCGCGCCAAGACGCTCAAGCTGGTGGACCAGGGCTCGATCCTGCTGGTGGTCTACACCGCCTTCAGCGCGGCGGTGGTCGAGGGCCTGTGGCGCCAGATCCCGCTGCCGGCGCTCGCCGGGCTGGTGCTGGTGTGCTGCGTGATCCTGGCCGGCTCGCTGGGCGGCACCATGCTGGCGGCGCGGCGCCTGGGCTTCTCGAAGGAGGACGAGATCACCATCGTCTTCTGCGGATCGAAGAAGAGCCTGGCCAGCGGCGTGCCGATGGCCAAGGTGCTGTTCGCCGCGCCGGCGGTGGGCGCCATCGTGCTGCCGCTGATGCTGTTCCACCAGATCCAGCTGATGGTCTGCGCGGTGCTGGCCCAGCGCTACGCGCGCCGCGCCGACGTGGCGCCGGCCGTCACCGCCACGCCGGCGGAGCGCGCCGCGGCGCCCGAGGCGGCGGCCGCGGCCGTCTCGCCCCACGAAGAGCATCCCGCCCTGGCGCCCGAACGCCGCTAGGGAGCCGCGGCGGACCCCGCCCCCGGGACGGGGGGCGGGGAACGGTCTCAGCGGTCGGCGCGGTCGGGCACCGCGGCCGCGTCCGGCACCGGCGGCATGGCGGCGGGCGCGGTGTCCGCCACCTTCTCGCGCAGCCGGCTCGGCGCCAGCACGCCGGCCGAGTCCAGGATCGGGTAGGCCACCGAGCAGATGTGCGAGTTGATGCGCTTCAGGTCGCTGATCAGGTCGATGTGCAGCGAGCTGGTCTCGATGCTCTGCACCGTCTGCTCCGACAGCCGTCCCAGGTGGGTGGTGGCGTAGGCGCGCTCCAGGTCGCGGAAACGGGCCTTCTCCTGCAGCAGCTTCTGCGCGTCGCGCACGTTGCCGTTGAGGAACACGCTCATCGCCAGGCGCAGGTTGTCGATCAGCCGGGCGTGCAGTTCCTCGATCTCCTTCATGCCGGCCTGCGAGAAGCTGCGCGCCTTCTTGATCTTCTTCTCCTCGATGTCGATCAGCACCCGCTCGATGATGTCGCCCACCTGCTCCATGTTGATGGTGAAGCTGATGATGTCGGTCCAGCGCCGGCTCTCCTCCTCGCCCAGCGCGCCGGTGGGGATCTTGGTCAGGTAGTACTTGATCGCCGAGTACAGCTCGTCGACGGTGTCGTCGAGCTTGCGCAGGTTCTCGGCGAGCTGCAGGTCGTTCTTGCGCATCACGTCGAGCATGCCGATCAGCATGGTCTCGACCATGTCGGCCTGGTGCAGCGCCTCGCGCGCCGCGCAGGAGATGGCCAGCGAGGGCGTCGAGAGCGCCGACGGGTCCAGGTGCTGCGGCCGGCGCACCGCGCCCGGCGCCGCCTTGGCCTTGGGCAGCACCCGCTCGACCAGCCGGGCGACGAACCCGGTCAGCCCGATGAAGCCGACGCTGATGACGATGTTGAACGCCAGGTGGAACAGCACCACGCCCGAGGTGGAGTCCGGCAGGCGCGGCTGCACGTGCTGCAGCCACAGCCCGATGAAGGGCGCCACCAGCGCCACGCCCATCGCCTTGAACACCAGGTTGCCGACGGTCACCTGACGCACCTCGACCGCCGACTTGGCGGTGGTCAGCACCGCCAGCACGCCGCTGCCGAGGTTGGCGCCCAGCACCAGCCCCAGGCCGACGTCGAGCGGCACCACGGTCGAGGTCGCCATCGCCGCGATCAGCAGCACGATGGCCAGGCTGGAATAGGCGATCACCGCCAGCGCGGCGCCGACGGTGATCTCCAGCAGCAGGTCGCTGCCGATGGAGCCGAGCACCGCGCGCATCGCGTCGGATTCGAACAGCGGCTCGGTGGAGCCGACCACCATCTGCAGCGCCAGCAGCATCAGCCCCAGGCCGATCAGCACGCCGCCGACCCGGCCGGGCGTGCTCGACTGGCGCGAGAGGAACAGCACCACGCCCGAGAAGATCAGCAGCGGCGACAGCCAGGACAGGTCCACCGAGAACAGCACCGACATCACCGCCGTGCCCACGTCCGCGCCGCGCATCACCGCCAGCGCCGAGGTCAGGCTCAGCAGGCCCTGGCCTACGAAGGAGGAGGTCATCAGCGAGGTGGCGGTGCTCGACTGGACCAGCGCCGTCACCCCGATGCCCGAGAGCGCGGCGGTGAACCGGTTGCCCATGCTGCGGGCGAGGATCTTGCGCAGGTTGGCCCCGAACACGCGCAGCACGCCGGTGCGCACCAGCTGGGTCCCCCAGACGAGCAGCGCGATCGCCGCCAGCAGATTCAACAGATGCTTCATGTCCTCGCGATTCTCTCCCTTGCGTACGGCGCCCCGGCGGCGCGGGCCCTGCGGAGCCGGCGCGGCGTGATGGTCAGCCGTTCATTGTGGCTTAACAATCAGGGAGGCCGATGTCAGAGCCGCGCGCTGGAAACGGTGTGGCTGACCATGCGTCCGGTGCCGGGGAAGGTGTGCACCAGCAGGGCGGGCGGCTTGACCTCCCACTGCGCGAGCCGGTTGTCGTCGCTGTCGAGCCGCATCGACTGCGCCGGCGCCGGCGCGGTCATGGCGATGGCGCCCCCGACGAGGGTGGTGACCGCCTGGTGCAGGTGGCCCGAGAGGATGCGCTGGATGTTGGGGTGGAGCTCCACCAGCGCCTCCAGTTCCTCCGCGCCCTGCAGCAGCGAGGGCTTGTCCACCACGTTGACGTAGGTCTGGAACGGCGGATGGTGCAAGGCCAGGATGACCGGCCGGTCCTCGCAGGCGTCGAGCTCGTCGGAGAGCCAGCGCAGCCGCCGCTGGCAGAGCGAGCCGTGGCTCTCGCCCGGGGTGCAGGAATCGACCGCGATCAGCCGCAGCTCGCCGACATCGACGGCGTACTGGATGAACGGCCCGTCGCCGAGGTGGGTGTGGGCCGGAAAGCCGCGCCGCATCGCCTCGCGGCTGTCGTGGCTGCCGGGCAGCAGGTAGAAGGGCATGGTCAGCGGCGCGAGCAGCTCGGCCAGGTGGGCGTAGGCCTCGTCCTGTCCGAAATCGGTGAGGTTGCCGGTGATGACCACCGCGTCCGGCCGTGGCGCGAGCCCCTGCACCATGTCCACGCTCTTGCGCAGGTAGGCCGCGGTATCGACCCGGCGGTAGGCGGTCTCGCCGGGGTGGCGGATGTGCAGGTCGGTCAGGTGGGCCAGGGAGGTAAAGTGGAAGGCGCTCATGTCATGGCATGGATCGATGGAGGGGGCCGGCGGCGTCAGGCAAGCGCCGCTTCGGCCGGATGGCCGGGCTGGGGATGTCCGTGCGCGGTGAACGGCGGCGGTCCGCACGATTCGCCTTCGCGCATGCCGTGGGGCAGCAGCAGGCTGTCCGCCGCCGTGGGCGCGCGGCCCCCGGCGATGGCGCGCAGTACCAGTTCGACGGCATGGCGGCCGATGGCGGCATGGGGTTGCACGACGGCGGCCAGCATCGGAAACATCCGGGCGCCCAGCGCGATGCCGTCGAAGCCCACGACCGTCAGGTCGCGCGGCACCTGCAGGCCCTGCAGCGCGGCGGCGCGCAGGCAGTCGATCGCCAGCAGGTCGCTGGTGCACAGCAGCGCGGTCGGGCGCGTCGGCGAGGACAGCAGCAGACCGATCTGCCGGACCGGGTCCGCGCCGGGCGCCATGTCGATATGCCGCACCCGCGATGCGCGGGCCGCGGAGTCGTCGCCGGTGCCGTCCCCAGGCCGGGCCTCCTGCACCCGCGAGAAGGCCGGCTGCGGGACGAGGCGGACGATTTCGCGGTGGCCGAGCGATTCGAGCCGCGCGACCAGGTCGGCCAGCGCGCGCCGGCTGTCGATCGACACGCACGGGTGGCGGTCGTCCTGGTGGTGCATCAGCGCATACGGCACGCCGGACCGCCCCAGGAGCGGCAGCGCGGCCGAAGCCTCGACGTCGGTCACCAGCAGCACGCAGCCCTCGGCGCCGCTGGCGACGATCCACCGGGCCGCATCCGCCTCGCGGTCGGGCAGGGAGTCGCAGGCGATGGGCGCCAGGACATAGCCGGCTTCCAGCACCGCTGCGGCGATGCCGTTCATGCATTCCACGTAGACCGGGTCGTCGCGGCTCGGCAGGATCGCGCCCATGATCCGGCTGCGCTGGGTGCGCAGCGTCCGCGCGCTCTGGTTGGGCAGGTAGGACAGGGTCCGTGCCGCCTCGAGCACGCGGATGCGGGTGGACGCGGCCACCCGCTCCGGGTCGTTGAACACGCGCGACACGGTCGCGACCGAGACGCCGGCGCCTTGCGCGACACGGTGAATGCTCATGGGAGTGGAATAGGCATGTAAACGTTTACATCGAATCCCATGAGTATCGGCCGACCGGTCCGGCGCGTCCAGCCGGAGAAAAACGGTCCCTGTCCTCTAAAGGTCTTTGCCCGCAACGCGGGCAGGACCTCGCGGGCTCAGCGCCCGCGCCGGACCCGCAGCAGTTCGTCGAGCACCAGGCAGACCGCGCCGATGGTGATCCCCATGTCGGCCACGTTGAAGGCCGGGAAGTGCCAGCCGCCGAGGTGGAAGTCGAGGAAGTCGACCACGTAGCCGTGCAGCAGCCGGTCCACCACGTTGCCGACCGCGCCGCCCAGGATGCAGGAGATCGAGAACGAGAACAGCCGCTGGCCCGCATGCGAGCGCAGCAGGTGGACGATGAAGCCGGCGGCCGCCACGCCGATGCCGGTGAACACCCAGCGCTGCCAGCCCGACGCCGCCGCCAGGAAGGAGAAGGCGGCGCCGGTGTTGTGGGCGCGCACGATGTTGAAGAAACCCGCTACCGGAGTGGAATCGCCCAGCCGGTAGCTGTCGAGGATCAGCACCTTGGTGAACTGGTCCGCCAGCACGATGGCCAGCGCGAGCGCCAGCCAGGGCAGCATGGCGGTGGTGGCTTTGGCGTCGGCATTGCCGCCGCCGGCGCTACCGGGACGGGTGGCGCTGCGGACCTTGAGGGTGCGGGGAGGCTGCTGTGCCATTCAAGCCACCTTCCGCACTTCGCCGGCGCCGTACAGGTTGAGGACGGCGCGCGCCGACAGCGCGGGATGCGCCGGGTCGTCGCCCACCGTCTCGCTGTAGTGCCAGGTCAGCGCGCACTTGCGGCCGGGCGCCTGGGTGGTCTTTACCCGCAGGGCCTCGCCCGGGGCCGCCGGCACCGCCTGCGCGACCGAGGTGATGGTGACGAACTTCAGGTCGTCGCCCAGGCTCCGCAGCAGCCGGTAGTCGTCCTCGGGCGCGTGGATGGCGACCGCGGCCTGCAGCGAGGAGCCGACCAGGCCCTGCGTGCGCACCGCCTCGATGTCCTTGTTGACCGCATCGCGGATCTCGCGCAGGCGGCTCCATTTGGCGACCAGCGCCTCGGCGTCGGCCGGCTCGGGCACCTCCCAGAAGGTCTCGACGAAGATCGAGTCGGAACGGCCCGGCGCGAAGATCTTCCAGGCTTCCTCGGCGGTGAAGCTCAGGAACGGCGCCATCCAGCGCAGCATGGCGTGGGTGATGTGCCACAGCGCGGTCTGCGCGCTGCGCCGCGCCAGGCTGCCGGCCGGGGTGACGTAGAGCCGGTCCTTGAGCACGTCGAGGTAGAACGCGCCCAGGTCCTCGCTGCAGTAGACCTGCAGCTTCGCGACCACCGGATGGAATTCGTAGACCCGGAAGTGCGCCAGCACCTCGGCCTGGAAGCGGCGGGCGCGGGCCAGGGCGTAGCGGTCGATCTCCAGCATCCGCTCCAGCGGCACCGCGTCGGCGGCGGGGTCGAAGTCGCTGGTGTTGGCGAGCAGGAAGCGCAGCGTGTTGCGGATGCGGCGGTAGCCGTCCACCACCCGCGCCAGGATCTTGTCGTCGCCCGCGATGTCGCCGGAATAGTCGCTCGCGGCGACCCACAGGCGGATGATCTCCGCGCCCAGCTTCTTGCTGGTGGCCTGCGGATCGACGCCGTTGCCCAGCGACTTGCTCATCTTGCGGCCCTGGCTGTCCACCGTGAAGCCGTGGGTCAGCAGGCCGCGGTAGGGCGCGCGGCCGGTCATGGCGCAGGAGGTCAGCAGCGAGGAATGGAACCAGCCGCGGTGCTGGTCGTGGCCTTCCAGGTACAGGTCGGCCTCGGGGCCGTGCGCGTGGTGGCCCATGTCGGTGCCGCTGCCCTGGTGCGAGCCGCGCAGCACGTGGTAGTGGGTGGTGCCCGAGTCGAACCACACGTCCAGGATGTCGTTGCCCTTGGCGTAGTGCGACGCCTCCTCGGCGCCCAGGATCTCCTCGGCCGTGGCGCGGCTCCAGGCCTCGACGCCGCCCCGCTCGACGATGTCAGCCGCGCGGTCCATCAGCTCCGGCGTGCGCGGATGCAGCTCGCCGGTGACCTTGTGCAGGAAGAAGGGCAGGGGCACGCCCCAGTTGCGCTGGCGGCTGATGCACCAGTCGGGCCGGTTGGCGATCATGTCGCGTAGCCGGGCCTTGCCGTTCTCGGGGTAGAAGCCGGTCTGGTCGATGGCCGCCAGCGCCAGCTGGCGCAGCGTGCCCTCGGCCTTGTCGACGGTGAAGACGCCCTCGCCCTCGTCCATGCGGATGAACCACTGGGCCGCGGCGCGGTAGATCACCGGCGACTTGTGGCGCCAGCAGTGCGGGTAGCTGTGGCTGATGTGCTCGGTGGCGAACAGGCGGTCGGCCGCGGCCAGCGCCTCGACGATGCGGGGCGCGGCCTTCCAGATGTGCTGGCCGCCGAAGATCGGCAGCGCGTCCTCGTACACGCCGTTGCCCTGCACCGGGTTCAGGATGTCGTCGTGCGTCATGCCGTAGGCCAGGCAGGACTGGAAGTCGTCCACGCCGTAGGCCGGCGCGGAGTGCACGATGCCGGTGCCGTCGTCCGCGGTGGCGTAGTCGGCCAGGAAGACCGGCGACAGGCGGTCGTAGCCGGCGTCCACATGGGCCAGCGGGTGGCGGAAGGCGATACGGTCGAGCGCCCGGCCCGGCGCGGTCGCGACCACCGTGCCTTCGATGCCGTAGCGCGCCAGGCATTTCTCGACCAGCGCCGCGGCCAGCACCAGCAGGCCGCGCGGCGTGTCCACCAGCGCGTAGTCGAGGTCGGGGTTGACGTTGAGCGCCTGGTTCGCCGGGATGGTCCAGGCGGTGGTGGTCCAGATGACGGCGAAGGCGTCCTTGCCCAGCGCGGGCAGGCCGAAGGCGGCGGCGAGCTTCTCCGGCTCGGCGCAGGGGAAGCCGACGTCGAGCGTCTGCGACTTCTTGTCGGCGTACTCGATCTCGAACTCGGCCAGCGACGAGCCGCAGTCGAAGCACCAGTACACCGGCTTGGAGCCGCGGTAGACGAAGCCGCGCTCCATCACCCGCTTGAGCGCGCGGATCTCGTTGGCCTCGTTGCCGAAGTCCATGGTGCGGTAGGGGTGCTCCCAATCGCCGAGCACGCCCAGGCGCTGGAAGTCGGCCTTCTGCTGCGCGATCTGCTCGGCGGCGTAGGCGCGGCTCTTGGCCTGCACCTCGTCGCGTCCGAGGTTGCGGCCGTGGGTCTTCTCGATCTGGTTCTCGATCGGCAGGCCGTGGCAGTCCCAGCCCGGGATGTAGAGCGCGTCGTAGCCTTCGAGCTGTCGCGCCTTGGCGATCATGTCCTTGAGGATCTTGTTGACCGCATGGCCCATGTGGATCTGCCCGTTGGCGTACGGCGGGCCGTCGTGCAGGATGAACTTCTCGTGGCCGCAGCGCGCCGCGCGCAGCTTTTTATAGAGGCCCTGCTCGTTCCATTCCTGCACCCAGGCCGGTTCGCGCTTGGGCAGGTCGCCGCGCATCGGGAACGGCGTGTCGGGCAGGTTGAGGAAGGCGCGGTAGTCCGCGGCGTCGGAAGCGGGTTCGGCGGCGGCGCCGGGTGCGTGGGCAGAGTCGGACATGGTTTTCGGGGGTGCGTCGGCAGCGCGGGGCGGAGGCTGCCGGACGGGGCTGCGGGACGAAGGGGAGGGGGGCCGGCACGGGGCCGGCGGATCGGGAGAGGAGCCGTGCGCTCCGGCCCGGTGGCGGGCCGGACCGGCCGGCTGCCCCGGGGTGCGGCCCGGCGGGCCGCGCACGGGCGCTAAATTCGGTCGCGCGTCGTCTGGCGGTGGGTCTGGGCGTGGCGGCCCGCGAAGAATGCGCGCGCGTCGTCGCAGTCGCGGGCGATGCCTGCGCGCAGGGCATCGAGTCCGTCGTACTTCAGTTCGTCGTGCAGTTTGTGCAGCAGTTCCACCCGGGCGATTTTACCGTAGGCCCCTTCGCTGCCCAGGCGCCCGGGCCAGCGCAGGCAGTGGGTCTCCAGCAGCACCCGGCCGCCGTTGACGTCGCGCGGGTCGAGCGACGGGCGCACGCCGAGGTTGGCCACGCCCTCGATCGGTTCGCCGTCGAGCCCGTGCACCCGCACCGCGAAGATGCCGGAGGCCGCCGGCTTCCAGTGCGCGAAACGCATGTTGAGGGTGCGGAAGCCCAGGTCGCGGCCGAGCTTGGCGCCGTGCACCACATGGCCGCTGATGGCGTAGGGCCGGCCGAGCAGCTGCGCCGCGTCGTCCATGCGCCCCTGCTGCAGCGCCTCGCGCACCGCCGAGCTCGACACCCGCAGACCCGTGCCCGGCCCCGCGGCCGCGCCGCTGCCGGGCCGCAGGCGGCCCTGCGGATCGGAGATCTCGTAGCTGTTCATGCGCGCGACCTCGAAGCCCCGTTCCGCGCCCGCCCGGTCCAGCAGCGCGTAGTCGCCGCCGCGCCGCGCGCCGAACTGGAAGTCGTCGCCGGTCAGCACGTAGCGGGTGCCCAGGCCCCGCACCAGCACGTCGCCGATGAAGTCCTCGGCGGTCTGCGCCGCGCGCCGCGCGTCGAAGGGCAGCACCACCACCTGGTCGACGCCGCAGCAGGCCAGCTCGGTCAGCTTGTCGCGCAGGGTGCCGATGCGCGCCGGCGCCAGCGCCGCGTTGCCGCTGCGGCCGGCGAAGTAGTCGCGCGGATGGGGCTCGAAGGTCAGCACGCAGCTCGGCAGGCCGCGGTGCCGCGCCTCGCTCACGAGCAGCGCCAGCATCGCCTGGTGGCCGCGATGCACCCCGTCGAAGTTGCCGATGGTCAGCGCGCAGGCCGCTGCCACGCCGGGATGATGGAAGCCGCGAAAGACATGCATGGGGAAGCGATGACCGATCTCTCGGCGCGTTGCCGGGACAAAGGTCCGATTGTCACGGAAAGCGTATATTGTCCCGTAGCTGGCGTCGCGCCGCGTGCGCACGCTTCCGTCCTGTCGTGTTGTGATCAGGGAGGTTCTGCGTGAAGGTCTTGAAGTTGTCGGCCCAGGGGTTGCCGCAGTCGTGGATCTCGCTGGAGGAGGCGGTGACCCACTACGCGGCCGAGGACGTGCGCTGGGAGGCCGGCGCGCGCATCGCGGTGTTCCGCGGCGGCCACAACGCGATCACCGGGCTGCAGTCCGAGATCGCGATCAGCAGCATCATCGGCACCCGGGGCGTGCCGCGCATCAACCCCTTCCTGCTGCGCTGCGGACTCACCAACGACAAGCTCTTCGCCCGCGATCGCCATGTCTGCGCCTACTGCGGCCAGCCCTTCCACGACCACGACCTGACGCGGGAGCACATCGTGCCGCTGAGCCAGCGCGGCCCGGACACCTGGATGAACGTGGTCACCGCCTGCCGCTCCTGCAACCACCGCAAGAGCAGTCGGACCCCCGAGCAGGCCGGCATGCCGCTGCTCTACGCGCCCTACGTGCCGAGCCTGTGGGAGGATTTCATCCTGCGCAACCGGCGCATCCTGGCCGACCAGATGGAGTTCCTGATGGCGCACGTGCCGCGCAATTCACGGCTGCAGATGTGAGTTCGGCGGGCGAACGCGTGGCGGCCCTCGGGCCGCGCGGGGGCTGACGGGCGCCTGTCCATGCCCGACAAGGTTTCAGGTTGTGCGGGACCGGCGGCGGGTCTTCCGTCGTGGCGCCGGCATTTCGTGCGTTTCTCCGCCGTCGGACGCGATGCTTATTCCGGCCGGACGTTTTACGATGGGCAATGCATCGTTTTCCGTCCCCGACCCTCGCGGTGCCGCACGCCACGAGGCGGAAGGCGGGACGCGTGCAGGCGCAAACGGCGCGACAGCCGGCGCGGCATCCCTGCCATTCCCCCACCCCACGAAGAAAGAAACCGCCATGAGCCAACTCACGGACCTGCGTGATTCCGGACTGAAGGCCACGCTTCCCCGACTCCGCATCCTCGAACTGTTCCAGACGCGGCCCGAACGCCATTTCGCGGCCGAGGACATCTACCGCCTGCTGCTCGACAGCCGCTCCGATGTCGGCCTCGCCACCGTCTACCGCGTGCTGTCCCAGCTGGAGACCGCCGGACTGCTGCGCCGCAGCAGCTTCATCCGCGACAAGGCGGTCTACGAACTCAACGACAACCAGCACCACGACCATCTGATCTGCACCGACTGCGGCCGGGTCGAGGAATTCCACGACGACCAGATCGAGCAGCGCCAGGAGTCCATCGCGCAGGAGCGCGGCTTCCGCCTGCAGGAGCACGCGCTGGCGCTGTATGCCGCCTGCACCAAGCCCCACTGCGAGCACCGGCCGGCCGGTCGGGCCGCCTTGCGCTAGGACGCCGTCGCGGCAGGGGCGCCGGCCTGCGCGTGCTCTGCGGACGCGCGGCGGTCCGCGACGAAGCGGGCGAAGATCTCCAGGGTGGGCGTGCTGACGTGGTGCTCGATGCCTTCGGCATCGCGGCGGGCGGAGTCCGGGTCCACGCCCAGGGCCAGCAGGAAATCCTCGACGACCCGATGCCGCGCCCGGCTGGCCTCGGCCAGCGCATGGCCGGCTTCCGTCAGGAACACGCCCCGGTAGGGGCGGCGGACGACCAGGCCCGCGTCCGCCAGGCGCACCAGCATCTTCGCCACCGTCGGTTGCGCCACGCCCAGCCGCTGGGCGATATCGACCTGGCGTGCCTCGCCGTCGTTGCGGATCAGGTCCGAGATCAGTTCCACGTAGTCGTCGACCCGCTCCTGGCGATGCGCTTCGCGGACCTGCCTGAAGCTTTCCATGTGGATGGCGGCCTCGACCAGGCCCGGCCCTTCCACTGCCCGTTTCACCCGCGCCATGCGTCCTCCTGGTAGCTGTGTAGTGCATCCAGCGCGGCATCACTGGATGGGGTGCCGATTCTGACCCATCCGGTTCGCCGCCCGGCCGCCATAGAAAGTATCTATGGGTTCATTGCCTACACTTTAATTCTTAGCCTCAGCTATATTGCTCGCTCATCGCGTCGAGCCGGCGCGCAACAGGAAAGAACGACGTGGCATCTCCGGAGGTGAAGATCGGCAGCAGCGCAATGTCGCCCCGCAGGCTGACGGACGAACTCAGCCTGGGCAGCCTGAACGCGAGCGTGCCGGTGCCGACGGGCGGCCCGTGGCTGCGGCGTTTCCTGGCCTTCCTCGGGCCGGGCTACATGGTGTCCGTCGGCTACATGGACCCGGGCAACTGGGCCACCGACATCGCGGGTGGCTCGCAGTTCGGCTACATGCTGCTGTCGGTCATCCTGCTGTCGAACCTGATGGCCATCGTGCTGCAGGCGCTGGCCGCGCGGCTGGGCATCGCGACCGGGCTCGACCTCGCGCAGGCCTGCCGCGCCCGGTATCCCCGCCCGGTCAACCTGCTGCTGTGGATGGCCTGCGAGGCGGCCATCATCGCCTGCGACCTGGCCGAGGTCATCGGCACCGCCATCGCCCTCAACCTGCTGTTCGGCATCCCGCTGCTCTGGGGCGCCATCCTCACCGCGGCCGATGTGTTCCTAATCCTGCTGCTGATGCGACGCGGCTTCCGCTCGCTCGAAGCCTTCGTGATCGCGCTGCTGACCATCATCTTCGGCTGTTTCGTGGTCCAGATGGCGCTGGCCGCGCCGCCGATCCGCGACGTGCTCGCGGGCTTCCTGCCGCGCGCGGAGGTGGTGACCAACCCGGCCGCGCTCTACCTGGCCATCGGCATCATCGGCGCCACCGTCATGCCGCACAACCTCTACCTGCATTCGTCCATCGTGCAGACGCGGGCCTTCGTGCGCGACGATGCCGGGCGCAAGCAGGCGGTCCGCTGGGCGGTCGCCGACAGCACCATCGCGCTGATGCTGGCGCTGTTCGTGAACGCGGCGATCCTGATCACCGCCGCGACCGTCTTCCACCAGGCCGGGCGCACCGATGTGGTGGAGATCGAGCAGGCCTACGAACTGCTCTCGCCGATGCTGGGCGTGGGGCTCGCCTCCACCCTGTTCGCGGTGGCGCTGCTGGCATCGGGCATCAATTCGACCGTGACGGCGACGCTGGCCGGCCAGATCGTGATGGAGGGCTTCCTGCGGCTGCGCATCCCCGACTGGGCGCGCCGCCTGCTGACCCGCGGCATCGCCATCGTGCCGGTGGTGGTGGTGACCAGCCTCTACGGCCCGCAAGGCACGGCCAAGCTGCTGGTCTTCAGCCAGGTGGTGCTGTCGATGCAGCTGCCGTTCGCGGTCATCCCGCTGGTGCGCTTCGTGTCCGACCGCAAGCTCATGGGCCCGCTGGCGGTCGGCCGCAAGCTGCTGGCGGTCGCGTGGTGCATCGCCGGCCTCATCGTGGTGCTCAACCTGAAGCTGCTGTTCGACACGTTCTGGGGCACCGGCGGTTGACGGCCTCCGGGAGGCGCTTTCCGCCCGCGCGCGACGGTGCCGCGCGCGTGTCTCCGCCCCGGCGGACGCCTGCGGGGCCACGGGTATGATGAATCGATGACCGGCATCGCCACCCAACTCGTCCATCACGCCTACCGGCCGCCCGCCGGCTTCGAGGCTCCCCAGGTGGCCGTCCACAAGGCCTCCACCGTGTATTTCCCCGATGTCGCCGCGCTGCGCACCCGGGAGTGGAAACAGAAGGAAGGCTACACCTACGGCCTGCACGGCACGCCCACCACCTTCGTCCTGGAAGAGCGCCTCGCCACGCTGGAAGGCGGCCTGCAGTGCCTGCTGGCGCCCAGCGGCCTGTCGGCGATCGCGCTGGTCGACCTCGCCCTGCTGAAGACCGGCGACGAGGTCCTCATCCCCCACAACGCCTACGGGCCCGGGCTCGCCTTCGCGCAGGCGGAACTCGCCGCCTACGGCATCGGCCACCGGCTCTACGACGCGATGGATGCCGATGACCTGCGCGCCAAGCTCTCCGAGCGCACCCGGCTGGTCTGGGTGGAGGCGGCCGGATCGGTCTCGATGGAATTCCCCGACCTGCAGGGCCTGGTGCGCGCCTGCCGCGAGCGACCGGGCGTGGCGGTGGCGCTGGACAACACCTGGGGCGCGGGCCTGGCCTTCGATGCCTTCGACCTCGGCGACGGGCTGGCGGTCGATGCCAGCGTCCACGCCCTCACCAAATACCCCAGCGGCGGCGGCGATGTGCTGATGGGCAGCGTGGTGACCCGCGACGAAGCCTTGCACCTGCGGATCAAGCTGGCCCACATGCGCCTGGGGCTGGGCGTGGGGGCCAACGATGCCGAACTGGTCCTGCGCGCGCTGCCGAGCATCGACCTGCGCTACCGTGCGCACGACGCGACCGCGCGCGAACTGGCGCGCTGGCTGCAATCCCGTCCGGAGGTCGCGGCCGTCCTGCATCCGGCCCTGCCCGGCAGTCCCGGCCACGACCATTGGCGCAAGACCTGCGGCGCGCGGGATCTGGCGGCGGGCCTGTTCTCCATCGTCTTCGCATCGGACATCGACCAGCCGGCCATCGACCGGTTCTGCGACGGCCTGCGGCGGTTCCGCATCGGCTTCTCCTGGGGCGGGCCGTGCAGCCTGGTCGTGCCTTACGACATGGCGTCGATGCGCGACGCCGCTACCGCCCGGTGGCCGCATGCGGGCGGCCTGGTCCGCTTCTCCATCGGGCTCGAAGCGGCCGCCGACCTCATCGGCGACCTGCGGCAATCGCTGGATGCGATGCGCGCCGCCGGCGCCGGCTGATCCCCCGGGCAGATGCTGGCACGGCATCTCCTTATCACTTAAAGTGCATTCATCCCCAGAACTTGTAGAACGGAGCTCGCGTGGCAACACCCAATTACGGATTCGAGAAGAGACAGAAGGAACTGGCCAAGCGCCGAAAGAAGGAAGAGAAGGCCAAGGCCAAGGCCGACCGCAAGACCGGCGTCGGCCACGACCAGCCGGAGGACGGCGCGGCCCAGGACGGCGCAGAGGACCAACCCGCCGGAGGCGCCGCCACCACCGACCCCCAGGCGCAAGGCGGCGGTTGAACGAAGGCCGAACCGCTCGGCCCGGCCGCTCATCGCAGCATCTTCTCCAGCACCGGCCAGATGTTGTCCAGGATGATCGGGTGGGCCTTCTCCAGCGGATGGATCCGGTCCGCCTGGAACATGCCCGTCGGATCCGGGATATCCGCCACGCCCTTGAGCAGGAAAGGCACGTACTGCGACCCGGTGGCCTTGGCGACGCGGCCGAAGATGTCCGAGAACGCCCGGATGTAGGCGGTTCCGTAGTTCGGCGGAACCTCCATGCCGGCGATCAGCACCCGGGCACCGGCGGCCTGGGCCGAAGTCGCCATGCGCTGGAGATTGGCCTCCGTATCCTTCAGCGGCAGGCCGCGCAGTGCGTCGTTGGCGCCCAGTTCCAGGATGACATGCGACGGGCGGTGCTGCCGGAGCAGGGCCGCCAGCCGGGCCGCCCCGCCCGACGTCGTATCCCCGCTGATGCTGGCATTGACGATGCGCGCAGGGATCTTTCGCTCCTGCAGGCGCTTGTCCAGCAAGGCCACCCAGCCGGTCCCGCGGCGCAGGCCGTATTCCGCGCTCAGCGAATCCCCGACGACCAGGATGGTCGGGACCGGGCCGCCCGATTTGGCTGCGGAACCAGGGGGTGGTGCCGCCAGCGCCTGCCCGACGGTCGCGGCGAGCGACCCGAGCAGGCATGCCGATGCGACGATAAACCGTTGACGATCCAACTTGAGGCCTTTCATGTCTGAACCGAACGCCGCCGCCGCCATCGTGGATGTGCGGCATGTCTTCAAATCGGTCACCGATTCGTCCGGCACGCTCGATATCTTGCAGGATATCGATTTTTCCCTGGCGCCGCGCGAGACGGTGGCCATCGTCGGCGCGTCGGGATCGGGCAAGAGCACGCTGCTCGCGATCCTGGCCGGGCTCGACACGCCGAGCCGCGGCACGGTTTGCATCGACGGCGAGGACATCTTCGCGCTCGACGAGGATGCGCGGGCCGCGATGCGCGCCCGGCGCATCGGCTTCGTGTTCCAGAGCTTCCAGTTGCTGTCCAACCTGACGGCGCTCGAGAACGCCATGCTGCCGCTGGAACTCGCCGGCCGGCCCCAGGCCCGGCGGCTGGCCGCCGAGATGCTGGGCCGCGTCGGCCTGGGCGACCGGCTGTCGCACTACCCGCGGTTGCTCAGCGGCGGCGAGCAGCAGCGGGTAGCGCTGGCGCGGGCTTTCGTGATGCAGCCCGCGGTCCTGCTGGCCGACGAGCCGACCGGCAGCCTGGACTTCGCGACCGGCGAGAAGGTGATGCGGCTGATGTTCGACCTCAACCGCGAGCAGGGCACCACGCTCGTCCTGGTCACCCACGACCGCGGCATCGCCGACCAGTGCGCCCGGCGCATCACCATCGAGGCCGGCCGCGTGCGTCCCTGAGGCGCAGCGCGAGGGCCGGACGATGCCGCCGCGGCATCGATAATCCCGGCATGTCTTCTCCCAAAGTCCTCTTCGGTTTCCACGCGCTCGGCGTGCGCCTCAAGACCGCCCCCCGGTCGATCATCGAGATCTACTACGAATCGACCCGCAAGGACGCGCGCATGCGGCAGTTCGTCGACCGCGCCGCCAGCGCGGGCGTGCGGCTGATCGAGGCCGACGCGGACCGGCTCGCGCGCCTGTGCGGCAGCAACGGCCACCAGGGCATCGCGGCCCGCGTCGAAACCCTGCCGCAGGCGCATTCGCTCGACGAACTGCTGGAAGGCGTGGAGGAGTCGGGGGCGGTGCCGCTGCTGCTGGTGCTCGACGGCGTGACCGATCCGCACAACCTGGGCGCCTGCCTGCGGGTGGCCGACGGCGCCGGGGCGCATGCGGTCATCGCGCCCAAGGACCATGCGGTGGGCGTCAACGCCACGGTGGCGAAGGTGGCCAGCGGCGCCGCCGAGACGGTGCCGTACTTCATGGTGACCAACCTCGCGCGCACGCTCGGTGAACTCAAGGAGCGCGACATCTGGTGCGTCGGCACCAGCGACGACGCGCCCGGCACGCTCTACCAGAGCGACCTGAACCGCCCGCTGGCCCTGGTGCTGGGCGCCGAGGGCGCGGGCATGCGCCAGC
>JAKOND010000024.1 GCA_022702125.1 Burkholderiaceae bacterium
CGGCTCGACCGCGCCCGTGGCGCACGCATCCGAAAGGCGGCATGACATGCAGGCGCGATCCACGGAACACTTCCTGCTGCAAACGCGCGGCCTCGCCTTGCGGTTCGGCGGCATCGTCGCCGCCGACGGGATCGACTTCGACCTCAGGAGCGGCGAACGGCTGGCGGTCATCGGTGCCAACGGCGCCGGCAAGACGAAGTTCATCAACATGGTGACGGGCTACATCAAGCCCACCAGCGGCGAGATCCGCTTCGAAGGCGCCGAGATCACCGGCCTGCATCCGCGCCAGATCGTGCGGCGCGGGGTCGGGCGTTCGTTCCAGTTGCCGCAGCTCTTCCTGGAGCACACGGTGCGCGAGAGCGTCGAGCTCGCCGTCGCGGCGCGGCAAGGACGCATCGGCTTCTGGAGCCCGATGGCGCGTTGCGTCGATCCGGCCGAGATCGACCATGTGCTCGAAGTCGTCGGCCTGGCCGCGCGGGCCGGCGACCCCTGCGACAGCCTGCCGGAAGGCCACCGCAAGCTCCTCGACATCGCGATGGCGCTGGTGCTCCGGCCCAAGCTCCTCATCATGGACGAGCCGACGAGCGGCGTGGCCGCCGACGAGAAGCACCCCCTGATGGCCACCATCATGAAGGCGCTGGCCGAACGCAGCGTGACCGCGATGTTCGTGGAGCATGACGTGGACATCGTCCACGAGTACGCGACCCGCGTCGCCGCGTGGATCTCGGGTCGCATCGCGGCCGACGGGCCGCCCGACGTCGTGATGAACGATGCCGAAGTGCGTACCGTCGTTTTAGGGCATTGACGCCATGTTGAGACTGAACCATCTCTGCGTCGACATCGCGGGCATTCCGGTGCTGCGGGGCGTGAGCGCGGAGCTCCGCTCCGGCGGCACCTATGCCGTCGTCGGCCGCAACGGCGCCGGCAAGACCACGTTGCTGCGCGCCATCATGGGCTTCGCCGTGCCGCGCGGCGGCACCGTCGAGCTGGCGGGGCGTTCCCTGCTCGCCGAGCCGTCCCATCGGCGCGCCGGACTGGGCGTCGGCTACGCGCCCGAAGAGCGCGTGCTGTTCCCGACCATGACCGTGCGGGACAACCTGCGCCTGCCGTGCGAATCGCTGGGCATGAAGCCCGCCGAGATCGACGCGCGCATCGCCGAGGTGGTCGCGGTCGTGCCGCAGGTCGAGGGCATGCTGCCCCGTTCTGCCGCCGCGCTGTCGGGCGGGCAGGGCAAGATGGCCGCGCTCGCGCGGGCGCTGATGGTGGGGACGCGCCTCCTGATGGTCGACGAGCCGTTCCAGGGACTGGCCCCCGCGCTCGCCCGGCAGTACGCCGAAGCCCTGAGCCGGCTCTACGAGCTGCGGCCGGAACTGTGCCTCGTGATCACCGAATCGAACCGCGCGCTGCTCGACCGCGTGCAGTGCACGACGCTGACGCTGGAACGCGGCGAGCTCGCGATCGAAGCGTCCTCCACCCCACCGCAGAAGGAAACATCTCATGAGACAGCTTGAAGGCAAGATCGCCATCGTCACCGGCGGCGCCGCCGGTTTCGGCGAAGGTATCGCGCGGCTCTACGTCGCCCAAGGCGCGCGCGTCGTCATCGCCGACCTGCAGGCGGCGGCGGGCCGGGCCCTGGCCGCCGAACTGGGCGACGCCGCGCACTTCCAGCCGTGCGATGTCTCGAGCCGCGCCGATGTGGAAGCGCTGGTCGCGGCTTGCGTCGACCGCTTCGGCGCGCCGGACATCGTCGTCAACAACGCCGGGACCACGCACGACAACCAGCCGATGCTCGATGTCGACGAGGCGACTTTCGATCGCATGTTCGCCGTCAACGTGAAGTCGATCTACCACATGGCGCAGGCGGTCGTCCCGTTGATGCGCGAGCGGCGCGGCGGGGTGATCCTGAATGTCGGGTCCACGGCCGGCATCAGGCCGCGGCCGGGATTGACCTGGTACAACGGCAGCAAGGGTGCGGTGAACCTGCTGTCGAAGTCGATGGCGGTCGAGCTCGGCCCGGACGGCATCCGCGTCAACGCGATCTGCCCCGTGATGGGCGAAACCGGGCTCCTGGCCAAATTCATGGGTGTGCCCGACACGCCCGAGAACCGGGCGCGCTTCATCGCGACGATTCCGCTCGGCCGCCTGTGCAGGGCTTCCGATGTGGCCGCTGCAGCGGCGTACCTTGCCAGCGATGCGGCCGAATTCATCAGCGGCGTCGAGTTCCCCGTTGACGGCGGGCGCACCGTCTGAGGGTGTCCTGTCGGGCCATGCCCGGCATGGCCTCTTCCAGCCACCGATTCGCCCGGGCCGGCTTGCCTCCGGTTCGGGAAAGCTGGCTTGGGCACCGCGCGAAACCGCCACCGGTTTGCCGGACCGCGGCCCGCGATCGCCATGGCAAACCGAAATCCCATTGCGTTCAGGCGCCGGGCATGCAGCGCCTGCTCCAGCGCATCGAATATGGAGTCCGTCCGCACCGAACCGCTCGCTCGCCGATGATTCTCCAGGGTTGCTCAAGCGGCAAGACTCATAAAATTACAATTTTGGCTCCTCGAATCGTCGCTCGGAGACAAGCGCGTGCTGACATTGCAGACTACCCAAGACCCTATCCGCAATGCGATTGCGATCTTTGACGCCATGCCGACCCTGCCGGCGATCCTCAAGCTCCTGCGCGACCAGACCGACATGCGGTTCATCGGCATCGCCCGGGTCACCCCGGAACGCTGGGTGACCTGCGCGGTCCTCGACGACGCAGGCCTGGGGCTGAAGATCGGCGACGAACTCGACGTCAACACCACCTTGTGCAGGGCGCAGCTGGACCAGCCGCACACCATCGTCTTCGACGATGCCCGCGCGCACCCGGTCTACGTCAATCACCCGGCACCGCGCCTCTACGGTTTCCGCAGCCATATCTCGGTACCGATCTGCCTGGCGGACGGCAGCTACTTCGGCTCGCTCTGCGGCCTCGACCCCGACCCGCGCTTGATCGCCGACACCAGGGGCGCCGGCATGATGGAAAACATGGCGAGTCTGATCGGGCGCCTCATCGACGAAGCCCTGTCGCATGTGGCAACCGAGCGAGCGCTGGTCGCCGAGCGGGAGGTCGGCGATTCGAGAGAACAATTCATCGCCGTCGTAGCGCACGACCTGCGGAATCCCTTGGGAACGATGCACACCGCCGCCGAGATTCTCATGCGCGCCGAAGATGAGAAGAGCAACCGCATGGGCGATCGACTCCGCAGGAGCGCGGCCCGCATGACCGGGCTCGTCAACGATCTGGTCGATTTTTCGCGAGGCCGGGCAGGCAGGGCGATGCCGGTGGAACTCGCGCGGTCCGATGCCCTGGCACCAGCGCTCCAGGAGATCGTGGAAGAGGTCCGGCACCTCCATCCCGATCGGGACCTGCGCAGCCAGCTGCGTTTCGACCGATCGGTGGTCTGCGATCAATCACGGCTGCAGCAACTGCTGTCGAATCTTCTGAGCAATGCCTTGTCCTATGGTGCTCCGGACAAGCCCGTGGTGGTCGAGGCTTTCGAAGACGAGGGCATCGCGTCCATCGTGGTGACGAACTGGGGTCCGCCGATTTCCCCGGAATGCCTCGACCGGATGTTCGATGCCTACTGGAGCGCCGATGCAACGCGGGCGACTCCCAATATGGGGTTGGGATTGCACATTTGCCAGCTTATCGCCCGGGCCCACCACGGCATTCTGCGAGTGTCCGCCTGCGCCGAGAGGGGGACGCGTTTCACCATCGAATGGCCGTCGGATTGCCGGGCTTAGCGGGTCCGCGTCAATGCCGGGATCGCGTTGGCGGGTCGTGCCGCTGCCATGGTCCGGAGCCCAGAGGAGATCCGACCGCCGCCGTCTGCGGGGCTTGGTGCCCGGCCGTGTCGGCGACTCTCAACGGCCGAGGAAGCGATCGGCGGTGCGCAACGAGAGCGCCATGATCGTCAGCGCCGGGTTGGCGATCAACGCGCTCGGGAACACCGAGTTGTCGCAGATCCAGAGATTGTCGATGTCGAAGCTCCGGCCGTCCGGGTCCACCACCGCGGTGTCGCGGTCGATGCCCATGCGGCAGGCGCCGATGGTGTGCGCCGTGCGGGGCACCACGACCGTCTCGGTCGCGCCTGCGGCTTCCACGATCCGGCGCATCGTGTCGGTCGCGTGCCGGTCGATGGCCCGCTCGTTGTCGCCCGCGCTGAACCGGACGACCGCCTTCGGCACCCCGAATTCGTCCGTTTCGTCCGAGAGTTCGAGCCGGTTGCCGTCCGACGGGAGGCATTCGGCATTGATGCCGACGCCGGCCATGAACCGGTAGCCGTCGAGCGCGTCCACCAGCGACCGGCCCCACAGGCCGGTGCCCCGGGCGAGGGAGGTGGCCAGCGTGCCGGGCATGGCGCCCAGGCTCTGGATCAGGTAGCCGCCCGCGAAGTCTGCGTCCCGTGGCCGCACCGTGTCCTCGGTGAGCAACGAGGAGGGATAGCCCCGGTATCCGCGCATTTCGCTGTCGAAGCGGCCCCAGACCTGCGTCGCGCCGTGCACGAGGAAGTTCCGGCCGACCTGTCCGCTCCCGTTGGCCAGGCCCGCATGGAGCAGGAGGCGCGGCGTCTCGACGCCGCCGGCGCAGACGAACAGGGCCGCGCAGCGCTGGCGGCGCTCCACGCCGCCCTGCCGGTACAGCACGCCGGTGACCCGGCCCGCCGCGTCCCGTTCGATCCCGTGGACCCGGCATTCGGGCCGGATCTCGGCGCCGTGGGCCACCGCCAGGGGCAGGTAGGTCGTGTCCATGCTGGCCTTGGAGCCGTTGCGGCACCCCTGGTGGCACGAGCCGCAGTTTACGCAGGCCTGGCGCAGTCCGCCGCCCTCCTGCCGCCAGTCCCGCGACACGAGGGCCGCGGGCGCGTCGGCGGTGCGGATCCCGAGGGCGTCGCAGCCCCGCGCCATCATGTCGGCCGAGGCGTTCCGCTTCGCGGGCGGCAGGGGATAGCGGCGCTCCGGATCCCAGGGATAGCGGGCCGGGCCGGACACGCCAATGAAGCGCTCGACCTTCTCGATGTAGCCGATGAGCTCGGCATGCGCGATCGGCCAGTCGTGACCCATGCCGGTCGAGGATTTCAGTTGCAGGTCACGCGGATCGGGACGCGGCGTGAAAGCGCCCCAGTGGAGGGTGGATCCCCCCACGCCGACGCCGCTGTTGTTGGGGCCGAAGGCCGTCGGTTCCGCGCCGCCGCTCAGGCGCTCCTCCATCCAGTTGATGTCGGTGCCCTCGGTCTCGTCGGGGGTGTGCTCGCCGGGCTCCCAGTTGCGGCCGGCTTCCAGCGCCACCACCCGCAGGCCCCGCGCCGCGAGGGTCGCGAGCAGCGGCGCTCCTCCGGCGCCCGTGCCGATCACCACCGCATCGACGACCTCATTCTCGCCATGGCGGCGCATCGCATCGATATTCATCGCAGTACCTCCATCAGGGGTTCCCAGGCTTCTCTTTCATCGGCCGCCAGGCGCTCGAATCCCTGCTTGCGGACGTCGTCCCCGCCGTTGGCGAAACCGTCGAAGCCGATCCGGGCCATGGTCGCGGGATGCGCCACCCAGAGGCGGACCGCGTCGGCGCGCAGGTCCTCGAACCAGCGCTGCATCTGCTGCGCGGAAAGGGTCTGCGCATCGGATTCGCCGCGTGCGATCCGCTCCAGCCGCGAGGCCTGCTCGTGCTCGGCGAGCGCTTCGAAACCCGCCAGACTGTCCAACGCTCCGGCGTACGCCTGCCGATCCGGGGGCAGGTCCTCGAAGCGCCAGCCGTCGCCCTTGCCGGCCGCGAGCTGCGCATCGATCCGCGCCGCCAGGTCGATCGCCGGGCCTGCCTGCGGCAGCACGCATCCGGCCACGGCGCGCAAAGTCCGCAGCTGCGCGGACGACAGGGCCGCCGGCGCGTAGTCCGCGGGATCGGCCAGCACGCGGGCCGCCAGGGCGGCCCGCATCCGGCGGCTGACGCGCGCCGAAGCGATCAGCCGCGCGAACGCGCCGGGAACCGCGGGGCCGGTGCCGGCCGTCCGGTGCCAGAACCGCCCGATCGCATCGGCCACCGCCTGCGGCCGCTCCAACGGCAGCAGATGGCCGGCGCCCGCTTCCACCGCGATCGTGGCGCGCGGATACACGACCGCGTTCGTGGCGCGCTGCCCCGCCTCGCCCAGGTCGCCGTCCTCGCCGCCGACGACGATCGTCGCCGGCAGATCGAGCGTGCCGACCTCGCGGGACCAGTCTTCCAGGCTCCCGCGCTCCAGCCATGCCAGCCAGGCATGGCGGGACGCGCGCCGCAGATCGTCCAGCGCGAGGCGATCGTCCGCCGGCGCGAGCGGCCGGAGGCCGATGTTGTCGTCCACGAACGAGCGGGCGGCGGCTTCGTCGAGCGGGCCCGACGCGGCCCAACCGCGCATCTTCCGGCGCCGGTCCTCGTCCATCGGCTCGGGGGAGGGAGGGGACGCGGCGAGCAGCACCACGCCGGCGAGGCCGAACAGGCCCGGCTCGCCGGCCAGCGTCCGCGACGCGATGATCGACGCGACCTTGCCGCCCATGCTATGGCCGACGAGGAGCCAGCGGGAGGGCGCTTTCGCCTTGATCGCCGCGACGGCATGATCGACCATCCCGGCGACGGTCAGGTCGGCGGCATCCCGCGCATCGCCGAAGCCGGGGAGGTCGATCGCGATGGCATCGAATCCGGGATCGAAGCGGGCGATGACGCCGTCCCAGGCGCGCGCACTGCCGCCCAGCGCATGAAGCAGGAAAAGCGTGGGTCGGTCACTCGTCGTGGTTGTCATGGTTTTGGATAGGGGAGGACGGGGGAAGAGACCGGGCGCGCGGGCATGGCGCGCGCCGCGGTCGGGGAGCGGCCTGTGTTCAGCAGGCCGGCTGCTGGGACAGGACGTCGAGCGCCATGATGTGCGCGAGGTGGGACAGTCCCTGCGGCAGATTGCCGAGGAAGCTCCCGCTCCGGGCATCGATCATCTCGGTGAACACGCCGGTTCCCCGGGCCAGCCGGTCCTGCGCCGCCAGGAGCATCCGGGTGCCGTGCTCGCGCTGACCCAGCAGCATGCGCGCCTCGGCGATCCAGAAGGTGCAGGCGATGAAGCAGCCTTCCTCCCGGTCCGCACCGCTGTACCGGTAGTGGAAGGCCCCGCAGGAGAGCTCGCGCTCCAGGGCGTCGAGGGTGGACTCCAGCCGCGCGCGTCCGTCGAAGCGGAAGCGCACCGCCAAGGCGAGCGACGCATCCAGTCGCCCCGAGCCGGGATAGAACTCGTAGGCCTGCAGGGCATCGGACCAGCAATGCGCCTGGATCCAGTCGGCGATGCGGTCGCGTTCACGGCACCAGCGGTCGCGGCAGGTGGTCGGCAGCTGCCCGCCGTCCGCCAGTTCCACGGCCCGGGCGAGGGCCTGCCAACAGCTGATCTTGGAGTTGGTGTAGTGCCGCGGCTCGGGCAGTTCCCAGATGCCGGAATCCTTCTGGCGCCAGTTGTCCGCGCACTGGTCGGCCAGCCGCGAAAGCACGATCGCGCTGGAGGAATCCAGGATGTTGCCGCATTCGACGAATCGCGAGGCGGTTTCGAAGATGTCCCCGTAGACGCCCTGCTGACGCTGGTCGGTCGCTGCGTTGCCCGTCCGCACCGGCGGGGAATGCCGGTATCCCGGTACATCCATCTCGGTGACGGACGGCACCACGTCGCCTTCCAGGGTGAAGCAGACCAGCGGTCCGTGCCGTTGCAGCCGCTTCAGGAGCCAGGTGAAGGCCGCCTTGGCTTCCCCGTGGGCACCGGCGGCCAGGAATGCCTTGACGGTATAGCCCGCATCGCGAACCCAGGCGTAGCGGTAGTCGTAGTTCTTGTCGCCGCCGATGCGTTCGGGCAGCGAAGTGGTGGCCGCCGCGGCGATGGCGCCCGTCGGCGAATACACCAGCAGCTTCAGCGCCAGGGCGCTGCGCAGGAACTCCTTCCGGTAGAGGCCGTCGTACCGGACGCCTTGCGTCCAGCGGCGCCATTCCGCATCGGAGGTATCGATGCGTTCGTCGATGTGCTGCAGGTCCGGAACGACCAGCGGCTCGTCCTCGCCCGCCACGATCGCCGCCAGCTGCCGGTCGCCCGCCCGCACCGTGACACGGCCCCGTACCCCCTCGTCGCTGCGGCTCACATCGAATCCGCTGCTGTGCAGGAAGACGCCCAGGACGCGGTCCGCATGGAACACCGAATGCTTGCCGACGCAGGACTGGTAGGGGCTGACGGTATCGGCGCGCCGTCCGAACAGCACGTGGAGTTCGAAGTCGATCTCGCCTTCCAGGCCCTCGATGCGCCGCGCCAGCTCGGCCCAGGGCAGGCGTCCCGCCGTCCCGCTGTTGAGCGATTCCACCAGGCGCGCGCGCCCTTGGGGCGTGGTGAAGACCGTCTCGCTCACGTTGCTGTCGGGCAGGTACCGCTGGACCGCCTCGAAGGGGCCGCGCGGTGCCAGGGAGAAATGCCCTCCCGCCTCGGGATCGAGCAGGCGGCTGAACAGGGGCGGGGAGTCGAGGTTGGGCACGCACCACCAGTCGATGGAGCCGTCCGCGCCGGTGACGACGACCGATCTTCCGTCGCCGAGCGCGTTGTAGTGCTCCAGAGGCAGGACCCCGTCCTTGCGCTCCGGACGGACAGGGCGTTCTTCGTCGCCGATCATCTGTTCGCGCCGGCGGTCAGGCCACGCCGGCGCCGCCCGTGACGCCGAAGACTTCCCCGCTGATATAGCTGCCTTCCTGGCTGGCCAGCAACACGTAGACGGGAGCGATCTCGACCGGCTGGCCGGGACGGCCGTACTGGCTTTCCTCGCCGAACTTGGCGACCTTCTCCGGCGGCTGGCCGCCGGAGGACTGGAGCGGCGTCCAGAACGGCCCGGGCGCCACGACGTTGGCGCGGATGCCCTTCTTCAGCAGTTGCTTGGCCAGCGCTTTGGTGTACGCGACGATGCCCGCCTTGGTCGTGGCGTAGTCGAGCAGGATGGCCGAAGGCTCGTAGGCCTGGATGGAGGCGGTCGTGATGACGGCGGCGCCTGCGGGCAGATGCGGCACGGCCGCCTGGGCGATCCAGTGCATCGCGTAGAGGTTGGTCTTCATGGTCCGGTCGAAGTCTTCCGACGTGACCTGGGAGATGTCTTCGCGGTTCTGCTGCCGCCCGGCGTTGATGACCAGGATGTCCAGGCCGCCCAATCCTTCCACGGTCTTCTCCACCAGGCTGCGGCACCACGCCTCGTCCGTGATGTCGCCCGGCAGCGCGATCGCCTTGCGGCCCTCGGCTTCGATCAGCGCGATCACCTCCTGCGCTTCGTCTTCTTCCGCCGGCAGGTAGGAGATGGCGACATCGGCGCCTTCGCGGGCATATGCGATGGCCGCGGCGCGGCCGATGCCGCTGTCGCCGCCGGTGACGAGTGCCTTGCGGCCCGCGAGCTTGCCGGATCCCCGGTAGCTGGTTTCTCCGTGATCGGGCACGGGATCCATTTTCGACGCCTTGCCCGGGACGGGTTGCGGCTGGAGCGGGAAGGGAGGCCGGGGATACTGGCTGCGCGGATCCTGCATGGAAAGTCGGTCGGACAAGGTCTTCTCCGGGAAATTTGAACGATCCGGCGAGACTAGGGTTTCCGCTGCTCCGTCGATGGCGGCCAAACGTCTGTCTGCGCGTAGGACTCGTCTGCCCGTTGCGATCGCCACCGAAGGCGCGGACCGCGTCGGCGCATGGTCTTTCTCCGTTCGTACGTCCCGACCTGCCTTTCGCAGGCCCGTGCCGTCAACCGTCCGAAATTCGGCACCGAGACCATTCCGGTCGCCATCGGTAAATAATCGACCGTCGTTAATCGTTTCAAGGCCCGAATATGCGCAGCGCGCGGTTTGAAAAACTCCATCGGCCATCCTCCTCGGCGCCTCATTGAAAATCGTGTCGCGGTCCCGCGATTTTGGCAAACAAAGTGCTTGGATTCGAATGCATTTCAGCACGGTTTCCGACGATCGCTCCCATAGACTCGTGCTTCCCCATCCGCCGAGAACGATTCAATGATCTTCAAGCCCAAATTCATCAGTTTCGATTGTTACGGCACACTCATCGATTTTGAAATGGGTCCGACAGCCGCAAAGATTTTCCAGGACCGCGTCCCGTCCAAGAAAATGCAGGCGTTTCTCCAGAGCTTCAAGGCTCAACGCCTGAATGAAGTGCTGGGCGCCTGGAAACCCTTCTTCGACGTGGTCGAGAACTCCATACGGCTCGCTTGCGAACAGCACGGCATCGAATTCCGTCCCGAAGACGCCCGAGCGTTGTACGCGGCGATTCCCACTTGGCAACCGCATCCGGGCGTCGTGGAAGTGCTCGCGGCCATCGCGCCGCATTTCCCGCTGGTCATCCTGTCGAATTCGATGGTCGATCTGATTCCGCACAGCGTCAGGCATCTCCGGGCCCCTTTCCATGCGGTCTATACCGCGGAAGAAGCCCAGGCCTACAAGCCGCGCATGGAAGCCTTCACGCACATGTTCGACCAGCTCGGCTGCGGTCCGGAAGACATGATGCATTGCTCCTCGAGCTTCCGGTACGACCTGATGACCGCGTCCGATCTGGGATTCATGGCCAGGACCTTCATCGACCGGGGCCACGAACCATCATCAGAGCAGTACGGCGTCAGCCGGATCACCGACATCCGTCAGCTGCCAGGCCTGCTGGGCCTGTGAAGTCCACGCCCCTTCAGACGGAGCCGGCGATGAGGATTCCACAGCATGGGGACACTGCGGCGCTCAGCACCGATGTCCCGAATTTCGATCCCGACCGCGTCGCGGCATTGGTGAGCCAGGTCTACGGCATCGATGCGCGCATCGAACCCCTCGCGGGGGAACGGGACCAGAACTGCTGCGTGCGCACGGCCGACGGGATCCGCCGCGTCTTCAAGATCAGCAACCCGTCGGAACCCGCCGCGCTGGTGGACTTCCAGATCGCGGCCCTGGATCACATCGCCGCGCGCGCGCCCGACCTGGCGGTGCAACGGGTCGTGAAAACCCTGGACGGGGAACAGAGCGCATCCGTAGAACTCGATGACGGCCGATTCACGAAAATCCGAATGCTGACCTACCTGGACGGCATCCAGATCAAGCACACGCCGCGCACCGCCGCGCAGCGCCGGGCCATGGGCCGCGGACTGGCGCGGCTGAACCTGGCGATGCAGGACTTCTCGCATCCTGCGGCCTCGCACGACCTACTCTGGAATGCGTCCGCCGCGCATCGGCTCACCGAGCAACTCGCGGCGCTGTCGGGGGACGCCCGCTATCCGCTGGCGTGCGCCTTCATGGAAAACTTCGTCGAGAACGTCCAGCCGTACCTCCCGGCCGTGCGGGCGCAGGTCATCCACAACGACTACCACCTCTATAACGTGCTGGTCGATCCGGAGAAACAATCCGTGATCACCGGCATTATCGATTTCGGCGACATGCTGCACGCGCCATTGGTCGGCGAAGTCGCCACGGCGGCCGCATTCCATATGGCCGACAGTGACGATCCATTCGAAGGCCCCGCGCAATTCATCGGCGCCTATCACGCATTGCTTCCGCTGGACGACAGGGAATTGGATATCGTGGCCGACCTGATGGCGACACGGCACTTGATTACCGCGCTCATTTCCGAATGGCGCGCCGCGCGGTATCCGGAAAATCGGGCTTATATCATGCGGCACAACCCCGCCGCATGGGAGGCGCTCGCATACATGCACCGGCTGCCTCGAGAAGAAATACGAGACCGTCTATTAATCAATGTGAAAAAGTGAGCCGACCGTGAAAACTACCGAAGACTTCAACATGGTGAACGCGTATATTCCCGGGCGCGCGACACTGGAGCCGGGAACCGAAGCGATGATCGGGCGCCGCAATGCCTTGCTGGGCCCCGCCTACCGCCTGATGTACGAGCATCCCCTGCACATCGTGCGGGGCGAAGGCGCTTGGTTGATCGATCCGCAGGGACGCCGCTACCTCGACGCCTACAACAACGTCACTTCGCTGGGGCATTGCCATCCGACGGTCACGGAAGCGATCTGCCGGCAGGTGCGGACGCTCGCGACCAACACCCGCTACCTCCACGACTCGATCCTCGAACTGGCCGAGCGGCTGCTGGCGAGCGTGCCCGGCACCGACCTGGCCCACCTCATGCTGACCTGCACCGGCAGCGAAGCGAACGACCTCGCCTACCGCATCGCCCAGGTGCGGACCGGCGGAACCGGCGTGATCGTCACCGACACGGCCTATCACGGCATCACCGACGCAGTCTCCAAGTTCTCGCCTTCGCTCGGCGCGAGCGTGGACCTGGGAGCGCATGTGCGCATGGTTCCCGCACCCCGCCAGTACCACGCCGGAGGCGCGGACCTTTCGGAGCGCTTCACCCGCGACGTGGAAGCCGCCATCGCCGACCTGAAGCGCCACGGCATCCGTCCGGCGGCGCTCATCGTGGATTCGGTGTTCACCAGCGACGGCATCCTGCCGAACGCGCCTGGCTTCCTGAAGGGCGCGGTCGAGGCGATGCAGCGCGCAGGAGGCGTCTTCATCGCCGACGAAGTGCAGCCGGGCTTCGGCCGGACCGGGGAGCACCTGTGGGGCTTCCAGCGCCACGGCGTGCGTCCCGACATCGTGACGATGGGCAAGCCGATGGGCAACGGGCAACCCATCGCCGGGCTGCTGGCCACCGCCGACGTGCTGGCGGAATTCGGCAGGAACTCGCGCTACTTCAATACTTTCGCGGGTAATACCGTGTCCTGCGCCGCCGCCCTGGCCGTCCTGGACGCGATCGAGCAGGAGCGCCTGGTCGCGAACGCGGCTGCCGTCGGCCGCGTGCTCTACGACGGCATCGCCGCCCTCGCGCGACGCCACGAGGCCATCGGCGACGTCCGTGGCGTGGGTCTCTTCGTCGGGGTGGAACTGGTGTCCGACCGGCACGCCAGGACCCCGAACCGGGCGCTCACCAGCCTGGTGGTCAACAAGATGCGTGAGAAGGGCGTGCTGCTGAGCGCCTGCGCGACGGGCCACAACGTCCTGAAGATCCGTCCTCCGCTGGTGCTCTCGGCCCAGCAAGCCGCGATGGTGATCGCGGCGTTGGACGAATCGCTTTCGGAAGCGCGCTGACCGCCGACGGTACTCAGGCGTATCCTGCCCGGGCATGCAACCCACGATCCCCCTCGACCGGCTGGATTTCAGGATCCTGCTGTACCTCCAGCGCAAGGGGCATTGCTCGAACGTGGAGCTGGCCGATGCCGTCGGCCTCAGTCCGAGCCCGTGCCTGCTGCGCACCAAGCGCCTGCAGGAGTGCGGGATCATCCGCGGCCATCGCCTGGACATCGCCCTCGAAAAACTGGGAGACCATGTCGTCGTCTTCTGCGAACTGACGCTGCAGAGCCACCAGATCGCGGATTTCAAGAAGTTCGAGCGGGAAGCCGGGCAGCACCCGGAAATCGTCGAGTGCTACAACGTGAGCGGCGGGTACGACTACCTGCTCAAGGTGATCGCCCCGAGCGTGATGTACTTCCAGTCCCTCATGGATACGCTGATCGAAAGAAACGTCGGCATCCAGAAGTTCGCAAGCCGGATCGTTCTGCGCAAGCCCTTCGACCAGCGGGTGGAGCCGATCGAGGCCATCACGCTACGCAAGCGTTGGGGCGAATAGCTTTCCCGCCTGCGAAACGTGCAGGTCGCGCGGTCGCGGCAGTTTTTCCGGGGCCTGCGGCTCCTCTCCGGTCCGGTCCTTCGCGTAAATGGGTGGATTCATCGGCAACAGGATTCGCGGGCCGATTAAACGAAGGGTAATCACCAAAATCGTGCGGAAAACGCTCGCGCGGACTATTCCCGGTTAATCGTCGCACTTCTTCGGTGCTGTCGGTATGGATTGCTGTTGCGGCATGAAAAATTGCGCTTAAGTGCTTTTTCGGAGGAACGATTCAGGATCGGACCTGCCCTGGGGCGTGTTGAAATTATTCGTCTTTTTCGATGCCGGACCGGTGAGGGGCATAAATCGACAGCACTGCAATGCCGTTCCAGCAACGGCATCGATGATTAACCTTTGAGGGGCGTTCGCGATGATGATGAAGAAGAGTTTGATTGCCGTGCTCGCGGCAGCGGGATCCGCAGCCGGCATGGCGCAGTCGTCGGTCACGCTGTTCGGCGTGGTCGATGCGGGCGTGGGCTCCTACAAATCGACCGGCACGGGCCGCGTCACCGGCATGTTCAGCGGCGGCTACAGCACCCCGCGCCTGGGCTTCCGCGGCGTGGAAGACCTCGGCGGCGGCCTGTCGGCCGGCTTCTGGCTCGAAGGCCAGGTCAACCCCGACACCGGCACCGGTGCCAGCGCTGGCGCCTTCGCATTCACCCGCCGCTCCACCGTCAGCCTGACCGGCCCGTTCGGTGAAGTGCGCCTGGGCCGCGATTTCGTCGCGTCCTATCCGATGACCTTCCTGTTCGACGTGTCCGAGCAGCGCGGCTTCAGCCAGGTCGAGATCCTGGGCATGAGCAGCGCCGGCGTCAGCGGCGTGAGCGCCTTCCGCGCCAGCAACAGCATTTCGTACTTCCTGCCCAACACCCTGGGCGGCTTCTACGGCCAGGCGCAGTACGCCTTCGGCGAGTCGCTCTCCACCACCGCCCCGGTCGCCAACGCCGCCGGCCTGAGCGCCAGCGCCGCGGCCGCCGCCACCAAGCGCACCGGCAACTACGCAGGCCTGCGCGGCGGCTACGCCAGCGGCCCGGTCAACGTCGCGGCCTCCTACGGCCAGTACTTCGATGCCACCCGCACCGTGGCCGGCTCGTCCTACGCGGGGGATTTCAAGGTCGCCAACGTGGGCGCGTCCTACGACTTCGGCTTCATCAAGCCGATGGGCTTCGTGCAGACCGACAAGATCGAAGGCCGGGCCGGCATCGCCGCGTTCCAGTTCAACACCTACGCCATCGGCGCCACCGCCCCGATCGGCGCCGGCCAGCTGCGCGTGCAGGCGTCGCACTACAAGCAGGACAACACCGCCAACGGCGCCAACAAGTACTCGGTGGGCTACGTCTACAACCTGTCGAAGCGCACCGCGCTCTACGGCGATGTCGCACGCCTGAACAACAAGAACATCTCGACCTACCAGGTCGACGGCGTCAGCGGCCTGAGCATCGCCGCGCCGGTCGCCGGCGGCAATTCCACCGCCTTCGGCGTCGGCGTCAAGCACAGCTTCTGATCGAGTAGACCGAGCGGTTCCGATATTGCGAGTTTGGCGGGGCTCCGGAAGGGCCCCGCTTTTTTTATGGAGAGTGAATTGTTCCGGTCGCTTCATGCCATTCGGATGCGTCATTTCCGGAATCCGGGCCGCGGGTGTCGGCGCGCTTTCGGTTCCCAATGGGAGGGCGCGGCGGGAATATTTGCCCGCCGTCCCGAAACATAATTCCGGATTAACTCAAGAACCGAATGGGATAATCCTCGAAACGCCGTCGATCAAAGCTGTCCCTGGCAGACATACTTGGTCTGCAGATAATCGTCCAGTCCGTGGACCGAACCTTCGCGGCCGTAGCCCGACTCCTTCACGCCGCCGAACGGCGCGGCTTCCGAAGCCAGCGCGCCTTCGTTGATGCCGACGAGGCCGGTCTCCAGCTGTTCGGCCAGGCGCCAGATGCGGCGCACATCGGTGGCGTAGAAATACGAGGCCAAGCCGAAAGGCGTGTCGTTGGCCGCGGCGACCACCTCGGCCTCCGTCTCGAAGCGCGTCACCGGCACGATCGGTCCGAAGGTTTCCTCGCAACTGCATTCCATGGTCTTGTCGGCATGGATCAGGACGGTCGGGGCGAAGTAGTTCGGCCCCAGCGCGTCCAGCTGCCGGCCGCCGACGCGCACTTCGGCGCCGCGGGCCACCGCGTCGCGCACGTGGCGCTCGATCTTCGCGACCGCGCGGGCGTTGATCATCGGGCCGATCCGCGAGGCCGGATCGGTGGCCGGCCCGACTTTCAGCGCTCCCACCCGGGCCGCGAGCTTCTCCACGAAGGCATCGTGCACGCCGGCCTGCGCATAGACCCGGTTCGGGCTCACGCAGGTCTGGCCGCCGTTGCGGAACTTGGCGGCCATCAGGCCCTCCACCGCAGCGTCGACATCCGCATCGTCGAAGACGATGAAGGGCGCGTTGCCGCCGAGTTCGAGCGAGAGCTTCTTGAGCGTATCCGCCGAGGCCCGGGCCAGGTGCTTGCCGACCGGGGTCGAGCCGGTGAAGCTGATCTTGCGCACCCGGGAATCGGCCAGCCAGACATCCACGACTTCCGGCGTGCGTTCGCGGGAGGCGGTGACGACGTTGAGCACGCCGGCCGGCACGCCGGCCTCCTCGGCCAGCGCCGCCAGCGCGAGCGAAGTCAGCGGGGTGTCCTCCGCGGGCTTGCAGACCACGGTGCAGCCGGCCGCGAGCGCGGGCGCGATCTTGCGGGCGATCATGGCCGCGGGAAAGTTCCATGGCGTGATCGCCGCGACCACGCCGACGGGCTCCTTCAGCGCGAACATGCGCCGTCCCGGCACCGGGGCGGGGATGACGTCGCCGTTGACGCGGACGGATTCCTCGGCGAACCACTCGACGTAGCTGGCGGCGTAGGCGACTTCTCCCTTGCCTTCGGCGAGCGGCTTGCCCTGCTCGCGCGAGATCAGGCGGCCCAGGTCGTCCTGGTGCGCCAGCAGCAGGTCGTTCCAGCGCTTGAGGATCGAGGCGCGCTGCTTGGCCGGGAGCGCCCGCCAGGCCGGGAAGGCGGCATGGGCGGCTTCGACCGCGGCGCGCGCGTCGGCGGCGGTCGCATCGGGGACGCTGGCGAAGACCGTGTCCGTGGCGGGATCGGTCACGTCCAGGCGGCGCCCGTCGGCGGCGGCGCGCCAGGCGCCGGCGATGAGTTGCGCATCGCGCAGCAAGTCGCCGCGCTGCAGGGTCAGGGAAGTGTTCATCGGATGCGGGGTCGTGGGGGAAATCGGCGGTCAGAGCGTCGGCGATGCGAGCGGCGATCCATCCGGATCAATCGACGGGAGCCGGTGCGCGGTCCATCTCGTCGAGCCAGCCGCGGCGCAGTTCGGGAACCGAGCGGGCCAGCAGCTCGTAGTAGGGATGGTGCGGTCCGCGGTCGTAGTCGGCGCGCGCCACCTGCGCGAGCTTGCGGCCGTTCTGCATGACGACGATCTCGTCGCATACGGCGCGCACGGTGTGCAGGTCGTGGCTGATGAAGAGGTACGACACCCCGAGCTCGCGCCGCAGCTCGGCGATCAGGTCGAGCACCGCAGCGCCCACCACGGTGTCGAGCGCCGAGGTGACCTCGTCGCACAGGATCAGGTCCGGCTCGGCCGCCAGCGCGCGCGCCAGGTTCACGCGCTGCTTCTGCCCGCCCGACAGGCCGCCGGGCAGGCGGCCGGCCACGGATCGCGGCAGCTGGACCAGGTCCAGCAGCTGGTGGATGCGCCGCCGCAGCGGATCGCCCCGCAGTCCCTTGTAGAACTGGAGCGGTCGCGCGAGGATGCGTTCGATGGTCTGCGACGGATTGAGCGCCGTGTCGGCCATCTGGAACACGATCTGGATCCGGCGCAATTCTTCCTTGCTGCGCTCGGCCAGCGTCGGTTTGAGTTCGCGGTTGTTGAAGAGCATGCTGCCGTGGCAAGGCTTGATCAACCCGGCGATGGCGCGCGCCAGGGTCGTCTTGCCGGAGCCCGATTCGCCGATGACGCCGATGGCCTGGCCGCGGTAGAGCTTGAGGTCGATGCCCTCCAGGATCAGCTTGGCAGGCCGGCCCTTGGCGTCCACCGGCCCGTAGCCGGCGCCGAGTTCGCGCACGTCGAGCAGGAGTTCGCTTTCGCCCGAGCACTGGCCGCTGGCGCGCGGTTCGGGGCGCGCGGCCGCCAGCAGGCTCCGGGTATAGCTGTGCGACGGTGCTTCGAGGATGCGCTCGGTCGGGGCGACCTCCTGCATCTTGCCGTTGCGCAGCACCAGGATATGGTCGGCCATCTGCGCCACCACCGCCAGGTCGTGGCTCACGTAGACCGCGGTGGCGCGGCGTTCGCGCACCACGCGGCGGAAGGCGCGCAGCACCTCGATCTGGGTGGTGACGTCGAGAGCGGTGGTGGGTTCGTCCAGGATCACCACGTCCGGATCGGCGATCAGCGCCATCGCGGCCATCAGCCGCTGGAGCTGGCCGCCGGAGACCTGGTGCGGATAGCGCGAGCCGATGTTCTCGGGATCGGGCAGGGCGAGCTCGCGGAAGAGTCCCACCGCCTTGGCCTCGGCTTCGGCCCGGCTGCAGATGCCGTGGATGCGGGCGGGCTCCACCGTCTGGTCCATGATGGTCCGCGACGGATTGAAGGAGGCGGCGGCGCTCTGCGCGATGTAGGCCACGGTGCGGCCCCGCAGCGCGCGCTGCCCGGCGGGAGGCAGGCCCAGCACCTCCGTGTCGCCGATGCGGACGCTGCCGCCGGAGATGCGGCAGCCGGTGCGCGCGTGACCCATCAAGGCGAGCGCGGTGGTGGTCTTGCCGGAGCCCGATTCCCCGATCAAGGCCAGCACTTCCCCGGGCTGGATGGCGAAGCTCAGACGGTCCACCAGCGTTTGCTCGCCGGCGGCGACGCAGAGGTTCTCGACGATGACCGACGCGCCCATCAGCGTGCTCCCCGTTCGCGGGCGACGCGGCCCGGCAGATTGTCGATGACCAGGTTCACCGCGATCGTGAGGCTCGCGATGGCCATGGCCGGAGCGATCACCGCGGCGCCGGCCTCCGGCAGCGCGCCGATGTTCTCGCGGACCAGCGACCCCCAGTCGGCGGCCGGCGGCTGGATGCCCAGGCCGAGGAAGCTCAGTCCCGCGAGCAGCAGCACGACGTAGACGAAGCGCAGGCCCAGGTCGGCCAGCATCGGGCCGACGATGTTGGGCAGGATCTCGCGCAGCATGATGTAGAGCCGGCCTTCGCCGCGGGTGCGGGCCACGGTGACGTAGTCCAGCGCGTTGATGTTGACCGCGAGGGAGCGCGCGATCCGGTAGGCGCCGGGTATGTAGATGATGGCGGCGGTGAGTACCAGCATGCCGATCGACGAGCCGAATCCCGCCACCATGATCAACGCGAACATCTTGCTCGGGATGGCGGTCAGGGTGTCGATGGCCCGGCTCAGCGCGGTGTCGACGACGCCCTCGCTGGCTGCGGCGAGCAGCGCGAGCACAGTGCCGGTTCCGCTGGCGAGCAGGGTGGCGACGAGGGCGACGCCGACGGTGGAGCGCGCGCCGTCGATCACCCGCACCAGCATGTCGCGGCCGAGGTAGTCGGTGCCGAGCCAGTGCCTGGCGCTCATCGGGGCGAACACGGCCGCGCTGCCGCCGCTCGAGAATTGGCGCGAGAGGATCTCGGGTCCGACGAAGGCGGCCAGGATCCAGAACAGCAGGACCGCCAGGCCGAGCAGGCCGGTCCAGCCGAAGTGGCGGAACCGGCCGGGCGGCCGCCCGGATGGCGCCGCCGGGTGCGCCACGGATGCGGTTGCGGGGGGGGCGAGCGTTTTCATGACGGGGGGGTCTTCGGTTTCAGCCATGGCGCAGCCGCGGATTGGCCAGGATGCCGCACACGTCGGCGAAGGTCACCAGGATCAGGTATCCCGCGCAGAAGATCATGGTGCAGGTCTGGACCAGCGGCATGTCGCGCTGGGCCACGCCGTCCACCATCAGCTTGGCGATGCCGGGGTAGTTGAAGATGGTCTCGACGATGATCACGCCGCCCAGCAGGTAGGACAGGCTGAGCGCCACGGCGTTGGCGATCGGCCCGATCGCGTTGGGCAGCGCGTGCGCCAGCACCATGCGCGCCGGCGACGCGCCCTTGAGACGCACCATCTCGATGTACGGCGCCTCGAGCTGGTCGATGACCGCGGCGCGCGTCATGCGCATCATCTGGGCGATGATCACGCAGCACAGGCTCAGCACCGGCATCGCGAAGGCGCGCAGCACTTCGCCGACGGAATCGACGTCGCTGACGTAGGAGAGGGCGGGCAGCCAGCGCAGCTTGACGGCGAACACCAGGACCGCGAGCGTGGCGATCAGGAATTCCGGGACCGAGACGACGCCCACCGCGGCGGTGGAGGCGATCCGGTCGAACCAGGATCCCCGCCAAACCGCCGAGAGGATGCCCAGCGCGAGAGCGATCGGCACCGAGAACAGCGCCGTCACGGCCGCGAGCAGCAGCGAGTTGGGCAGGCGGCTGCCCACCAGGTCGCCGACCGGCATCTGCGTGGTGGCCGAGGTCCCCAGGTCGCCCCGGAGCAGCCCGCCCAGCCAGTGGAGATAGCGCTGCGGGGCCGGCACGTCCAGGCCGAGCTGGGCGCGCAGCGCCGCCAGGGATTCGGCGGTCGCGTCCTGGCCGAGCTGCTCCTGCGCGGCGTCGCCCGGCAGCACCGAGGTGATCGCGAACACGATCGCCGATACCACCAGCAGCGAGGCCAGCGCCAGACCCAGTCGCTGGAGCAGGAGCTTGGGGATGACGGAGTTCATGCGGCGATCCTCGGTATGGGGCGGTGCCGGCGCATCAGGCGTCGAGCCAGATGTGTTCGGCGAAGGAATAGCCCATCAGGCCGCCCAGCGGGATCGGCGAAAGGCCTTTCACCTTGGTGCTGTGGCCGTCGATGCTCGACAGGAACAGCGGGATGCCGACGCCCGCCTCGTTGTGGATCATCTGCTGCATGTCGGCGTACATCTGCTTGCGCTTGCCGAAATCGGTCTCGCCGCGGGCGGCCAGCAGCAGGTCGTCGAACTTCGGGTTCTTGAAGCGCGATCCGTTCCAGGGCGCGTCGGACTTGAAGAACTGGGTGAGCAGCACATCGGCGTTCGGGCGCGGATTGACGTTGCCGAAGCCGACCGGGCTGTTGAGCCAGTGGCTGGACCAGTAGCCGTCGGCCGGCATGCGCTTGACGTCCAGGTCGAGGCCGATGCGTTGCGCGCTCTGCTGCATCAGCAGTGCGAACTCCGTGGAATACATGGCCGCCGGCGAGGTGACCACCGGCACCCTGCCGGTGATGCCGGATTTCTGCAGATGGAACTTCGCCTTGTCGAGGTCGAAGGGGCGCTGCGGCAGCTTGGCGTAGAAGCGGTTGGTCGGGTCGATCGGCTGGTCGTTGCCCAGCACCGCGAAGTCCAGCGCGATGGCCTTCTTCATCTGCTCTCGGTCGAGCAGATGTTTCATGGCCAGCGCGAAGTCGGGATTCGCGCCAGGACCGGTGTCCTTGCGCATGATCAGGTCGGTGTATTGGCCCGACTGCGTCAGCATGATCCCGAAGCCCGGCGTGGATTTCACGCGTTCGACCGAGCGCGGGTTGACCGACGCGACGAGGTCCATGCCTCCCGAGAGGAGGGCGTTCAGACGCGCGTTTTCGTCACCGATCCCGACGAATTCGATCTCGTCGAGGTAAGGCCTTCCCGGCTTCCAATAGGCATCGTTGCGCACCACCAGCGAACGGATGCCCGGCTTGAACTCTTTCAGCTTGTAAGGGCCCGTGCCGATACCGGAGGCGAAATCGGTGGTGCCGTCCTTGACGATCTGGAAATGGAAAGTTCCCAAGATGACCGGCAGGTCGGCGTTCGGCGAATTCAGCACCACGGTCACTTCGTTCGGGCCGCTGGCGGTGACGCTCTCGATCTGGTCCGCCAAGATCTTCGCCTTGGAGGCGGTGGCGGGATTCTTGTGGCGCATGATCGAGTACACGACGTCTGCGGGAGCCAGCGACTTGCCGTCGTGGAACACCACCCCCTTGCGCAAGGCGAAGATCCAGGTCTTCGCATCCTGCGTCGTGAACGATTCGGCCAGTGCCGGCTGCGGCGCCAGGCTCGCATCCAGCGAGGTGAGTCCGTTGTAGAGCATGGTGCAGCGCGAGTAGTCGGTCTGGTTCGACTGCTTGGCCGGATCGAGCGTGTCCGAGGCCGCGGCGGTCGCTCCGGCCACGCGGATGCGCCCGCCGCGGCGCGGGGTCTGCGCATGCGCGGACAGCGCCAAGGTCGAGAGGCCGCCGGCCAAACCGGCCTGCATGCCGCCCGCCATCAGCATCCCGAGGATGTCGCGCCGGGTGGCGCCCTGCTTCAGCGATTCCATGACGCGCAGGCTCTCCCGGGGGCCGACGATCTTATCAAAGCTCTTGCTGGTGTCGTTCATGGCGGACGTCTCTTCCTAACGGTTTTCGGGGTGGGTGGGGAAAGGGTTGCGGGATCGGTTGGCAGGGGCGGGGCGCCGCTCAGGCCAGCTTGTCCTTGAGCTTGTAGTAGAGGCCGACGGCCGGGAGGAACCAGGGGGCGCCGAAGTGGCCCGGGATGGCGGGCCAGTCGCGGCCCTCCCAGGGGTTCGCGTTCGGTTCGCCGGCCATCAGGGCGGCCATGCGCTCGCCCATGTGAACCGACATCTGCGTGCCGTGGCCGCTGTAGCCCATGCTGTAGTAGAGGCCGTCGCGCTCGCCGGCGTGCGGCAGGCGGTCCTGCGTCGCGTCCACCAGGCCGCCCCAGCAGTAGTCGAGGCGGACCGCGCCGAGCTGGGGGAAGGTTTCGGCGAGGCCGGCCCGCAGGATCTCGCCGCTGGCGGCGTCAGATTGCGGGCTGGAGATGGCGAACCGCGCCCGCCCGCCGAACACCAGCCGGTGGTCCGCGGTGAGCCGGAAATAGTGGTGGATGTTGGCCACCGTGGTGTAGGTGCGGCGCGCTGCGAGCAGCGCCTGCGCGCGTTCGGCCCCCAGCGGCTCGGTCACCACGATGAAGCTGCCGATCGGCACGATGCGCCGGCGCAGCCAACCGAAGCTGCCGTAGCCGCCGTGCCGCGTCGCGCCGGTGGCCAGCAGGAGCTGATCGGCCTCGACGGTGCCGCGGCCGGTCGCGAGGCGGTGCGCATGGCCGGTGCCGATGCGCTGGATGCGGCGCACTTCGGTGCCGGTGTGGATCTCCGCGCCGCGGCGTTCGGCCGCGGCCGCGAGACCGTGGGCGAAGCGGCCCATGTGCATCTGGCCGCTGCGCTTGTAGAGCAGGCCTCCGTGGAAGCGTCCGCTCTGGACCTCGGCCCGCACGCGCGCGGCGTCCAGGATCTCGACGTCGGTGTCGACGCCGTCGTCGATCAGGCGCTGCGCGCTGCGCCGCAGCGCCTCCAGGTGCTGGGGCCGGGTCGCGAGCTTGAGCTTGCCGTGGCGCAGGAAATCGCAGTCGATGGACTCTTCGCGCACCAGGCGCTCGACCGTGTCGACCGACGCGTCGTAGGCGTGGTACCAGCCGCGCGCACGGGCCGCGCCGACCTTGGCCGCGACATCGGCGTAGTCCATCGCGAGACCGTTGTTGACATGGCCGCCGTTGCGGCCCGAGGCCTCGGCGGCCACGCGCGGGCCCGCTTCCAGCACCGCGACCCGCGCGCCCCGCTTCGCGAAGGCCAGCGCCGCCGAAAGGCCGGTGAAGCCGCCTCCGACGATCGCGACATCCACCCGCGCGGGCAGTTCGCGCACCGGCGGCACGAAGGCGTCGGCGGATTCGGTCCAGTAGCTCTCGAGTTTCATGCGGGGTCCGTGGGTCCGTGGGTGCGTGGCGCTTGGCGGGGGTGCGGGAGGATCAGAGGCCGACGACGCTCGGCAGGCCGCCGATGTCCTGGATCTCGGTGTAGCGGTAGGCCGGGTTGCCCGGGCCGTGGCCGCGGTTGACGAACACCTTGTGGACGATGCCGATGTCGTCGGCGGACATCAGGTCGTAGCGCAGGCTGGAGGACACGTGCAGCACGTCCTCGGGGTTGCAGCCCAGCGAGTCGAGCATGTATTCGAACGCCTTCAGGCGCGGCTTGTAGGCTTGCGCCTGCTGGGCCGTGTAGACGCGGTGGAAGGGCGCGCCGAGCATGGCGACGTTCTTCTGGATCTGGCTGTCGTCGGCGTTCGACAGGATGACCAGCGGGATCTCCTTGGCGACCTTGGCGAGACCCGCGGGCACGTCGGCGTGCGGATCCCAGGTGGGCACGGCGTCGTAGTAGGTCTGGCCATCGCTGTCCAGGTACTGGATCTTCCATTTCTTGCACAGGCGGCGCACCGCGTTCTTCAGCACCGTCTCGTAGGGCTTCCAGTCGCCCAGGACTTCGTCGAAACGGTAGGCGGTGAAGTCGTTGATGAACTCGGGCATGCGATCCGCGGGAATACGGTCGGCGAAGAGCGTCTTCGTCAGCTCGGCCATGCGGAACCGCGTCAGGGTGCCGTAGCAGTCGAAAGTCACGTACTTGGGGCGGAAAGCCATGTCTCGGATCCTTGGATAAAACCGGTTACCGACCGGGGCGGGCCGCAGTGCTACGGGGTTCGTGCGACAGCTTCATGGAAAGGCGATTGCAACATGCAGATCGCTGCGGTCCGTTGGGAAAAACGGGTCGCAGCGCGACGAAGCTGCGGTTTGGAGGTGCGGCAGCGGCATGCCATGCGGTCTGCTTTGGCGGGGTGCGCGCATGCACCGCGCTGCAGCATGCGGGGCGCGGGAAGCACGTTTTTGGAGCGCGGTTCTGGGCGTTCATGGCGGGGCTCGGTGCGGTGGGTGAAGCCGGAAACGGCTCGGAGGCGCAGGGTGGTCGATGCTAGGCAGGTGGCTGCGGCATTTGTGCTGGAGTGCGCGGGGGCCGCAGCAGCGAATTGCGAAACCTCCGGCCGAGGCAGCCGAAGCTTGCGATTTACGTAGCAACCCTGATTCGAGATGGCGCACCGGATCGATGTCGGCCAAGATGAATGCGCTCCGTTTCCCCGCTCCGTTTTTCTCGAAAGGCACTCCCCGTGAGCTCGTTTCTTCCAGAGGCCCGCGCTGCGGGCCGCAGCGCCCCCTGCACGCCGATCGCGGCATCCCGCGCAGTGCGTGCGAAGGATTCCGCCGTCGCCGAGAACGCCTCGGCTTGAGGTCGGCCATGGATGTCTTCCTCTACAAATCCGACCCGGTGCGCGGACAGGCCTGGGCCGAGGTGTTCCGCCGGCGCGCCCCGCACCTCGACTTCCGGATCTGGCCCGACGTCGGCGATCCCGAACGCGTGCGTTTCCTCGCCGCCTGGGAGCCGCCGGCCGACCTGGCGACGCGTTTCCCGCGCCTGGAAGTGCTGTTTTCTTCGGGCGCCGGTGTCGATCAGTTCGATTTCGGGGCGCTCCCGCCCGACCTGCCGGTGGTGCGCATGGTCGAGCCCGGCATCGTGCGCGGCATGGTCGAGTACGTGACGCACGCGGTGCTCGCGCTGCACCGCGATATGCCGCAGTACCGGCGCCAGCAGCGCGAGGGCGTCTGGAAGCCCCTGCCGGTGCGCACCGCAGGCGAACGGCGCATCGGCGTGCTGGGGCTGGGCTCGCTCGGTCAGGCGGTCCTGGCGCAACTCGTCGCAATGGGCTTCGACTGCGCCGGATGGAGCCGTTCGCGCCGGACGGTCGCAGGCGTGGCGACCTACGCGGGCGCGGAGGAAATGGATGGATTCCTGGCGCGCACCGAAGTGCTGGTCTGCCTGCTGCCGCTGACCGGCGAGACCCGCGGCTTCCTCGATGCGCGGCTCTTCGGAGGGCTGCCGCGCGGCGCCGCGCTGGTGCATGCCGGGCGCGGACCGCAACTGGTCGAGGCCGACCTGCTCGCCGCGCTGGAATCCGGCCAACTGGCCGAAGCGATGGTCGACGTGACCGATCCCGAGCCGCTGCCGGCGTCGCATCCTTTCTGGACGCATCCCCGGATCCAGCTCACGCCGCACATCGCGAGCATGACGCAGCCGCTGACCGCGGCCGAGGCCGTGATCGACAACCTGCGCCGCCTCGGGTCCCGTGAGCCGATGGTCGGCCTGGTGGACCGCGCGCGGGGCTACTGAAGCCCCCGCGCCAAACGATCTGCTGTCAAGGCGCCAACAACCGCAGGCTGCTCCGTGCGGCCACCCCAAAGCAGCATTCGGGCAGGGGCTCCGGAAATTAAGCTGTGATGACACGCCAAAGGCGGTCCGGCGGCTGCGCCATGTCGCTGCGGCCGCCCGGAGCATGCATACCCGAATTCCCGAGACGTCCCCATGTCCCCTCCGCTGACCCGCATCCAGACCTCAACCCAGCTTCCGGCATCCGCCGACGTCGTCGTGATCGGCGGCGGCATCATCGGCATCTTCACCGCCTACTACCTCGCCAAGCGCGGCGTCTCGGTGGCCTTGGTCGAGAAGGGCGTGATCGGCGGCGAGCAATCCAGCCGCAACTGGGGCTGGTGCCGCCAGCAGAACCGGGACGAGCGCGAGCTGCCGCTGGCCAGCAAGAGCCTGGATCTCTGGGAGCGCTTCGGAGCGGAGAGCGGCGAGGACACGGGCTTCCGCCGCTGCGGGCTGTTCTACCTCAGCAATGACGACGACGAGCTGGCGCGCTGGGCCAAATGGCGCGAATTCGCCCGCACCGTGGGCGTGACCACCCACATGCTCGATGGCCGCCAGGCCACCGAGCGCGGCAAGGTGACCGGCCGCGCCTGGAAGGGCGGCGTCTTCTCGCCGACCGACGGCACCGCCGATCCCGGATTGGCCGCGCCGGCGGTGGCGGCGGCGGTGATGAAGCTCGGCGGCAGCGTCCACCAGAACTGCGCGGCGCGCGGCCTCGAGCTGGAAGGCGGGCGGGTCGGCGGCGTGGTGACGGAGGCGGGCGTCATCAAGACCAGGATCGCCGTCCTGGCGGGCGGCGCGTGGGCCTCCTCCTTCTGCCGCCAGCTCGGTGTCCGCTTTCCCCAGGCCTCGATCCGCCAGTCCATCCTCAGCGTGGCGCCGGTGGACCACGACTTGCCCGACGTGCTGTACGCCGACGGCGTGTCGATCACGCGCCGGAGGGACGGACGGTTCGCCCTGGCGATCACCGGACGCGCCCGCGTCGACCCCACGCCGCAATTCGTGCGCTACGCGCCCCAGTTCATCCCGATGTTCGCGAAGCGCTGGCGCAACCTGATGCCGGGCGGCCTGCAGGGCGTGCGCAGCGGGCACGAGACGCTGCGGAAGTGGCGGCTCGATGCGCCCACGCCCATGGAGCGGATGCGCGTGCTGGATCCACGCCCGGACATGCCGACCATCCAGCAGACCCGCCGCCGCGTCATCGAACTGGTGCCCGAGCTCGCGCAGTCGCGGATCACGGATGCCTGGGCCGGGTTCGTGGACAGCACGCCCGACGGCGTGCCCGGCATCGGCGAAGTGGACGGCATCCCGGGCTTCGTCCTGGCCGCGGGATTCTCGGGGCACGGCTTCGGCATCGGCCCCGGCGCGGGCCACCTGATCGCCGACATCGTCAGCGGCGTCTCGCCGATCGAGGATCCCGAGCCGTACCACCCTTCCCGTTTCAACGGCCCCTCGTGGGGAAAGGTCGCCGATTTCTGAGCGCCGTCCGCGAGCGAACTCGTCCCTCCATCCACCAGTCCTCCAGAAAGCATTCCCATGACCCCACTCCTCGCCGAAACGCCCGCTGCCGGCAGCGCAGCGCTGCGGCCGATGACGGCCGCCGATTTGGAGCCGTCGCATGCCTTGTCGGCCGAACTGCGCTGGCCGCACCGTCCCGTCGATTGGGCGCAGACCTTCGCCCATGCCGAAGGCTTCGTGGCCGAGATCGACGGCCGGGTCGTCGCGACCGCCCAGCGCTGGCGCTGGGGCGACCGCCACGCCAGCATCGGCCTGGTGATCGTCTCGCCGGCCTGCCGGGGCCGGCGCATCGGCAACCGCCTGATGACCGCGCTCCTCGACGGCCTCGAAGGCTGCACCGTGCTGCTGCACGCCACGCCCGAGGGCCGGGGCCTCTACGAACGCCTGGGTTTCGCGCGCATCGGCGAACTGAGCCAGCATCAGGGGACCGCGCAGTCCGTCGCGCCGGTCGCGCTGCCGGCCGGCTGCCGGCTGCGCCCCGCCGGCGCCAACGAATTGCCCGCGCTGCAGGCGCTCGACGCCGAGGCGCGCGGCATGCCCCGCCAGGCCTTGATCGCCGACCTGCTCGGCAGCGCCGAGTCGTGCGTGGTGTTCGACCGGGACAACGAGCCCCGCGGCTTCGCGATGCTCCGCCGCTTCGGCCGCGGCCACGTGATCGGGCCGGTGGTGGCGCCCGATGCCGAGTGCGCGAAGGCGCTGATCGCGCATCTGGTGAGCACGAACGCCGGCAACTTCACCCGCATCGACATCGACAAGGCCAGCGACCTGATGGGTTGGCTCGAGTCGACCGGCTTGCCGTCGGTGGACGAGCCGACCACGATGCTGCGCGGCGAGCTGCCGGCGCCCGCGCCCGGCGGCGCCAGGCTCTTCGCGATCGTGACGCAGGCGCTGGGCTGAAGCCCGCCGCCATGCGCGCCGACCGTGCCAGCGCTCCTGGGGCATCCGCCGCCTCGGGGCACGCCGTCCGGCGCGGCGGACACCGATCCGATCCGATTGCGCGGGCAGGCCGAACGATCTGCCGTCCGCGCTCCGACAAACGCAGTCCGCTGCGTGCGATGACCCCAAAGCGGCACCCGGTCCACGGCATCGGAAATTAAGCTGGCAGTCATCTTCCTTCCCATCTTCCCTCCACGTCCTGCTGCCATGACCCATCCCATCGCCCTCCCTGCCCATGCCGCGCTCGAAGCCGTCGACCGCGCGCACCTGATCCATCCGGTCGCGCCCTGGCGCGCGCACGAGGAGCGCGGTCCGATCCTGCTCGCCTCCGGCCGCGGATCCTGGCTCACCGATGCCCAGGGCCACGAGCTGCTGGATGCCTTCGCCGGCCTGTGGTGCGTCAACGTGGGCTACGGCCAGGAAAGCGTGGTGCAGGCGGCGGCGGAGCAGATGCGCACGCTGCCCTACGCCACCGGCTATTTCCACTTCGGCAGCGAACCCGCGATCCGCCTGGCCGAGAAGCTGGTGCAGATCACGCCCGCATCGCTGACCCGGGTCTACCTGACCCTGGGCGGTTCGGAGGCGGTGGACGCGGCAGTCCGCTTCGTCGTGCAGTACCACAACGCCCTGGGCAGGCCGTCCAAAAAGCATTTCATCTCGCTGGAGCGCGGCTACCACGGCTCCTCCTCGACCGGCGCGGGCCTGACCGCGCTGCCGGTTTTCCACCGCGGCTTCGACCTGCCGCTGCCGACGCAGCATTACATCCCTTCGCCCAACCCCTATCGCCATGCCGACGGCGGCGATCCGCAGTCGCTGATCGCCGCGTCGGTGGCGGCGCTCCGCGCCAAGGTCGCCGAACTCGGCGCCGAGAATGTGGCTGCCTTCTTCTGCGAGCCGATCCAAGGTTCGGGCGGCGTTATCGTGCCGCCCCAGGGCTGGCTCAAGGCCATGCGCGATGCGGCGCGCGAACTCGACATCCTGTTCGTGGTGGACGAGGTCATCACCGGCTTCGGCCGTACCGGCCCGATGTTCGCGTGCGAGGCCGAAGACGTCGAGCCCGACCTGCTGACCATGGCCAAGGGCCTGACCGCCGGCTACGTGCCGATGGGCGCGACCATGATGAGCGAGCGGGTCTACGCCGCCATCGCCGATGGCGCGCCGCCCGGCATGCCGATCGGCCACGGCGCGACCTACTCGGGCCATCCGGTGAGCGCCGCGGTGGCGCTGGAAGTCCTGCGCCTCTACCAGGAAGGCGGGGTGCTGGCCAACGGGCAGCGCGTGGCCGCCCACTTCGCGGCCGGACTCGACGCGCTGCGCGCGCACCCGCTGGTCGGCGACGCGCGCCACCGCGGCCTGCTCGGCGCGCTGGAACTGGTGAGCGACAAGGCGTCGAAGCGCGGTTTCGACACCGCGCTCGGGCTGTCGGACCGCATCTTCCGCACCGGCTACCGCAACGGGCTGGTGTTCCGCTCCTTCGGCGACCACATCCTGGGCTTCGCGCCGGCGCTGACTTTCACCGAGGACGAATTCGCGCAGATGTTCGCCCGCCTGCGCAAGACGCTCGACGAGGTACTCGACATGCCCGACGTCCGGGCCGCGATGGCCGCCTGAAGCCCTGGCCGGACAGCCTGGAAACCGAGCAGAATCCTGCCCTCACCAATCGGGGCCCCCTGTGATGTCAGAAGCATTGAAGATCGATCGGCTCGACCTGCGAATCCTGTCGCAGCTCCAGCGTAACGGCCGGATGACCAACGTGGACCTGGCCGACGCCGTCGGCCTGTCGCCCAGCCCCTGCCTCATCCGCGTCAAGCGGCTGGAGCAGGCCGGCTACATCGCGGGCTACGGGGCGCACCTGCGGCTGGAGCGCCTCGGCGACACGCTGACCGTGTTCACCGAGGTCACGCTGACCGACCATCACCGGGAAGATTTCCATCGGTTCGAGACCGCGATCCGCGACGTCGACGAGGTGCTCGAATGCCACCTGGTCAGCGGTGGGTACGACTACCTCCTTCGTTTCCTGACCCGCGGGGTGAACCACTACCAGGAAGTGATCGAAGGGCTGCTCGAGCGCAACATCGGCATCGCCAAGTACTTCAGCTACATCGTCATCAAATCGCCGTTCATCAAGACGCACTGCTCGATCGACAAGTTGTTCGTGCATCCCCGCTGAGGGCAGGTGCACGACAGTCCCGCGTCGCCGACCGGGGAGGCTCGGGCGCCGGACACGAACCGGCCCGCGATGGGTCGGCGGCCGCGCGGCCCGGATGGCGTCCCCGCCTTCCTCGCTCGTTTCGCGCGCTTCGCACACTCCGCACTGCCGAGGCGCTGCGGCGGAGGAGGGTGACCGCATTCTCGGCGCGCGCGGTCCTGCCCCCCGGCCGGCGAAGAACAAAATGGCGGCGGCATGGCCACAACGACACGATATGCCGGGCGGCGCGTCGAATTCGCATCCTGCCGGGCCGGTGCGGTCGGTAAGCTTTCTTCCCTGTCGTCCTGCGGCGGGCGGTGTCGGAAATCCTGTCCGGAACCCTGTCGCGGGACCCGAACATGGAGAATTTCGATGGAATCGCTGCCAGTCGCACCGATGCGGCAACCGGAAACCGCGCCGGTTTCCTTTGAAGACATCGAGCAGCCGATCGCCGACCTGCTGCCGGACCTGGTCGCGCTGCGCCGAAACCTGCATGCCCATCCCGAACTCGCTTTCCAGGAGCACCGGACGGCCGGCATCGTCGCGGAATCGCTCCGGCAACTGGGGCTGGAGGTGCACACGGGCATCGGCGGCACCGGCGTGGTGGGCGTGCTGCGTTGCGGCGACGGCACCCGCAGCGTCGGGCTGCGAGCCGACATGGACGCGCTGCCGATGACGTCCGCGAACGCGCTCGCCCATTCCAGCCGCCATCCGGGCATCCACCACGGCTGCGGCCACGACGGCCACACCGCCATGCTGCTCGGCGCCGCCCGGCAGCTCGCGCGGACCCGGCGGTTCGACGGCACGGTGAACTTCGTCTTCCAGCCGGCCGAGGAAGGCAAGGGCGGCGCGCGGGCGATGATCGAGGACGGGCTGTTCGAGCGTTTCCCCTGCGATGCCGTCTACGCGGCGCACAACTGGCCGGACCTTCCCCTGGGCCAGGCCCAGACCCGGACCGGCCCCATCATGGCGGCGGCCGATCGCTTCGACATCGTGCTGCGGGGACGCGGAGGCCATGCGGCGCAGCCGCACCACACGCCCGACGCGATCCTGGCCGCGAGCCAACTGGTGGCGCAACTGCACACCATCGTCTCGCGGCGCATCGATCCTTCCGAGTCGGCCGTGCTGTCGGTGACCCGCATCGAAGGCGGCCACAGCCACAACATCCTGCCAGCCGAGGTCGCGATCACCGGTACGGTCCGCAGCTTCGATGCGGCGTCGCAGGATCGCATCGAGGCTGCCTTGCGCGAAACCGCCGCGGGCGTCGCCCTGGCGTCCGGGACGCGGATCGAGGTGAACTACCTCCGCTACTACCCCGCCACGCACAACACGGCCGCCGAGGCCGGATGCGCGCTCGCGGCGGCGCGCGCCGTAGGCCTGGACGCCCGGCCGGCCCCACGGCCGGCCTTCACCTCCGAAGACTTCTCCTTCATGCTGCAGAAGCGTCCGGGCGCCTACCTCTGGCTCGGTCAGGGCCGTGGCGACCCGCATGCGGTCGGCGAGGCGCCGCTGCACCATCCGTGCTACGAGTTCAATGATGCGGCCCTGCCGCTGGGCATCCGGTGGTTCTGCGAGGTCGCCGAGCGTGCGCTGCGCGTCCCTGGCATGTCCGACGCCCGGCTGGCCTGATTCGACGGCCGACCCACTCCCTTCCCACCCTCCGGGTCTTTTCCATGAGCATTCCCTTTCTCGATCGCCTGCGCAGCGCCGGCCGGCTGGACCAACTCTTCATCGACGGCCAGTGGACTGCCCCCCGGGGCACGACGCGCATGCCCGTCGTCGATCCCTCGACGGAGGAGGCGGTGGCGGAGGTCGCCCTGGGCAATGCCCAGGACGTCGACCGCGCCGTGGCCGCGGCGCGGCGCGCCTTCGCGGATTGGTCGTGCTGCGATCCGAAGGAGCGCGCCGAGAAGATCGGCCGCCTCCATGCCCTGGTCCTGGAGCGCGCCGAGACCTTCGCGCAGGCCATTTCTCTGGAGATGGGCGCCGCGATCGCCACCGCGCGCTCTGCGCAGGTCCCGGTCGCCGCGGAGCATCTGCGCGTCGCACGCGACCTGGCGCGCGACTACGCCTTCATGGTGCGACGCGACGGCATGGCCATCGTGCGCGAGCCCATCGGCGTGTGCAGCCTGATCACTCCCTGGAACTGGCCGCTCTACCAGATCACCGCCAAGGTCGGCCCGAGCCTTGCGGCCGGCTGCACCGTCGTGCTCAAGCCGAGCGAGCTGTCGCCGTTCAGCGCGATCCTGTTCGCCGAGGCGGTCCAGGACGCCGGTTTTCCGGACGGTGTCTTCAACCTCGTGGCGGGCGAAGGGCACGACGTGGGCGCCGCGATGTCCTCGCATCCCGATGTCGACATGGTCTCGATCACCGGATCGACCCGTGCGGGCATCCTGGTGGCGCAGGCCGCGGCGCCCACGGTCAAGCGCGTCGCCCAGGAACTGGGCGGCAAGTCGCCGAACGTCATCCTGCCGGATGCGGACCTCGCGCGCGCGGTGCCCGCCGGGGTCGCGGCCGGGATGCGCAATGTCGGCCAATCGTGCAGCGCGCCGACCCGCATGGTCGTCCCGCGCGAGCGCCTCGCCGAGGTGGAACGGCTCGCGGTCGAGGCGGTGTCCCGGCTCGTGGTCGCCGATCCGCGTTCGGAATCGGCCACCCACGGCCCGGTGGCCAACCGCGCGCAGTTCGTCCGGGTGCAGGAGATGGTCGAGGCCGGCATCGCCGAAGGCGCCCGGCTGCTGTGCGGCGGATCCGGCCGTCCGGACGGCCTGGCGCGAGGCTTCTACGTACGTCCGACCGTGTTCTCGGATGTGCATACCAGGATGCGGATCGCGCAAGAAGAGATCTTCGGCCCGGTCCTCTGCATCATCCCCTACGACACCGTGGAAGAGGCGGTCGCCATCGCGAACGACACGGTCTACGGCCTGGGCGCCCATGTCCAGGGCGAGGACCTGGGCGCCGCGCGCGCCGTCGCCGCACGGATTCGCTCCGGCCAGGTGCACATCAACAACCCGGCCTGGAACCCCCACGCGCCGTTCGGCGGCTACAAGCGCTCGGGCAACGGCCGCGAATACGGCGTGGAGGGCCTGCAGGAATACCTGGAAACCAAGGCCATCCTCGGATACGAAGCAAAGGAGAGCGCATGACTGATCTGGTAATGCTGCACCGCGCAGGCGATGCACCGTTGAATACTGTTTTCCGCCCGGGCGGCTTCGGGCCGGACGATCCGCTGGCGCCGTACCGCGAACTCGCCGGGGAAGGACTCCCCTCGGTAGCGGCCGGCCGCGTGCGGTTCCAGGGCGACATCCATGTCGCGGAGTTCCCGCACATCGAAACCCTGGTGGTGGTCGGGGGCCTGCTGACGCTCGTCGCGGCGGATGCGCAACCCCTGGTGCTCGGCATCGGGGAGGGTGCCGTCATCGGCCGCGGCGCGGACGTGCGGATCCAGGCGGATGCGCCCGCGACCTTCGTGTTCTACGTGTCCACCGGCAGCGACGCCGGCCCGGGCGGCGTCACCGCGCTGAAGGCGGACGCGAACTTCAAGCCTTCCGCTTCGACGCTGCCTCCGGAAGTGCTGATCGGGCCGGCGCCGGAATGCCGCAGCGACAACGTCTTCACCGACGAAGCCCGCGGCTACTTGGCCGGCGCCTGGGACTCGACGCCCTACAAGCGGATCGTCCGCGCGCACCGCATCCACGAGTTCATGTACATCGTGAACGGGAGCGTCCGCTTCGAGAAGCCCGACGGCTCCTCCGAGACGGCGGACGCCGGAGACGCCCTCTTCGTGCCGCAATCCGCTCCGATCGGATGGGAAAGCCGGGAGCGCGTCGCTAAGTTCTACGTGGTGCAGCCCGCCTGATTCCGGCTGCTGGCCGTAGGAGGCGATCCATCCGTCTTTCCTGCCTGGGGGCTTTCCGGCTCCATCGGCCGAAAACCGGAATGCACGATGACGAAGCGCAGGCATGGCGATGGCCGGATCGACACGATCGATCGCGGCGGCAGAACTGCGGCGTCGATGCCGCAGCACATCCCGGTGCGGCACCGATCTGACCGATGCCGCATGGCGATCCCCTTTGCTACCGGCGGAGCCACCGACGTCCTGGGACGCGATGCCGGCCAAGCGCTGGGGCGGGCCTTCGCTGCGGACAACCTGGGCGGCTGGGGGCAGGAGTTCCAGCGCTCGGCATCGTGGCTCGTTCGCGGGTCGTCGGCATGCTTCAGCCGAGCGCCGTGGAACGCAGCGAAAGATGCGTGCTGGAGCGTTTGGCTAGCTCCGGCATCTCCCGCATTGAGGAAGACAGGTCTGGCCCTCCTGGCTCACCACGGCAGCAAGGGAGAGCCTAGAAGGAAGGAACAGGGTTTTGGAAAAGATCTCTAGAAGTCTTGCAGGCAGGCATGCGGCCAAAGAAAAAGCACCTGGCGATTTCTCGCCAAGTGCTTGATATGACTGTCAAATGAGTGGTGGGCCCTGAGTGACTCGAACACTCGACCTACGGATTAAGAGTCCGCTGCTCTACCAACTGAGCTAAGAGCCCACTGAAACCGGTTGCCGTGTTCAGCAGAGCCTCGAATTCTAGCGGAAATTTTGGGGATTGCAAAAAAATCGATGCATCTCGTGACGCCCCGATGCTTTGCGCCGGAAACCGGAGCAGGTTGCGGGAGTCCTTGCGGCCGGATGCGGCAGGGGGCACTTCCTACAATCGCGGGATGCTTCCACATGAAATGCACGGCGCGCCCGGCGACGACCGCGCGACCGCGTCCCTCTTTCCTTCCGATCCTTCCGCGACGCCGGCGTCCGAGTCGCCCTTGCTGCAGGGCCTCAACGCCGAGCAGCGCGCCGCGGTGGTGCTGCCGGGCGAGCATGCGCTGATCCTGGCCGGCGCCGGGTCGGGCAAGACCCGGGTGCTGACCACCCGCATCGCCTGGCTGCTGCAGACCGGGCAGTCGTCGCCCGGCGGCATCCTGGCGGTGACCTTCACCAACAAGGCGGCCAAGGAGATGACGGCGCGGTTGTCGGCGATGCTGCCGGTGAGCGTGCGCGGCATGTGGATCGGCACCTTCCACGGGCTGTGCAACCGGCTGCTGCGGGCGCACTACAAGCTGGCGAACCTGCCGTCCACCTTCCAGATCCTGGACACCCAGGACCAGCTCTCGGCCGTCAAGCGGCTGATGAAACAGCACGGCATCGACGACGAGCGTTTCCCCGCCAAGCAGACGCAGTGGTTCATCGCCGGCTGCAAGGAAGAGGGCATGCGCCCGGCCGACGTGCCGGCGCGCGGCGACGACGACCGCCGCAAGGTCGAGATCTACCAGCTCTACGAGGAGCAGTGCCAGCGCGAGGGCGTGGTCGATTTCGCCGAGCTGATGCTGCGCAGCTACGAGCTGCTGCGCGACCACGACGCGCTGCGCGAGCACTACCAGCGCCGCTTCCGCCACATCCTGGTGGACGAGTTCCAGGACACCAATCGGCTGCAGTACGCCTGGCTCAAGCAGCTGGTCGGCCCGGGCAGCAGCGTGCTGGCGGTGGGCGACGACGACCAGAGCATCTACGCCTTCCGCGGCGCGCGGGTGGGCAACATGGCCGACTTCGTGCGCGAGTTCGAGGTCCGGCACCAGATCAAGCTGGAGCAGAACTACCGCAGCTACAGCAACATCCTCGACTCGGCCAACGCGCTGATCAGCCACAACAAGGGCCGGCTGGGCAAGAACCTGCGCACCGACCAGGGGCCGGGCGAGCCGGTGCGCATCTACGAATCGACGACCGACCTGGCCGAGGCGCAGTGGATGGTCGACGAGATGCGCCAGCTGGTGCGCGGCGGCGCCGACGCGGGCTTCGAGCGCAAGGAGATCGCGGTGCTCTACCGCAGCAACGCGCAGAGCCGGGTGATCGAGACCGCGCTGTTCAATGCCGGCATGCCGTACCGCGTGTACGGCGGGCTGCGCTTCTTCGAGCGGGCCGAGATCAAGCACGCGCTGGCCTACCTGCGGCTGATCGAGAACCCGCACGACGACACCAGCTTCCTGCGGGTGGTGAACTTCCCGCCGCGCGGCATCGGCGCGCGCAGCATCGAGCAGCTGCAGGATTCCGCCCGCGCCGCCGGCAGCTCGCTGCACGACGCGGTGGGCGCGGTGCCGGGCAAGGCGGGCGCCAACCTCGGGGCCTTCGTCGCCCGGATCGACGTGCTGCGCGAGCAGACGCAGGGCAGGACGTTGCGCGAGATCATCGCGCTGGTGCTCGACCACAGCGGCCTGGTGGAGCACTACCGCGCCGACCGCGAAGGCGCCGACCGGCTGGAGAACCTGGACGAACTGGTCAATGCCGCCGAGAGCTTCGTCACCCAGGAGGGCTTCGGCCGGGACGCGCTGGCGATGCCGATCGACGAACACCGCCCGGGCGGCGCGCCGGTGCGGCAGTCGCCGGCCAGCCAGGGCATCGACGCCTCGCTGCCGATCCTGGATGCGCCGCTGGACCCCGCCGCGCCCGACGCCGACACCGGCGAGACGCTGTCGCCGCTGGCCGCCTTCCTGACCCACGCCGCGCTGGAGGCCGGCGACAACCAGGCCCAGGCCGGGCAGGACGCGGTGCAGCTGATGACGGTGCACGCGGCCAAGGGGCTGGAGTTCGACTGCGTGTTCATCACCGGACTGGAGGACGGCGTCTTCCCGCACGAGAATTCGCTTTCCGACAAGGACGGGTTGGAGGAGGAGCGGCGGCTGATGTACGTGGCGCTGACCCGGGCCCGCAAGCGCCTCTACCTGACCCACTCCCAGACGCGGATGCTGCACGGCCAGACCCGCTACAACGTGCGCAGCCGCTTCTTCGACGAACTGCCGGAGGAAGCGCTGAAATGGCTCACGCCGCGCCAGCCGGGTTTCGCGGCGCCGGGACGGCTCGGCAGCAGCGGCTTCGGGGGCCACGGCTTCGGCGGCGGCACCGGGGGGAGGAGCGGGGGCTTCGGCAGCGGCGGCGGCAGCGCGGCCGTCGCGAGCCCGCCGGTGCCGCCGCGCAAGGAAGAGCCGTCGCACGGCCTGAAGGCCGGCACCCGCGTGTTCCACAACAAGTTCGGCGAGGGCACCGTCAAGGCGATCGAGGGCAGCGGCGCCGATGCGCGCGCGCAGATCGACTTCCCGCGCCACGGCATCAAGTGGCTGGCGCTCGGGGTGGCGAAGCTGACGCTGGTGTGACGTCGCGACCGGCCGGGCCGTGCCCGCCGGTCGCCGGATCGCCGGCGCGGCCGCACGGCCTCGTGCTATTCATTCGATAGCTGCCAACCAAGGCGAGACCTGGGCAGGACGCGGATTCTTTTACTGCTTTTCCGGGGCCGGCGGCGCCGGTTCGGCCTGCTCGAAGCAGTCCTGGTAGGTGAACCACAGCGAGGCGAAGAACATCGTCATCATCGCCAGCGCGCCGCCGGCGACCAGGCCGGTCAGCAGCGCGGCGCCCATCGGCGAATCGGACACCACGCCCACGCTCGCCAGCAGCACGCCGACCAGCGCCAGCGCCAGGCTGCCGACCGCGAACACGCCGGCCCAGGCCAGGCCGAACAGCGTGAAGGCGCCCATGTTGCGGATGCAGGCCACCACGCTGAAGAACATGCTCTTGACCGGCGGCACCGCATGCCAGTGCGCCAGCGCCGGCGAATGCCAGAACAGCAGCGACAGCGGCAGCCACAGGCCCATCACCAGCCACATCGCGCCCATGAAGGCGTCGGACTGGATCGTCTCGCGCGGCACCGGGGTGCCCAGCAGGTAGGCGCGCGCGAAGTCGCCGCCGTCCACCAGGGCCGAACCGGCCACCGCGACCAGGAAGGCGGCCGCATAGCTGCCGCCCAGCGTCAGCATCGCGCCGCGCTGCGGGCCGCGCAGGCCGACGAAGAGCGTGGCCGGATGCACCCGCGCGCCGGCTGCCGCGTCGCGGGTGGCGGCCATCATGCCCAGCGTCAGGGCCGGCAGCGCCGCCAGCACCAGCACCGTGCCCAGCACCGGCACCAGCGCCAGCAGCGGCGTCAGCAGCAGGAACATCGTCAGCAGCACGCCGAAGCCCAGCGGCTGGCGCAGGAAGACGCGGATGCCGGCGGCCACCCAGCGCAGCCCGGCGCGGGCGGGGACGACGCGCAGCCGCAGCGGACCGGGGGAAGGGGACGCGTCGTTCATGCGGTGACCTTCGTGCTGCGCACTGCGGTGCGGGCCCCCTTCGGGGCGGCCGGGCGGGGGCTCATGCGGTCACCGCCAGGCAGGATTCCGCGCGGTCGCGCAGCACCCGTTCGAAATGCGTCGGGTCGTGCGGCACCAGCATCGAGGCTTCGCGCGGCAGGTGGAAATCCCACAGGCGCGAGATCCAGAAGCGCAGCGCCGCGGCGCGCAGCATCGCCGGCAGCAGCGCGCGCTCGGCGGCTTCCAGCGGGCGCACCGCGGCGTACGCGGCGAGCAGCGCGTCGGCGCGCACCGGTTCGTGGCGGCCGGTGGCATGCACGATCGCCCAGTCGTTGAGGCAGACCGCCAGGTCGAACAGCCAGCTGTCGATGCCGGCGAAATAGAAGTCGAAGATGCCGGTGAGCGTCTCGCCGTCGAACATCGCGTTGTCGCGGAACAGGTCGGCATGCACCGGCCCGCGCGGCAGCGCGGCGTGGTCGGCCGAGGCGGCGACGTGGTTCTGGTAGGCCAGTTCGGATTGCAGCAGCGCCGCCTGGGGTGCCGCCAGGTGCGGCAGCACCACCGGCGCGGTGGCGTTCCACCACGGCAGGCCGCGCAGGTTGGGCTGCCGGCCCTCGAAGTCGCGGCCGGCCAAGTGCATGCGGGCCAGCATCGCGCCGACGGCGGCGCAGTGCGCGGCCGTCGGGGCCAGCTCGCTCGCGCCGGACAGCCGGTCGACCACCGCGGCGGGCTTGTCGCAGACGCTGTGCAGCAGCCGGCCGCGGCTGTCGGCGGCCGGCGCGGGCACCGGGATGCCGCGCTCGGCCAGGTGGCGCATCAGCTCCAGGTAGAAGGGCAGCTGCTCGGCGGTCAGGCGCTCGAACAGGGTCAGCACGTACTTGCCTTGCCGGCCTTCGGCGCCGTCGGTGCCGGCCTGCCAGGTGGTGGCGAAGTAGTTGGTGTTCTCGATGCCGCCCTGGATGCCGCGCAACTCCAGGAGTTCGCCCAGGCCCAGGCGGCGCAACAGGCGACGGGCTTCGTCGGGCGGGACTTCGGTGAAAACTGCCATGGGTCGGAAACGGGGAGCGGGGCGGGACGGGAAGGAGGAGGCGGGGCAGGCACGGGGCCGGCGGCCGGCACGCGGGACGGCCGCGCGCGGGCCGCTGCCGTGCGGCGGCGCGGGCGGCGCGGGGCTCAGAAGCCCATGACGCGCCAGGTGCGCTGGCCGGCGTCGGGGCCGGTGCCGCCGTCGCGCGGCGCGGGCTTCTGCCGGGTGCCGTCGGTCGGGCTGATGTCGTAGGGCGCGGTGGTGCCGACCTTGGGCTGCACGGTGATGCTCTGGGTCTGGCCGCCGTAGCGCACCTCGTCGACCCGGCTGCCGCCGTCCTCGACGGTGATGCGCTCGATGCGGCGCTCGGGCCGGCCGCCGGTGGCCGAGGGCTGCGCCTGCTCGGGCAGGGCCGCCGGGGCCTGCGCCCAGGCGGCGCCGCAGGCCAGCAGCAGGACGGCCGCCGCGGCGGCGGGCCGCCGGTGCGACGCGCGGCGTTGCAGGGGCGGGAAGGACGGGGAGGTGGGGGCGGCGGGCATGGGCGGATTGTAGGTGCACGGTCCTTGGCCGCGACGGGGCGGGGGGCATGCGCGGCCCGCCCGCGGACCCGCGCGCCGGACCCTCGCCGACGCCGCGGGAACGACGCGCGAACGACGCGCGGATGCCGGGCGCGCAGGCACAATTGCCCCATGAGCGAGCACCCCGACACCGATTCCTCCGCCGGTCCCGGCACCGACCTTCCCGCGCCCCCCGCCGGCGCCGCGCCCGCGGCGTCCGTTTCCCCGGCGGTGGCCGCCGCGGTCGAGATCGCGGCCGGGGTGGCCGAGGCCGCCGCCGCGCGCAGGAAGCTGCTGCTGGTCGACGGCTCCAGCTACCTCTACCGCGCCTTCCACGCCATGCCCGACCTGCGGGCGGTGCCGGGCGATCCGGACAGCCCCGCCACCGGCGCCATCCGCGGCATGATCACCATGCTGCAGTCGCTGCGCCGCGAGGTGCCGGCCGATTACGCGGCCTGCGTGTTCGATGCCTCGGGCCCGACCTTCCGCGACGACTGGTACCCCGAGTACAAGGCCAACCGCTCGGCCATGCCCGACGACCTGCGCAGCCAGATCGAGCCGGTGCACGAGGCGGTGCGGCTGATGGGCTGGCAGGTGCTGGTGGTGCCGGGCGTGGAGGCCGACGACGTGATCGGCACGCTCGCCCGCGCCGCCGCCCGGCAGGACGTGGAAGTGATCGTCTCCAGCGGCGACAAGGACCTGAGCCAGCTGGTGGACGCGCACATCACCATCATCGACACCATGAACGGCAAGAAGCGCGACGTCGCCGGGGTCGAGGCCGAGTTCGGCGTGCCGCCCTCGATGATGATCGACTACCAGACCCTGGTCGGCGACGCGGTGGACAACGTGCCGGGCGTGCCCAAGGTCGGCCCCAAGACCGCCGCCAAGTGGCTGCAGGAATACGGCTCGCTCGACGCGCTAATGGCTAGCGCCGACCGGATCAAGGGCGTGGCCGGCGAGAACCTGCGCGCCGCCGCCGACTGGCTGCCGCAGGGGCGTCGGCTGGTGACCATCCGCACCGATTGCGACCTGGACGGCCACGTGCCCGGCCTGCCGGCGCTCGACGCGCTGGCCGTCGGCACGGAAGACTTCGCCGCGCTCGCCGTCTTCTGCGAGCGCTATGGTTTCAAGAGCATGCTGCGCACGTTCGCCGCGGGTCCGGCGGCCGATACGGCGCAGGCCCCCGCCGCGCCGGCCGCCAAGCGCGCCGGCCCGCGCAAGCCGCGCGGCGCGGGCGGGGTCGCCGCGCCCGCGGGCGAGGCGGCGCCCGGCCTGTTCGATGCCGACGGCGCGCCCACCGCCGGCGCGGTCGCCGACGCCGACCGGCCGCCCACGCCCGGCCTGGCCGCCGGCCGCTACGCGACGGTCCTGACCTGGGAGGCCTTCGACGACTGGCTGGCCCGGGCCGAGGCGGCCGACCTGGTCGCGGTGGACACCGAGACCAATTCGCTCGACGCGCTGCGCGCCGAGATCATCGGCGTGAGCCTGAGCGTCGTGGCCGGTGAGGGGGCGTACATCCCGCTCGCCCACGACTACGCTGGCGCGCCGGCGCAGCTGCCGCGCGACGAGGCGCTGGCCCGACTCAAGCCCTGGCTGGAGGACGGCGGCCGCGCCAAGCTGGGCCAGCACGTCAAGTACGACCGCCACGTCTTCGCCAACCACGGCATCGAGGTGCGGGGCTTCGCGCACGACACGATGCTGCAGAGCTACGTGCTGGAGGTCCACAAGCCGCACGGCCTGTCGAGCCTGGCCGAGCGCCACCTGGGCCGCAGCGGCATCACGTACGAGGACCTGTGCGGCAAGGGCGCGCACCAGATCCCGTTCAGCCAGGTGGCGATCGACCTGGCGACCGAGTACGCCTGCGAGGACTCCGACCAGACGCTGGCGGTGCACGAGGTGCTCTGGCCGCAGCTGGAGGCCGACGAGAAGCTGCGCGACATCTACCGGCTGGAGATCGCCAGCAGCGAGGTGCTCTACCGCATCGAGCGCAACGGCGTGCTGATCGACGCCGAGGTGCTGGCGCGGCAGAGCCTGGACCTGGGCGAGCGCATCGTCGCGCTGGAGCAGCAGGCGCACGAGCTGGCCGGCCAGCCCTTCAACCTGGGCAGCCCGAAGCAGATCGGCGAGATCTTCTTCACGAAGCTGGGCCTGCCGGTGGTCAAGAAGACCCCGAGCGGCGCGCCCAGCACCGACGAGGAGGTGCTGGAGAAGCTGGCCGAGGACTACCCGCTGCCGGCGCGGCTGCTGGAGTACCGCGGCCTGTCGAAGCTCAAGGGCACCTACACCGACAAGCTCGGCATGCTCGCCAACCCGCGCAGCGGGCGGGTCCACACCCACTACGCGCAGGCGGTGGCGGTGACCGGCCGGCTGTCGAGCAACGAGCCCAACCTGCAGAACATCCCGATCCGCACGCCCGAGGGCCGGCGGGTGCGCGAGGCCTTCGTCGCGCCGGCGGGCAGCGTCATCGCCAGCGCCGACTACAGCCAGGTCGAGCTGCGCATCATGGCGCACATCAGCGGCGACGAATCGCTGCTGCGCGCCTTCACCGAGGGCATGGACGTGCACCGCGCCACCGCGGCCGAGGTCTTCGGCGTCGCGCCGGAGCAGGTCGCGAGCGAGCAGCGCCGCTACGCCAAGGTGATCAACTTCGGGCTGATCTACGGCATGAGCAGCTTCGGGCTGGCCCGGCAGCTCGCGATCGACAACAACGCGGCGCGCAACTACATCGACCGGTACTTCCAGCGCTACCCGGGCGTCAAGCGCTACATGGACGAGACCCGCGCGCAGGCCAAGGAGCGGGGCTACGTCGAGACAGTCTTCGGCCGCCGGCTCTACCTGCCCGAGATCAACTCGCCCAACGGCCCGCGCCGCGGCGCCGCCGAGCGCGCCGCCATCAACGCGCCGATGCAGGGCACCGCCGCCGACCTGATCAAGATGGCGATGGTCCAGATCCAGGACACGATCGACGCCGAGAAGCGCGCCACCAAGGTGGTGATGCAGGTGCACGACGAACTGGTGTTCGAGGTGCCCGAGGCCGAGGTGGAGTGGGTGCGCGCCGAGATGCCGCGCCTCATGGCCGGCGTGGCGGAACTGCGGGTGCCGCTGCTCGCCGAGATCGGCGTGGGGCCGAACTGGGACCGCGCGCATTGAATCCGCGCCCGTGTCCGCAAACGGCGGCCGCCGGGCGCGCCGCCGTTCCCGCAGGCCGCGCGGGCAGTCCCTGCGGCCCCCGCCGCATGCGCCGAAGGGTCCGGTGACGCCATGCGCCGCCTGCTGCTCCTGACCGGTCCCCACCGCACGCCGGCGATCAACCGGATGCTCGGCGGCGTACTGGCCTTCAACGCGGGCGCGCTCAACGCGGGCGGCTTCCTGGCGCTGCACATGTACACCTCGCACATGAGCGGCTTCGCGTCGATGCTGGCGGACAACCTCTTCGACGGCAATCCGGCGCTGCTGCTGGCGGCGCTGGGCGCGCTGCTGTCCTTCGTCAGCGGCGCCGGGGTCGCGGCCATCCTGATCAACTGGGGCTGGCAGCACCGCCTGCGCAGCGCCTTCGCGCTGCCGCTGCTGATGGAGGCGGTACTGATCCTCGCCTTCGGCGTCACCGGCGACGCCACGCTGCGCCGCAGCACGCCCTTCGCGGTGCCCTTCACCGTGCTGCTGCTGGCTTTCACCATGGGGCTGCAGAACGCGATGGCGGCCAAGCTGTCCCGGGGCCAGATCCGCACCACCCATGTCACCGGCACCGTCACCGACCTGGGCATCGAGCTGGGCAAGATGCTCTACTGGAACCGGATGGGCACGCCGCCCGAGTCGCGCGTGCGCGCCAACCGGCTGAAGCTGCGGCTCCACGGCATCCTGCTGGGCATGTTCGTGATGGGAGGCGTGGTGGGCGCGGCGGGCTTCCGCAAGGTGGGCTTCGGCTGGGTCATCCCGCTGGCGCTGCTGCTGCTGCTGCTGTGCCTGCCGCCGATGCTGCACGACCTGCGCCGCATCGCGATGCGCCGGTGGTCGGCGGCGCGCCAGCAGCCCGGAATCCGCCGTTAGGCGCTCCGGCGCCCGCGCAGTCCCAGACGGCGCAGCAGGGCCGCATCGGCCTCCACGTCCGGATTGCCGGTGACCAGCAGCTTGTCGCCGTAGAAGATCGAATTCGCGCCGGCCAGGAAGCACATCGCCTGCACCGCGTCCCCCATCTGCTGCCGGCCCGCGGACAGGCGCACCCGGGCATCGGGCATGGTGATGCGCGCCACCGCGATCACGCGCACGAAATCGAACGGATCGATCGGCGGGGCATCGGCCAGCGGGGTGCCCGGCACCCGCACCAGGCTGTTGATCGGCACCGATTCGGGGTACGGGTCCAGGTTCGCGAGCTGGGCGATCAGGCCGGCCCGGTGCGCCGGCGTCTCGCCCATGCCGACGATGCCGCCGCAGCACACGGAGATGCCGGCCGCGCGCACGCTGGCCAGGGTGTCGAGCCGGTCCTGGTAGCCGCGGGTGCCGACGATCTCGCCGTAGTAGTCGGGCGCGGTGTCGAGGTTGTGGTTGTAGTAATCCAGTCCGGCGTCGCGCAACCTGACCGCCTGGTGCGGCTCCAGCATGCCGAGCGTGGCGCAGGTCTGCAGGCCCAGGCCCTTGACCGCTTCGACCAGCTCCGCGATCTTCTCGACGTCGCGGTCCTTGGGCGCGCGCCAGGCGGCGCCCATGCAGAAGCGCGTGGCGCCCGCGTCGCGGGCGGCGGCGGCGGCCCGCAGCACGGCGTCCACCTCCATCAGCTTCTGCGCCTTCACGCCGGTGTCGAACTCCGCGGACTGGGGGCAGTAGCCGCAGTTCTCCGGACAGCCGCCGGTCTTGACCGAGAGCAGGGTGGCGAGCTCGATGTCGCCGTCGGGCCAGTGGCGGCGGTGCACCGTCTGGGCCTCGAAGAGCAGATCGGCCAGGGGCAGGTCCAGGAGCGCCTGCACCGCCTCGACCGTCCAGCGCGCCGACGGTGCGGTGCGCGGCGACGCGGGCCGCTGCCACTGGATCGGGACGCCTCCGGACAGGGACTCCGGTGCGGTTGCCGGCGCCGGGGATGCGGACCCGGGCATCGCGCCGGGGCCTTGGAGGAGGGGGGCTTCGTTCTTTCCCATGCTGTCTTTCTTGCGGAGAGCGGGCCAAACGGCGGTCGCGGTCGGGCCGGCCGGGCACGGACTCAGGACGAGGCGTCGTCCGGCAACGGCGCGCCGCATTGCATGCAGTAATGCGCGGCCTGCGGATGGCCTCCGGTGCCGCAGGCCGCGCATTCTCGCACCGTGGCGCCGCCGTCCGCGCCCGTCCCGGGCGGCACCAGGTAGATCCGCCGCGCGGTCATCTCGGCGGTGACGATGCCGGTGGGCACCGCCAGCGTGCCCCAGCCCAGCAGCATCATGGCCGAGGAGATCAGCCGGCCCAGGCCGGTCTTGGGCGCGATGTCGCCGAAGCCGACGGTGGTCATGGTGGTGATGGCCCAGTAGATGCCGGTCGGGATGTTGGTGAAGCCGTGCTCCGGACCTTCCACCACGTACATCACCGTGCCGGCGATCAGCACGATCATCAGCACCGCCGACAGGAACACCAGCACCTTGCGCCGGCTGTGCCGCAGCGCCTGGCCCAGCGCCTGGTACTCCTGCAGGTAGGCGGTGAGCTTGAAGATCCGGAAGATGCGCAGCAGCCGCAGCACCCGCACGTCGATCAGCGCATGCAGCTCGGGGAAGAGCAGTGCCAGGTAGGTGGGCAGCAGCGCCAGCAGATCGACGATGCCGAAGAAGCTCAGCGCGTAGCGCAGCGGCCGCTGGACGCTGCACAGCCGGGCCAGGTACTCGAGCGTGAAGACGGCGGTGAAGAACCATTCGAAGCGCCCGAACGCCGCATGGTGGCGCGCATGCAGCGGCGCCACGCTGTCGGCCACCACCACCCCTACGCTCAGCAGGATGGCCGCGATCAGCGCGATGTCGAACAGCCGCCCGGCGCGGGTGTCCGACTCGAACACCACGCGGTAGACCCCGAGGCGCCAACCGCGCGACGGGCGGCCCAGAAGCTCGTCGGATTCCGTCGCCATGGCGGATCGTCTTCCGGGCGCCCGCCGCTACTTCCAGGCCAGCGTCAGCAGCTCGCGGTAGTGCGTCGGCGCGCGGCCGGTGACCGAGGCGATGCCTTCGCCGCGCACCACGTTGTCGGTCGCCAGCATCGCCAGCGTGTCGCTGCACCAAGGCACGCCGGGCAGCCGGTCGCCGACCCGCGCGCTGGTTTCGGCCACCCGGTCGGACAGCCGCACCACCCGCGCGGCCGGCAGGCCGAGCTGGTAGCGCAGGCTGGCGATGAACTCGGCCACCGTCAGCGATTCCGGCCCGCCGCACTCGACGATGCCGCGCACCCCGTCGGCCCGGTCGAGCAGCGACGCCACCGCGTCGGCCACGTCGTGCACCGACACCGGCTGGATGCGGGCGTCGAGCAGCCTGCCGGGCAGCGGCAGGATCGGCAGCCGCGCCAGGGCGACGAAGAGCGCGCTGCTGGCGCCGCCGCGGCCGAAGACGATGCTGGGCCGCAGCGATACCGCGTCGAGGTCGTCGTCCTCGTCGAGCGCCAGCAGGTGCGATTCGGCGGCGCGCTTGGTCTCGGCGTAGCGGCTCGCGCTGTCGTCGATGCCGAGGGCGGCGATGTGGACGACGCGCCGCACCCCGGCGTCGGCGCAGGCGTCGAACAGCGCGATCGGGGTGCGGGCGTGCACCGCGTCGATCGGCCGCGCGGGCGTGTCGCGCAGCACGCCGACCGCGTTGACCACCGCGTCGATGCCGTGCAGCCGCGGCAGCCAGGTGGCGGCCTGGGTGTCGCGCGCGAAATCGACCACCGCCACCGGGTCGGTGGCGGTATGGGCGGCACGGCGCGACCGGGCCGATACGGCGGCGGTGACCCGGTGGCCCTCGCGGCGCAGGGCTTTTTCCAGGTGGCGGCCGATGAAGCCATCGGCTCCGCAGAGCAGGATGTGCATGGTTCGATCTCCGATTTCGTCAGGGGCCGCCGGGAACGGCGGCGAAGGCATCTGCAATGGGTCCCGTGCAGTGTGTGCGGTGCGGGCCACGGTCCGGCAACCGTTTGTGCCGCCGGGCGGAAAAACGCCGCACGGACACCGTGCAACACATGGGCGCCGGCTTGTCCCTAGACTCGGTGCCGCGTCGCTGCCAGCGCCGTCCGGATGCCATGCGTCCGCCCCCCACGCCCCATGCGTCCGTTCCCCCCGCCTCCAGGAGACTTCCCATGCATACCGACGACCTCCGCGCCGACTTCGACTCCCTGCTGCCCGGGCGCAGCACCGACAGCGGGGCCAGCCGCCGCACCGCGCTGAAGGTGGCGCTGGGCGCGGGCTACGCCGCCGCCGCCCTGCCCATCGCCGCCCAGACCGCCATCTCCACCGCTTCCGAGGGCCTGCGCGCCGGACCGGTCACCTACCGGGTCGCGGGTTTCGACGTGCCGGCCTACATGGCCGCGCCCGAGAACCGCACCGGCGCTCCGGTGATGCTGGTGATCCAGGAGATCTTCGGCGTGCACGAGTACATCGCCGACGTCTGCCGCCGTTTCGCCCGCGCCGGCTACTTCGCCATCGCGCCCGAGCTGTTCGCGCGCCAGGGCGACCCCAAGGGCTACACCGACATCGCCAAGCTGCAGTCCGAACTGGTGTCCAAGGTGCCGGACGCGCAGGTCATGGCCGACCTCGACGGCGCGCTCCAGTACGCGGCGTCGCAGGGCGGCGATGTCTCGCGCGCCGGCATCAACGGCTTCTGCTGGGGCGGCCGCATCGTGTGGCTGTACGCCGCGCAGGGGCCGGTCAAGGCCGGCGTCGCCTGGTACGGCCGGCTGGTGGGCAACGCCACCGCCAATACGCCGCGCCATCCGGTGGACGTGGCCGCCGGTTTGCGCGCGCCGGTGCTGGGCCTGTACGGCGGACAGGATTCCGGCATCCCGCTTGACACTATTGATAAGATGAAATCATCTTTGGCGGACGGCACCCCCGCCGCCAAGGCTTCGCAGTTCGTGGTCTATCCCGAAGCGGGCCATGCCTTCCACGCCGACTACCGCCCCAGCTACCGCAAGGCCGCGGCCGAGGACGGCTGGGCCCGCGCCCTGGCCTGGTTCGCGTCCCACGGCGTCGCCTGATCCGGGCGCGCCGCCGCCGGCGCACCGCCGGGACGGGCCACGACATTGCGCATCCGCGTCTCGCGGCCACCGCGTCCGATCGTGCCGCCCGCATCGCCGGGCGGCTTTTCCCGCGCGGTGCCACGGGGCATCCGTCCGATGGACGGCACGAGGCGCACGCCGGTGCGGCGCCGAGCGCACGAGAGTTAGGTGATCGATGATCCTGTTGGCAATCATTGCGGGCACGCTGGCCTGCGGCGTGGGAAGCGTCTGGGTGGCGGCGGCGCTGCTGCGCCTCGGCGCGGACGGGCGCCAGGGCGGCGGCGCGCAGCACCTGCTGAGCCTGGCGGCCGGGGCGCTGCTGGCCACCGCCTTCATGCACCTGCTGCCCGAGGCCTTCGAGTCGGTGGGCGGCCCGATCGGGGTGCACCACCTGTTCGGCGCGCTGCTGCTGGGGATCGTGTTCTTCTTCCTGCTGGACAAGGCCGAGCTCTGGCACCACGGCCACGAGCACCATGGCGCGGGGGCGGCGGGGCACGGGCGTCACCACGGACACGGCCACGGCCCTGGCGACGGGCACGCGCACGGCCACGACCACGATCACGATCACGGCCGTCCGCCGACCGCCGGCGGCTGGGCGGTGCTGACCGGCGACTCGGTGCACTGCATCGGCGACGGCATCCTGATCGCCTCGGCCTTCTCGGCCAACCTGTGGCTGGGCACGGTCGCGGCGCTGGCGGTGCTGGCGCACGAGGTGCCGCACCACATGGGCGACCTGATCGTGCTCCGCCAGAGCAGCTCCGACCGCCGCACCGCGCTGCTGAAGGTGTCGCTCGCCGGCGCCACCACCACCCTCGGCGGCATCGCCGGCTATTTCCTGGTGGAGCAGCTGCACGACTGGCTGCCGCTCTTCCTGGTGGTGGCGTCGAGCAGCTTCGTCTACGTGGCGCTGGCCGACCTGATCCCCCAGCTGCAGCGCCGCCTCTCGACCCGCCAGACCCTGACCCAGATCGCCTGGCTGACCGCGGGCATCCTGCTGGTCACGGCGGTGAGTTCGCTGGCGCACGGCGGGCACGGGCACGACGATCGCGCGGGTCACGACCACGGGCATGACCACGGGCATGACCACGGGCATGACCACGGGCACGGACCCGCCCGGGAGGCGGAGCGGGTTCCCGCGTCCGCGCCGGCCGGCCGCTGAGGCCCCTCAGCCGGCGAGCGCCTCGCGCACCGCGGCGGCCTGCCGGCGCGACACCGGCAGCAGCTCGGGCAGGCCGTGCAGCCGCACCGCCCAGCTCTCGCCGTCCTCGCTGTCGAAGTAATGCTTCTCCAGGGCGCGGATCGCATGGCGCGCCACCAGCGCATTGCGGTGGATGCGCAGGAAGCGCGCGCCGAAGCGCATCTCCAGGTCGCTCAGCGAACCGTCCAGGATATGGCTCGCGGCGCGGGTCCGCACCGTGACGTACTTCAGCTCCGCCTTGAAATACAGCACCTCCGCCACCGGCACGCGCAGCGTGCGGCCGCGCTCCTGGATCACCAGCGCATCCTGCGGCGGCATGGCCGCGTCGGGGGCGCCGTCCTGCGGCTGGCTGCGCGCCGCCTTCTGCAGCGCCTGCACCAGCCTCTCCAGCCGCACCGGCTTGGTCAGGTAGTCGATGGCGTCGAGTTCGAAAGCGGTCACCGCATGGCCCGCGTTGGCGGTCACGAAGACCACCGCCGGCGGCCGGGGCCGCGCGCGCAGCGAACGGGCCAGGGCGAGGCCGTCGGTGCCGGGCATGTGGATGTCGAGCAGCACCAGGTCCACCGGCGCGCCGGCCAGCAGCGCGCGGGCCGCGTCGGCGGTGCCGGCTTCGTAGACCATGGTGACCGGCGGCGCGCCGGGCACCGCGGCGCAGTCCGACAGCAGGGTCTGCAGGCGCTGTCGCGCGAGGGGCTCGTCGTCTACCAGGAGGATGTGCATGGTCGCGGAGGGGCAGGGCGGGTGGATGGGGCGCGCGGCGGGCGCCGGGCGACGGGTCGGGCGCTCGTCAGCCGGCGTCCAGCGGGATCTGCAGGCGGACGCAGTAGGTGCCGTCGCGCGGGCCGGCCTGCATCCGGGCCTCGACATCGTGCAGCAATTGCAGCCGGTCGCGCACATTGTCCAGGGCAATGCCATGGCCGCGTTGCGGCGCCGCATCGTCCGCGGGCGCGCCGTCCGGTCCGGGCGGCGGCGGAGCGGGCAGGGTGTTCTCGATCTTGACCACCACCACCGCGCCGCGCCGCTCGGTCGAGACCAGGATGCGGCCGCCCTCGGCGCTGGGCTCGACCCCGTGCACCACCGCGTTCTCCACCAGCGGCTGCAGCAGCAGCGGCGGCAGGCGGGCGGCGCCGGCCGCGGGGTCGAGCGCCCAGCGCACCCGCAGCCGCTCGCCGAAGCGCACCTGCTCGATCGCCAGGTAGTGCTGCGCCAGCAGGATCTCCTGCGCCAGCGTGGTGGACTGGCCCGGGTCGGCCAGCGCATGGCGGAACAGGTCGCTCAGGTCCTCCAGCAGCGCCTCGGCCCGGGCCGGCTCGGCGCGCACCAGGGCGATGGCGCTGTTGAGGGTGTTGAACAGGAAGTGCGGCCGGATGCGGGCCTGCAGCTCGGCCAGCCGCGCGGCGGCGGCGGCCGGCATGCGGCCGCGCGCCCGCAACGCCAGCAGCGACGCCATCGCCAGCGCCAGCAGCGCGCCCGCGCAGGCCGACGCCAGCCAGGGCTGGGCCGCGGCGTCGGCCAGCCCGTCGCCCACCGGCAGGGCGCGCGCCAGCGTCCGCAGCGCGCAGCCGCACAGGCCCGCCAGCGCGCCGAGCGCGGTGGCCGCCGCCACCTGCGGCCCGGGCGCGGCCCGCGCCAGCACCCGCCGGGCCCCGCAGGCTGCCAGCAGCCACAGGAGCGTCGCCGGCAGCATCACCGCGGTGAGCTGGGTCCACTGCGCCAGCCAGGCCAGCGGCGTGGCCGCGAAGAACATGGCCGCGATCGCCGCGACCAGCTCCACCAGGCCTACCGCCCGCAGCACCACGCCGGGATGGCAGGCATCGAGCACCGGCAGCGCCGCCGGCGCGCGGGCACCGGCCGGCTGCGGGGCGCGGCCGGGCGCGGTTCGCGGGGCCGGAGCGTCGGCGGCGGGCGGGACCGATAAAATTTGCGCGTCTTTCACAGCAGGCATCCGGGGCGGCGCGATCGCGCTTCGGGTGTTGTCACCGGATCATTGTCCCCCCCATGCCCTTGCCTACCCCCACTCCCGGCCTTTCGGCCCCGTCGCACGACCAGCTCGCCACCAAGTCCGAGGCCTGGTCCGCGCTCTTCTCGGAGCCGATGAGCGACCTGGTCAAGCGCTACACCGCCAGCGTCTTCTTCGACAAGCGCCTGTGGCAGGCCGACATCCAGGGCAGCCTGGCGCACGCCGAGATGCTGGCCGCGCAGGGCATCGTCTCGGCCGAGGACCATGCCGCCATCCAGCGCGGCATGGCGCAGATCGCCCGGGAGATCGAGGCCGGCGCCTTCGACTGGAAACTCGACCTGGAGGACGTGCACCTCAACATCGAGGCTCGCCTGACCCAGCTGGCGGGCGACGCCGGCAAGCGGCTGCACACCGGCCGCAGCCGCAACGACCAGGTCGCCACCGACGTGCGGCTGTGGCTGCGCGGCGAGATCGACCTGATCGCCGGCCTCTACGCCGACCTGCAGCGCGCGCTGGTGGACATCGCCGAGAAGAACGCCGACGTCATCCTGCCGGGCTTCACCCACCTGCAGGTGGCGCAGCCGGTGTCCTTCGGGCACCACATGCTGGCCTACGTCGAGATGTTCGCGCGCGACGCCGAGCGCATGGCCGACGTGCGCCGCCGGGTCAACCGCCTGCCGCTGGGCGCCGCCGCGCTGGCGGGCACCAGCTACCCGCTCGACCGCGAGCGCGTCGCCCGCTCGCTGGGCATGGTGGACGCGCAGGGCGAGGCCTGCGTCTGCCAGAACAGCCTGGACGCGGTGAGCGACCGCGACTTCGCGATCGAGTTCGCCGCCGCCGCCTCGCTGGCGATGGTGCACGTGAGCCGGCTGTCCGAGGAGCTGATCCTGTGGATGAGCCAGAGCTTCGGCTTCATCGACCTGGCCGACCGCTTCTGCACCGGCAGTTCCATCATGCCGCAGAAGAAGAACCCCGACGTGCCCGAGCTGGCGCGCGGCAAGACCGGCCGCGTCGTCGGCCACCTGATGGGCCTGATCACCCTGATGAAGGGCCAGCCCCTGGCCTACAACAAGGACAACCAGGAGGACAAGGAGCCGCTGTTCGACACGGTCGACACCCTGAAGGACACGCTGCGCATCTTCGCCGAGATGGTCGGCGGCATCACCGTCAAGCCCGAGGCGATGGAACGCGCCGCCAAGCGCGGCTACGCCACCGCCACCGACCTGGCCGACTACCTGGTCAAGAAGGGCCTGCCCTTCCGCGACGCGCACGAGGTGGTGGCGCACGCGGTCAAGACCGCCATCGGCCGGGGCGTGGACCTGTCGGAGCTGCCGCTGGAGGTGCTGCGGCAGTTCCATCCGGAGATCGGCGAGGACGTCTACGGCCCGCTGTCGCTGCGCGGCTCGCTGGAGGCCCGCTCCACGCTCGGCGGCACCGCGCCGGCGCTGGTGCGCCAGCAGGTGGCCCGCCACCGCGCCCGGCTGGCGCGGTGACCGGCGCGCCGGGCGCGCCATGACCCGCGGCCGGGGCCGCGGAACGATCCACCGACCCGAGGCGTTGAGGACATGAGACTGCTCATCGTGGAGGACGACCCCGGCCTCGGGGAGGCGCTGTCGGCGGGCCTGCGCCAGCTCGGGCACGTGGTGGACTGGTTCGCCGACGGGAAGCAGGCCGACGCCGCGTTCGACGGCAACCATTTCGACGCCGTCGTCCTCGACCTCGGTCTGCCGAACGGCGACGGCTTGCTCTGGCTGCAGCGCTGGCGTGCGCGGTCCGTCCGCAGCCCGGTCCTCATCCTCACCGCGCGCGACGAGGTCGAGCAGCGCGTCCGGGGCCTCGACGCGGGCGCCGACGACTACCTGGTCAAGCCGATCGCCATCGACGAGCTGGCCGCGCGCATCCGGGCCTTCGTGCGCCGCTCGGCCGGCCACGCCCAGGCCCTGTGGCAGCACGGGGCGCTGCGCTACGACCCCGCCCGCAAGACCGTCGCCTGGAGGGGCAACCCGGTCGAGCTGACCGGCCGGGAGATCGCCCTGCTGGAGGCGTTCCTGACCGAGCCCGGGCGCGTGCTGTCGAAGTCGTACCTGCAGAACAAGCTCTACGACTGGGACGGCAGCGGCCCGGAGAGCAACACGCTGGAGGTCTACATCTACAACCTGCGGCGCAAGATCGCGCCGGAGGTCGTGCGCACCATCCGCGGCGTCGGCTACGCGCTCGGCAGCGGGGAGCCGGCCCCGTGAGCCTGCAGCGCCGGCTCATGCTCTACCTGCTGGCGTGCGCGCCGGTGGTGTGGTGCATCGCGCTGGCCATCACCGCGCACCGGGCGAGCCACGAGATCCACGAGCTCTACGACACCGAGCTCATCCGGCTGGCGCGCCAGGTCCAGTCCACGCTGCCGGAAGCCCCCAGCGCCGCGCTGACCCCCCTGCGCATGCTGCTGCCGAAGAAGGGCGAGCGCGGCGCGGGCGAGGCCGACCTGCGGGACCTCGCGATCGCGGTCTGGGACCGCCAGGGCCGCCTGACGCTGGCCGACCGCGAGGGGGTCGAGATCGAGCGGCTGCCCGACGCCTCGGGCTTCGTCGACGCGGTCATCGGCAGGCAGCCGTGGCGGATCTACTACCTGCAGTCGCCCACCGGCCAGTGGCTGGTCGCGGCGGGGCAGAAATCGCACGAGCGCGACGAACTGATCTACGCGCTCACCTTCAGCCAGCTCCTGCCGTGGGTCATCGTGCTGCCGGTGCTGCTCGCGGTCATGGCGTGGGCGGTGCGGCGGGCGCTCTCGCCCCTGTACCGGCTGACCCGCGACCTCGCGTCGCGCAAGGCGGACGACCTGCTGCCGGTGCCGGACGTCCGGGCGCCGAGCGAGCTGCGGCCGCTCGTCGGCGCGATGAACGGGCTCTTCTCCCGGATCGAGGCCCTGCTGCAGCGCGAGCGCCGCTTCACCGCCGACGCGGCGCACGAGCTGCGCACGCCGCTGGCCGTCCTGCTGGCGCAGTGGGACGTGGTGCGCCGCACCCGCGACCCGCGGGAGCGCGAGCAGGCCGAGGCGCGCTTCAGCGCCGGCCTGCAGCGCATGGACCGCCTGGTCACGCAGATGCTCGCGCTGTCCCGGGCGGACACGGCGCGCATGCCCGATCCGGTCCCGATCGACTGGACGCGCGTGGTCGAGGAGGCGGTCAACGGGTGCCTGGCCATCGCCGAGCGCCGCGGGATCGCGCTCGCCTGCGACTGGCCGGAGGACGGCGTGCCGCCGCTGCCGCTCGAAGGCGACGCGGGCCTGATGGCGGTGCTGCTGCGCAACCTGCTGGACAACGGCGCCCGCTACGCGCCGGAAGGCACGGCGGTGACGATCCGCCTCGGCCCCGACCGCCTGGAGGTCGACAACCCCGGGCCCGGCCTGACGCCGGCGCAGCGCGCGGCGATGGGCCGGCGCTTCTCCCGGGCGGACGGGCAGGCCGAGAGCGGCAGCGGGCTCGGGGTGTCGATCGTGCAGCGCATCGCCGAGCTGCACGGCCTGGGCCTGTCGTACGGCACGCTGGCGGACGGCACCGGGGTGCGCGCCGTCCTCGCGCGCCGCGACGGCGCGGCGCCGGGCGGGCGGCTCAGCGCCTGACCTTGTCCAGCAGGGCGCGGGCTTCCTCGCGCCGGCCCGCATCGGCGATCTGGCGGCCGGGCCGGGGCGGCGCGTTTACCGCTTTCTCCAGGTACGGCACCGCCTCGTCCGGGCGCTTGGTTTCCACCAGGTATTCGCCGTAGAAGAAGTTCGGGTCGATGCCGCGCGGATTGAGCGACAGGGCCTTCTGCAGCAGTTCCCGCGCCTTGTCCTTGTCGCCGAAGGCGACGGGCCAGCCGGGCACCTTGTAGTACAGCACGCCCAGGCTGTTGTAGGCCGAGCCGTCGAGCGCCGCGCCGTCGATGCGGATGGCGTTCTCGTAGAGCGTCCTGGCCTGCTTGACCAGGCCCAGCGCGCCCAGCCCGCCCTTCTCGCCCGCGAGCGAGCTGACGACGATGCCCTCCCAGACCAGCGGCGCGGCCTGGTTGGGGTGGGCCTCGCTGATGCCGTGCGCCTTGGCGGCCAGCGCCTCGAAGCGCTTCTCGCGTTCGGCCGCCGGGGTCTGGTAGCGGATGACTTCCCAGTCGTGCTGCAGCTCGGCGACCGCGTCGTCCGCGCCGGCCGCCCGGGCCCAGGGGCTGGCGCCCAGGGCCGCGGCCATGCCGAGCGCGGACAGCCCGCGGGTCAGGAGGGCGCGCCGCGTCGTGCGGGCCGGCCGGCCCGCGACGGTCTCGGCGCGGAAGGAGGGAAGGGACGGCCGGGGGGATTCGTGGTGCATGGAAAGGACTCGCGTCGGAAAGTGGTGTCGGGGGGAGGGCAGCGGGGACCGGTTCAGCCCAGGTGGGCGCGGTGCTTGGCGAATGCGCCGTCGAGCAGGGTCGGCGCCAGCCCGTTGAGGCGGACCGCCAGCTTCTCCGGGAAGCCCAGGAAGCGTTCGGCGCCGCGGCCCTCCAGCAGGCCCAGCAGGGCCCGGGCCACGGCCTCGGGCGGGTCCGACCGCATGTCCGTGGCCTCGTTGTAGGCGACGGCTTCGGGCGAATTGAAGGCGGTGCGGGTGCTGCGCGGCCCCAGGTACTTCACCGCGACGGCGGTGTCGAGCAGTTCCCGGCGCAGCGCTTCGGCGAAGCCGCGCAGGCCGAACTTGCTGGCGCCGTACACGCTGTAGCCCGGCAGGCCCAGGCGGCCCAGCACCGAGCCCATGCAGATGACCTGCGCCGCCGGCTGGGCCAGCAGGTGGGGCAGCAGGGCCTGGGTCAGCAGCACCGGCGCGACCAGGTTCGTGCCCAGCACCCGGGCGCTGTGCTCCAGGGTGTCGTCCGCCAGCCGGCCGAAGCGGGCCATGCCGGCGTTGTGCACCACCACGTTGCAGCCCCACTCCTGCGCGGCCAGGGCCAGCGCCGCGATCCGGGCGGGCGATTCGAGGTCGACTTCCCGCCACACCGCGCGGTCCTCGCCCGCGCGCGTCCGCAGTTCCTGCGTCTGCGCCGCCAGCCGGGCCGGGTCGCGGCCGGCCAGCATCACGCGGGCGCCGGCATCCGCCAGCGCCGCGGCCACGACCCGGCCGATGCCGCCGCTGGCGCCGGTGAGCAGCACGCGCGCGTCGCGGGCCTTCACGGCCGGGCCTCCGCCGGTGCCTGCGCGGGCGCGGGCGCGGCCGGCAGGGGCAGGCCGCGGAACACGTCGCCGTAGAGGCGGTAGAACACGCGGGCGGCATGCACGATGGCGGCCCGGTCCTCCGCGCCGGGGATCCGGTCCATCAGTTCCTGGAAGTGCGCCACGTGCTCCTGGTCGAGCGTTCCGTGCGAGCGCAGGTAGCTGAAGGCCGCGTTCGGCAGCCGGAGCCGCTGCTGGATCCTGTCGGCGGCCATCAGCGCCAGCGAGACGCTGGTCCCCTCCAGCACATGCACCATGCCGAAGAAGCCCAGCGGGTTGCCGCGCGCGATGGTGTCGTAGGCGTAGGCCACCATCACCTCGGTCGCCATGCCGGGCGGACCGTCGCGGACCGCGTCGGCATCGCCGCCGGCCGCGGCGATGTCATTGAGGATCCACTGGTCGTGGTCGATCTCCTCCTCGGCGTATTCGTCGAGCGGGCCGGCCAGCCACAGGTTGCGCTGCGGCAGCGCGGCCTTGCAGGCGCGCATCAGGGGCACGGTGTGGCGGACATGGTGGTAGGCCTCCTGCAGGAATGCCAGGTAGCTGGGCAGGGACACGTCGCCGCGCAGGCAACCCTGGATGATGGGCGCGGACAGCAGGCCCATGCGGGCCTGCGCGGTCTCGGCGACGAGGTATGCGTGAAAACTCATGGGGACTCCTGGGGTGGGTCGGTCGCGGCCCCGGGGGCCGTCGACGGGGGGAACAGATCGGAATGGGCATCGCGGATCGCCTCGCGGCGCGGGCGGCCGTTGGCGGTCGCTAGGCCCGAGGCGGCATCGAACGCCGCGGCGGCCCGCACCCAGTGGCGGATGCGCGCGTAGTCGGGCAGCGAGGCGTTGGCGGCATCGACGGCCGACTGCAGCGCGGCGTCGGGCAGGTCGGGCCGGCCGGGCCACAGCACGGCGCCCAGGGCGGGCCGGCCGTCGCCGAAGACCACCGCCTGGGCGATGCCGGGTTCCTCGCGCAGGGCCGTTTCGACCCATTCGGGCGACACGTTGCGGCCGTAGGCGGTGATCAGCAGGTTGGTGCGGCGGCCTTCGATGTGCAGGAAGCCGTCCGCGTCGATGCGGCCGATGTCGCCGGTGGGGAACCATGCGGCGTCGGCGTCGGCCGGCGCGTCGGGCGCGCCGAGGTAGCCGGAGAAGAGACTGCCGCCCACCTCGATGCCGCCGTCGCCCGCGATGCGCAGCCGCGCGTGCGGCAGCGCGCGGCCGGCGCTGCCGGGGCGGTCGGCGCCGGGCAGGTTGAGCGCCTGGACCGACGCGCCCTCCGACAGGCCGTAGCCTTCGTAGGCCGGGATGCCGGCGGCGCGCGCCGCGTGCAGCAGCCGGGCGCCCACCGCGGCGCCCCCCACCGCGACCAGGCGCAGGCAGCCGGGCGCCCGCTGGCCGGTCGCGGCCAGGAATCCGGTCCAGGCTCGCAGCATCTGCGGCAGGAGGATGACGCTGTGGGGCTGCCACTGCGCGACGGCGGCGTGGAACCGCGCCGGATCGAAGCGCGACGAGCCCTGCAGGCCGACCTGCTCCAGCGGCGGCACGACGCAGCTCGCCCCCTGGCCCAGCGGCGCCATCACGCCGGCGATGTTCTCCAGCAGCACGGCCAGGGGCAGGGCGCACAGGTGCCGCCCGATGCCGAGCGGCTCCATCGCCTGCCGCAGGCCCGATGCCACCGCTTCCATCGACCGGGCCG
>JAKOND010000026.1 GCA_022702125.1 Burkholderiaceae bacterium
TGGGTCGCTGGCGAGGCCGGCCCGGCAGCCCTTTGATGGCAGGCATGGCATCGACGCATCGCTCGAACATCACCGAGTCGTGGCGGTTGGCTCCGCTGACCAACACCACCAGCGGGATGCCCCGCGCATCTACGACGAGGTGGCGGTTGGAGCCGAGCTTGCCGGGGTCCGTAGGGTTGGGCCCGGTCTCCTGGCCCCCCGGGGCCTGGGAGGCGAAGACCCATCGATGCTGGCGCGATGCCAATCGATCTGATCGTGCTCACGCAGGCGAGTCAGCATGGCCTCGTGCCACTGCTGCCAGATGCCAGCGGCATTCCAGTCCCACAGTCTTCGCCAGCACGTCATGCCGCTGCCGTAGCCCAACGACTGGGGAAGATCCGACCACGGGATGCCGGTTTGCAGCACGAACAAGATGCCGTTCAGGGCCGCCTCGTTGCTCACCTGGAGCTGGCGAGGCCCACCCCTGGCGGATGCGGTGAAGGTGGGAATCAAGGGCTGCAGCTGCTGCCACAACGTGCTGCTGATGGGTTGTCGAGCCATAAGAGTGTGCAGCATACCGGTCTTCGAACTACCCTGGCGGGGTCGTGTCAGCGTGTCTTAGTTCAGCCAGTTCAGCAGCCGCTGCGCCAAGGCTTCACGGCTGATGCCGTAGCGGTCGTGCAGCGTCGGTAGCGCGCCTGCGTCTAGGAAGGCATCTGGCAACCCGGCCAGCCGGAAACGCGCCGGCCGTGCGTCTTCGCGCAGTAAAAGCGATGCGACTGCTTCGCCAAGTCCGCCCATTATCGAATGGTTCTCCGCGACGACCACCAAGCGGTGACCGCGGCCGACTTCGTGGAGGATGGCGGATTCATCCAACGGCTTGATCGTTGGGCAATGCAGTACCGATACCGCCACGCCCTTCTCCGCCAAGTCCTTGGCGGCTTCCAAAGCACGCATGGTCAAGATGCCGCTGGCGATGACGAGTACGTCGCCCCCCTCACGCACCAGCTTGGCCTTTCCCAACTCGAATTTGTATCCTGGCACCTCATCGAACACCACCGGCACATTGCCTCGAAGGAGCCGCATGTAAACAGGACCCTGATGCTCGGCGATCTGCTGCACTGCCTGTTCGGTATCGAGGGCGTCACATGGATCAACGATCGTCAGGCCCGGCACAGCCCGCATCATGGCTAGATCGTCTGTAGCTTGGTGGCTCGGGCCATAACCTGTGGTCAGGCCTGGAAGAGCGCAGCAGATCTTGACGTTCAGGTTTTCCTCAGCGATCACCTGGTGAATGAAATCGTAAGCTCGCCTGGTGCCGAAGACCGCGTAGGTGGTGACGAAAGGCACAAGACCTTCTTTCGCCATGCCGCCGGCCGCGCCCATTAGCAACTGCTCAGCCATGCCCATTTGGAAAAAGCGCTCTGGATATGCTTTGGCGAAGAGGTGCAGGTCGGTGTACTTTGCCAAGTCGGCGGTTAGGCCCACTACGTTGGGGCGCGTCGCCGCATACTCGACCAGGGCTTGGCCGAAGGGTGCAGAAATGGTTTTTTGGCCTTCTGAGGCGATCGAAGCGATCATCGCCGAGGTAGTCAGGCGGGGCTTATTCTCCATCACGCTGTTCATGCTCGTTCTCCGATTTCGTGCGCCACGGCGCGGCTTTCTTCCAGGATCTGCAGCGCCTGCTGCCATTCGTCCGCATCAACGCGGATGAAATGATTCTTCTCGCGTGCCTCCAGGAAAGGCACGCCTTTGCCCATCAGGGTGTGGCAGAGAATCACCCGTGGCTTGTCATCGGCTAAGTGGCGTGCTATGTCGAACGCTTCCAGCACCGCCGGCAAGTCGTTACCATCAATCCGCTGCACATGCCAGCCGAAGGACTCCCAGCGCTTGTCGAGCGGTTCGAATCCCATCACATCGGACGATGGTCCATCTGCCTGCTGGTTGTTGATATCGACCAGACAGATCAGATTACCGAGGCGGTGATGCGATGCAGCCATCGCCGCCTCCCAGGTCGAGCCTTCGTTGAGTTCGCCGTCGGACATCGAGTTGTAGACGAATGCCGGATTGCGCTTGTGCCTCAAGCCGAGCGCCATGCCGACGGCAATCGGCAGCCCCTGCCCGAGCGATCCACCGGACATCTCCATACCAGGGGTATAGGTCGCCATGCCGGACATCGGCAGACGGCTGTCATCGCTGCCGTAGGTGTCCAGTTCTTCCATAGGGATCACGCCGGCTTCGATCAGCGCGGCGTAGTGCGCTATAGCGTAATGGCCATGGGACAATAGGAACCGGTCACGCCCTTCCCATTCGGGATCTTCAGGCTTGATTGTCATCGCATGGCTGTATGCAACGGCGAGGACATCGGCATAGCCGAGGGCCTGCCCGACATAGCCCTGCCCTTGCACTTCACCCATGAGCAAGGCGTTGCGGCGGATGCGGTATGCGCTGTCGCGCAAGGTTTCGAGTGTGGAGGTCATGGGAATCCGTAGGGTTAAGGCATCAATGGATGGTCAGCCACGGCAGGTACGCGAAGCCCAGCAGCAGTCCGACGGCGACGATGTAGAACGGGATGAGTTCCACCACTACGTCCCCGATGCGCACCTTGGCGATCGAGCTGGTGATGAAAAGCGTGGTGCCGATCGGCGGGTGGTACAGGCCGATGGAGAGGTTGACGATCATCATGATCCCGAGCTGGATCGGGTCCATGCCGACTGCGGCCGCCAGGGGAACGAACATCGGCGTGAGCAGCAGCACCGCAGCGGGCAGGTCGATGAACATGCCAGTGGCCAGCATGATCAGATTCATCGCGAGGATGATCAGCCAAGGTGACTGCAAGGTCTCGGTCGCAAAGCGGGTGAACGCAGCAGGGATCTGTTCGTAGGTCACCACCCAGCCGACGATGCTCGACGCCATGATGATCAGCAGCACCACACCGGTGGAAATGCCTGCCTCGATCGCAGCATGGCGCAGCTTGTGCAGTGTGAGGTCGCGATAGAAAACTCCAGAGACGACCAGCGCGTAGAGCGTGGACATCACGCTCACCTCGGTCGGGGTGGCGATGCCGAAGCGCAGGAAGATGATGATCAGCACTGGCATCAGCAGAGCAGGGCCCGCATGTAGCAACTGCACCCAGAAAGCGCTCCAGACGAAAGGCGTGGTGTCGCGCGGGAAGCCTCGCCGACGCCCCTGGATGTAGCAGACGAGCATGAAGCCGCCGCACATCAGCAAGCCTGGCAGGATGCCGGCGACGAAGAGCGCGCCGATCGACGCACCCGATACCAACGCGTAGACGATCATCGGGATCGACGGGGGAATCAAGATGTCGATGGTGGCTGCCGCAGCCAGCGTGCCGGCAGCGAAAGGCGCCGGGTAGCCTAGCTTCTTGAGCCAGGGAATCAGCATCGAGC
>JAKOND010000042.1 GCA_022702125.1 Burkholderiaceae bacterium
GCACCATCGACGGCATCGCCTTCCAGACCAACATCCTGGCGCTCAACGCGGCGGTGGAGGCCGCGCGCGCGGGCGAGCAGGGCCGGGGCTTCGCGGTGGTGGCCGGCGAGGTGCGCAGCCTGGCGCAAAGGAGCGCCGACGCGGCCAAGGAGATCAAGGGGCTGATCGGCGACAGCGTCTCGCGGGTCGCGCACGGCACCGTGCTGGTGGACAAGGCCGGCGCGACGATGACCGAGGTGGTCAACTCCATCCAGCGCGTGACCGACATCATGGGCGAGATCAGCGCGGCGAGCGCGGAGCAGAGCCAGGGGGTGGCGCAGGTGGGCGAGGCGGTCGCGCAGATGGACCAGGACACGCAGCGGAACGCGGCGCTGGTGGAGGAGTCGGCGGCCGCAGCCTCCAGCCTGAACACCCAGGCCGAGGACATGGTGCGTGCCGTGTCGGTCTTCAAGCTCGCGACCGGTGGCGATGCCGCCCGGACGCTCCAGGCGGCGTTCAGGGCGCCCTCCACCGCCGCGCCGATCCCGTCGTCGGCGGCCCTGGCCGCGCCCGTGAAGCGGGCGGCGATCCGGCAGGCTCCGCACCGTCCCGCGGGTGCGCCCGCGAAGCTGCCGGCGACGTCCGCCGCTGTCGCGCCGGCGCCCGCGAAAGCGACCGCCGGCGCGAGCGAGGACTGGGAATCCTTCTGAGCGCGCGCCGGGGCCGGCCCGCGCCGCGCAGTGCGCACGGCGCCGCCGGCTGCTCCGGCCCAGGACCCGCCCGCGCTGTCGCTCAGGCCTTCGCGATCCCCGGCGCCGCCCCCTGCCGCGCGTGGTGGCAGCCGGTGCCGCGGCTCCACAGCCGGTCGCTCGGCAGCACGTCGCCGGGCGCGTGTTCCGGCAGGCCGCGGATGCGGTCGTAGAGCGGCCCGAAATCCACCTCGGCGAGCCGGAGCAGGTCCGACAGGTCGTCCAGCACGAAGTAGCTCTCCTGGAAGTCGTCGATGCGGTAGCGGGTGCGCATCACCCGCTCCAGGTCGAAGCCGATGCGGTGCGGCGAATCGTCGTCCAGCGCGAAGACGCTCTCGGTGAACGACGAGGCGATGCCCGATCCGTAGATGCGCAGCCCGTCGGCCTGCCGCACCAGCCCGAACTCCACCGTGTACCAGTAGACCCGCGCCAGCTGCGGCAGCATGCCCAGCTTCCGCGCCCGCAGGCCGCCCTCGCCGTAGGCCTGCACGAAGTCGGCGATGACCGGGTTCATCAGCATCGGCACATGGCCGAACACGTCGTGGAAGACGTCGGGCTCCTCCAGGTAGTCCAGCTCGTGCGGCTTGCGGATGAAATGCCCTGCCGGGAAGCGCCGGTTCGCCAGGTGGTCGAAGAACACGTCGTCCGGCACCAGGCCCGGCACCGCGACGACGCGCCAGCCGGTGTGCTGCTGCAGCACGTCGCTGAGCCGCTCGAATTCCGGGATCCGGTCGCGGCCGATGGGCAGCCGCCGCATGCCCTCGACGAAGGCGTCGCAGGCGCGGCCCGGCAGCAGCGCCGACTGCCGGTCGAAGAGCGTGCGCCAGGTGGCGTGCTCCGCGTCGGTGTAGCGGCTCCAACCCTGGTCGATGGTCCAGTCGGGACGGTCCGGGCGCGCGCCGGCGGCCGCGCCGTGCAGGGCTTTCGCGCCGGGTGCGGGAACGGTGGTCTGCATGGCAGCCTCCTGGTGAAAAGGGAACGGGGCGGTCCCGCCCGGCCCGCAGGACGGCGGCGGGACCGCGGGATCAGCCGCCGGCGGCGAAGCGCGCGAAGGCGGCGTCGGCGACCGCCGCCAGGTCGATGTCGCGCCGCGTCAGGCCGCCGGCGTCGTGCGTGGTCAGCCGGACCTCGACCCGGTTGTACACGTTGGACCACTCGGGATGGTGGTCGGACCGCTCGGCCACGATCGCCAGCTGCGTCATGAAGGCGAAGGCCTCGACGAAGTCGGCGAACACGAAGCGCCGCGACAGCGCGCCGCGCTCCGCGTCGAAGGCCCACGCCGGCGACAGCGTGGCGATCAGCGGACCGGCCTCCGCCGCCGAGAGCTTGCGCGGGGTCGGCGACGCGTCCGTCATGCCGAGGCTTCCGCCGCCTTCGGCGAACCGGCGTCGAGCACGCCGCGCCGGATCTGGTCGAGCTCGATGCTCTCGAACAGCGCCTTGAAGTTGCCGTTGCCGAAGCCGTCGTCGCCCTTGCGCTGGATGAACTCGAAGAAGATCGGGCCGAGCTGGTTCTCGCTGAAGATCTGCAGCAGCAGCTTGCCGGCCACGCCGTCGACCAGGATTTTGCGCTTGTGCAGCTCCTCGACGCTCTCGCCGTGGCCGGGGATGCGCTGGTCCACCAGCTCGTAGTAGGTGTCGATGGTGTCGAGCAGCTTGACGCCGCTGGCGCGCAGCCCGTCCACCGTGGCGTAGAGGTCGTCCGAGCCCATGGCGATGTGCTGGATGCCCTCGCCGTTGTAGTGGTCCAGGTACTCCTGGATCTGGCCGGCCTTCTCCTTGCCTTCCTCGTTGATCGGGATGCGGATCTTGCCGCAGGGGCTGGTCATGGCCTTGCTCTTGACGCCGGTGACCTGGCCCTCGATGTCGAAGTACTTGATCTCGCGGAAGTTGAACAGTCGCTCGTAGAAGCCCGCCCATTCGCCCATGCGGCCCCGGTGCACGTTGTGCGTCAGGTGGTCGATGTAGGTCAGGCCGTTGCCGTGCGGGTTCAGGGCCTCCTCGGCGCTCACGCCCGGCAGCGCCTCGAAGTCGACGTCGAAGAAGCCGATGTTGCCGATGTCGCCGGGGGCCGCGCCGTTCTTGCCGCGCCACCGGTCCACCAGGTAGATCAGGCTGTCGCCGATGCCCTTGATGGCCGGGATGTTGAGCTCGCCTGGGCCGGCCTTGTCGGCGAAGCCCCAGGCGCCGAGCGACACCGCGCGCTCGTAGGCGGCCTTGGCGTCCTGCACCCGGAAGGCGATGGCGCAGACGCTCGGGCCGTGCGCCTTGGCGAAGCGCTGCGCGAAGGAGTCGGGCTCGGCGTTGACGATGAAGTTGATCGTGCCCTGGCGGTAGAGCGTCACGTTCTTGTGGCGGTGCCGGGCGACGGCCTTGAAGCCCATCTGCTCGAAGACCTTGCCCATGGCGGCCGGATCGGGCGCGGCGTACTCGATGAACTCGAAGCCGTCGGTGCCCATCGGGTTGGGCCAGGCGCTGGCGCCGGACGCGTCGTTGGCGGCGGGGGCGAGGGACGGATCGGTGCCGGCGGAAGTGGCGGCGGTGGCGGGAAGCGTCGCGTTCATGGGGGCTTGTCTCCTGGTTGCGGTAGTCTCACTGTAGCGGCGCCGTTCCGCAGTTTTTCTGCGAATAATGGCGCCGCGCACCGGCGATTTGCACGATTCCTGCACGAACATGGAAACCGACACACTCGACAAGCTCGACCGCATGATCCTGCAGCAGCTGCAGAAGGACGGCCGCACCACCTACGACCAGGTCGCCGAGCAGGTCGGCCTGTCGGCCAGCGCGGTGCTGCGCCGCGTCAAGCGGCTGGAGGAGTCCGGCGTCATCGACCGCTACGTGGCGCTGGTGCGGCCGGAAGCCGTCGGGCTGGGGCTGACCGCCTACCTCAACGTGCGGCTGGAGAAGCACACCGAGAGCCACAAGCGCAACCCGATGGACCTGTTCCGCGCCAGCGTGCAGACCTGGCCCGAGGTGGTCGAGTGCATGGCCCTGACCGGCGAGATGGACTACCTGCTGCGGGTGGTGATCGCCGACATGGCGCACTACAGCCGCTTCATCATGGACACCCTGCTCAAGCACCCGAGCGTGCAGGACTGCAAGACCAGCTTCGTGCTCGACCGGGTCAAGGCGACGACCGCGCTGCCGCTGTAGCGGCGGCTACAGCTTGAACACGCCGACCTGCTGCGCCAGCCGCTGCGCCTGGTTGCGCATCGCGGCGGCGGCGGCGGCGGATTCCTCCACCAGTGCGGCGTTCTGCTGGGTCGCGCTGTCCATGTCGCCGATGGCCTGGTTGATCTGGTCGATACCCTGCGACTGCTCGTGGCTGGCCGACGCGATCTCCGCGATGATGTCGGTCACCCGCCGCACGCTCTGCACCACGTCGTCCATCACCGCGCCGGCCTGGTCGACCAGGCGCGAGCCCTTGGCCGCGTTGCCGACCGAATCGTCGATCAGCGCCTTGATCTCCTTGGCCGCGGCCGCCGACCGCTGGGCCAGGCTGCGCACCTCGGCCGCCACCACCGCGAAGCCGCGTCCCTGTTCGCCCGCGCGCGCCGCCTCGACCGCCGCGTTGAGCGCCAGGATGTTGGTCTGGAACGCGATGCCGTCGATCACGCCGATGATGTCCACGATCTTCCGGGACGAGGTGTTCACCAGTTCCATGGTGCCCACCGCTTCGGACACCGCCGCACCGCCCCGGGCCGCCACTTCCGAGGCCGACGTCGCGAGCAGGCTCGCTTGGCGCGCGTTGTCGGCGTTCTGCTTGACGGTGCTGGTGAACTGCTCCATCGACGCGGCGGTCTGCTGCAGGGCGCCGGCCTGCTGCTCGGTGCGGGCCGACAGGTCGTCGCTGCCCGAGGCGACCTGGCTGGATGCGGCGGCGATGGCATCGGCGCCGTTGCGCACGCTCCCCACGATGGATGCGATGCTGTCGCGCATGCCCTGCATCGAATACAGGAGGCTGGATGCGTCGCCGGACTTGAGGCTCACCGTGATCGACAGGTCGCCCTCGGCCATTCGGGCAGCGATGCGCTTGGCGTACGCCGGCTCGCCGCCGAGCTCGCGCACCAGGCCGCGCGCGATGAGCAGGCCGATGCCGAACAGCAGGGCCGCCAGCAGGAGCGCGCCGGCGCCGAAGGCGATGGCGCGCCGGTGGAACAGGGCGTCCACCGTGTCCACGTAGACCCCGGAGCCGACGATCCAGCCCCAGGGCTGGAAGGCTTTCACGTAGGACACCTTGCGCGAAGGCGCCTGCGCGCCGGCTTTCGGCCAGTAATAGGCCACTTCCCCCTGGCCCGAGGCACGGGCCACCCGGGTGAATTCGGCGTAGAGCCGCGTTCCGTCGAGGTCCTTGATGTCGGACATGTCCTTGCCGTCGAATTCCGGCCGTATCGGATGCATGACGCCCACCGAGTTGAAATCCGACACGAAGAAGTAATCGTTGTTGCCGTAGCGCATGGATTTCAACGCCTCCAGCGCCCGTTGCTTGGCGACCGCCTCGGTCAACGTGCCCTGCGCCGCCTGCTGGTGGAACGAGGCGACCAGGCTGTGGGCGGACTCCACGTTCTGCCGGACGCTCGCGGTGCGCTCGTCCATGATGAGCCCGTGCTCGGACACCAGGAACAGGACCGTCAGGACCGCCACGCCGAGCAGCATGCTGGAGATCATCAGCCCGAGCCTCTTGGCGATGCTGAGACTATTCAATTGCAATGACATATCCGATCCACCCTTCACGACAGAGATCGCTTAACCTTTCTGCAATTGTAGTAACAATATGAAACAAAAGCTCGGTTTTTGATTTTCCATCTTTTCGGTGCATTCCGGGACGACCACGGCCATGCGACCGATGGCGTCGTCGCGGGGGCGTGCCGGAATCGCCTCAATCGATCTTCACGCCCGCCTGCCGGACCAGCGCCGCCATGCGGTCGCGCTCGCTGCGGAACCAGGCGGCGGTCGCGTCGGGCGGCAGGCTCTGCAGGGTGTAGCCCTGGGCCAGCAGGACGTCGCGCACCTCGGGCGTCTCGACGGTCTCCTTGAACGCCCGGTAGATGCGGTCCGTGTCGGCGCGCCCGAGGCCCGCCGGGCCGATGACGGCGATCCAGCCCTCGATGGCATAGCGCGGCAGGCCCTGCTCGGCGATGGCGGGCAGCTCGGGCAGCAGCGGCGAGCGCTTCGCGCTGGTCAGGCCCAGCGCGCGCAGCGCCCCGGACTTGAGGTGTGGCATCGCCACGTTGATCGCCAGCACGCCCAGCTGCACCTGCCCGCCCAGCAGGTCGGTGACCATCGGACCGGTGCCGCGGTAGGGGATGTGGCGGATGTCGATCTTCGCCTCGTCGCGCAGCATCTCGGCGGCCAGCTGGATGATGGTGCCGTTGCCCGAGGAGGCGTAGTTGAGCGCGCCGGGCCGGACGCGGGCCAGCGCGAGCAGTTCGGGGATGTTCTTCGCCGGCACCGACGGATGCGCCACCAGCACGAAGGGCGTGCTGCCGATCACCGTGACCGGGGTGATGTCGGCGACCGCGTCGTAGGGCATGGACTTGTAGATGCTCGGGTTCACCACGTGGTTGTTGCTGACCAGGCCCAGGGTGAAGCCGTCGCGGGGCGCCTTGACGATCTGCTGGGTGCCGGGGATGCCGCCCGCGCCGGGCAGGTTCTCGACCACCACCGCATGGCCCAGCGACTTGCCGAGCGCGCCGGTCATGGCCCGGGCCACGCCGTCGGCCCCCGAGCCGGCGCTGATCGGCAGGATCAGGCGGATGGTGCGGTCGCCGCCCTGGGCGAAGGCCCGGCGCGGCTGCAGGAGCAGCGCGACCGCCCCGCCGCCCAGGCCGCGCAGCAGGCGGCGCCGGCCGCGGGAGGCGGCGGCAGGGGAAAGCGGTACGGCGCGGGCGCGCGGATCGGGGGTCGGTGCCATGGGATGTCTCCGTCTCGTGGGAACAGGGCCGGCGCCGTTGCCCGGTCCGCTGCGCGTGGCGGTCCGTGGCGCGGGGCCGGGAGGATCGGTGCGGGGTCGATGCGGGGCCGGCGGGCGTTCCGCCTCAGGCCACGGCCGACGCGGCCCGCAGCGCGCCGATGCCGGCGTCGTCGTAGCCCAGTCCCCGCAGCAGCGACTCGGTGTGCTCGCCCAGGGCGGGCGGGTGCAGCCGCACGCCGAGGCGCTCGCCGCCGAGGGTCACCGGGAACAGCGCCGCCCGGGCGGTCTGGCCGGCGCGCTCGCCGTCGGGCAGGCGGATGTCGACCAGGCCGCCGGTCGCCCGCAGGTGCGGGTCGTCGAACAGGTCCTCGGGCCGGGCGATCGGCGCGAACGGTAGGCCGCGCGCCTCGAAGACCGCGGCGATCTCCTCGACCGAGTGCGCCGCCAGCCGCTGCCGCAGGTCGCGCAGCAGCTCGGCGCGGCGCAGCACCCGCAGGTTGTTGGTGGCCAGGCGCGGATCGGCCCGCAGGTCGGCGTAGCCGAAGGCCTCGCAGAAGGCGGCCCACTGCGCGTCGCTGACCGCCGCGAGGAAGATCTGGCCGCCGTCGCGCACGGTGAACACGTCGTACACCGCCCAGGCCGAGATGCGCTCGGGCATCGGCGCGGCGGCCTGGCCGGTGATCGCGTACTGCAGCATGTGCTGGCCGACCAGGAACACGTTGTTCTCGAACAGCGCCGACTGCACCTCCTGGCCGACGCCGGTGGCCATGCGCTGCATCAGGGCGCCGAGCGCGCCGATGGCGCCGAACATGCCGCCCATGATGTCGTTGACGCTGGTGCCGGCGCGCAGCGGATCGCCGGGCCGGCCGGTCATGTAGGCCAGGCCGCCCATCATCTGCACCACCTCGTCGAGCGCGGTGCGGTGCTCGTACGGCCCGGGCAGGAAGCCCTTGTGGCTCACGTAGACCACGCGCGGATGGGCGCGCGACAGCGCCGCGTAGTCGAGCCCGTACTTGGCCATGGTGCCGGGCTTGAAGTTCTCGGCCACCACGTCGGCGGTGCCGCAGAGCTTGTGCGCCACCTCCAGCCCGGCGGCGGTGCGCAGGTCGAGCGCGATGCTCTTCTTGTTGCGGTTGAACATCGGGAAGAAGCCCGCCCCCGCGCCCAGCAGGTGGCGGGTGCGGTCGCCGTCGATCGGCTCGACCTTGATCACCTCGGCGCCGAGGTCGGCCAGCACCATGCCGCAGGTCGGGCCCATGACCATGTGGGTGAACTCGATGACGCGGATGCCGTCGAGCGGGAGCCGGCGCGCCGGCGCGGCGGCGCCGTCGGCGGACGGCTCGGGATGGGCGGAGGGATCGGGATTCATGCGCGGCTCGCGGTGTCGGGCAGGGAGGACGGGATCGGCGCGCGGCGGTCCGCCGTCGCCGGGACGAAGGTCTTGGGCAAGCCGGCCCGCCAGAGCGTGCCGTGCAGCGTCTCGCCGTCGAGCCAGCCGGCGATGCGCCCGCGCAGCGCCAGCAGGGCCGGCAGGTCCAGCCCGGTGGCCACGCCCATGTGCTCCAGCATGAAGGCCAGGTCCTCGGTGGCGACGTTGCCGCTGGCGCCGGGGGCGTGCGGGCACCCCCCGATGCCGCCCAGGCAGGCGTCGAAGCGCTCGATGCCCACCTCCAGCGCCGCGTAGGCGTTGGCCAGGCCCAGGCCGCGGGTGTCGTGGAAATGCGCGCTCCAGAGCCGGTCGCCGGCGATGCGGCGCGCGGCGGCGAACAGGTCGCGCACCGCGCCCGGGTCGGCGTAGCCCACGGTGTCGGCCAGGCTCACCCGGTCGGCGCCCGCGTCGAGCAGCCCCTGCATGCAGCGCAGCACCTCCCCGGGCGCCACCGGGCCCTGCAGGGTGCAGCCGAAGGCGGTGCCGATGCCGCCGTCGATCAGCGTCCGCGATCCCGACGCGTCGCGCGCGGCGCGGATGCGGCCCACCTCGGCGATCACCTCGTCGGGCGTCTTGCGCAGGTTGGCCAGGCTGTGGGCACGGCTGGCCGACAGCGGCACGATGACGGCGTCGGCGCCCTGGGCGAAAGCCGTTTCCGCGCCGCGCAGGTTGGGCACCAGCACCGAGGCGAACAGGCCCGGCAGGGCCCGGGCGGCCGCCAGCACCTCGGCGGTGTCGGCGAGCTGCGGCAGCAGGCGGGCGGGCACGAAGGAGCCGACCTCGATCTCGCGCAGGCCGGCGGCGTGGGCGGCGTGCAGCCAGGCGATCTTGTCGGCGGTGGGCACCGTGCGGGCGATGCTCTGCAGGCCGTCGCGCAGGCCGACCTCGCGGAGGATGGCGCGGCGCGGCCGGACGGCCGGCGCGTGGGACGGGAGGGGCATGGCGGTGTCTCCGGAATCGTTCGGCCCGTCGGTGCGCGGGCCTGGGCATCCAGTCTAGGCATGCCGGACGGATTCAGGAAATCCTTCTGGGAAGGGCTACGATTCCGGATCGGAACACCACCTTCGTCCGTCGCCTCCGTCCTCCGGAACCCGCCATGCGCGATATCGACCTCACCAGCCTGCGCCTGTTCGCCGCCGTGTGCGAATCCGGCAGCATCGCCCGCGCCGGCGAGCGGGAGGGCATCGCCGGCTCGGCGATCAGCAAGCGGCTGGCGCAGCTGGAGCACACCGTGGGCACGCCGCTGCTGGTGCGCCGGCGCCGCGGCGTCGTGCCCACCGCCGCCGGCGAGACGCTGCTGGAGCATGCCCACGCGATGCTGGCCGGCCTGGACCGCATCGCCCGCGACATGGCCGGCTACGCGGTCGGGGTCCGGGGCCACGTGCGGCTGCTGGCCACCGCCTCGGTGCTGGCCGAATCGCTGGCCGACGACGTGGCCGACTTCCTGCAGCAGCCGGCACACCGCGACATCCGCATCGACATGGAGGAACGCGTCAGCAGCGGCGTGGTGCGCGGCCTGCGCGAGGGCAGCGCCTCGCTCGGCATCTGCTGGGACGCGGCCGAGCGCGAGGGCCTGCACTGGCGGCCCTACCGCAGCGACCGGCTGGCGGCCATCGTCCACCCCGGCCATCCGCTGGCCGGCCGCGCGCGGCTGTCCTTCGCCGACACGCTGGACTGGGAGCATGTCGGCCTGCCGCCTTCGAGCGCGGTGCCGCGCATGCTCCAGCGCGCCGCGGCGATGGCCGGCAAGGCGCTGGTCCACCGGGTGCAGGTCAGCAACTTCGACGCCGCGCTGCGGGTGGTGCGGGCCGGCCTCGCGATCAGCGTGCTGCCGGCCGAGGCGGTCCGCCCCGTGGCCGCCGTCTACGGCCTGGCGGTGCTGCCGCTGGAGGACGCCTGGGCCCGGCGCCAGTTCGCGATCTGCCTGCGCGACCCCCAGTCGCTGCCGCCCGCGGCCGGGCTGCTGCTGGAGCACCTGCAGGCGGCGGCCGGGCACGCGGCGGCGCGGCATCCGGCGGTGCCATGAAAAAACCCGCCGGCGGCGGGTTTCGCGGGCAGGGGCGGCGATGCCGGCTTACTTGCCGGTCACCTTCTCCTTGACGTCCTTGAGGGCCTCGCCGGTCTTGTGCGCGGCGGTCTTGGCGGCGCTCTCGGTCTTGTCGGCGATGGCGCGGGCCTCGTCCTTGATCTTCTCGCCGGCGGGCTTGTCGGCGGCGGCCGTGGACGCCGCGGTGCGCTGGTAGGCGGCGCCGTTGACGGTCAGGCCTTCGGCCGAGAGCTTGGCGGCCCGGTTGCCGCCGATGCCCTTGACGCGGGCGATGAAGTCGTCCCAGCCGGCGAACGGCGCCTTGGCGCGTTCGTTGACGATGAGCTGCGAGGTGGCCGGGCCGACGCCCTTGACGCCGTCGAGCTCGGCCGCGGTGGCGCGGTTCGCGTCGACCGCGGCGAAGGAGGCGGCGGCGTACAGCATGGCGGCGAACGCGAGGATCTTCTTGAGCATGGTGCGATTTCTCCGAAAGAAGGGAACCGGCGACAGCCCGCCGGCGCGGCACCGACAGAACGCCCGGCCCGCCGCGGGGGTTGACGGCGGCCGGGCGCGCCGGCGGGCGCATCGTGCCACGGTTGCATTACCGCCACATGTACCGCCCGGGGAGCCGATACCGTCCGAGCCGGCTGTCCGTCTTCGTCGGCAGCTACCTTTCCGATAGCAGATCGGTGGCGGGCGCGGCCTCTTCCGACATCCGGCCGCGCGGGGCTGCCCTACGATCGGACCCAGCCGTCCATCCGCCCATCGTCCGTCCGCCCGCAGGAGGAGACCCTTGCCGCCGTCCGTCCCCGCCCCGTCGTCCCGCAGGCCGCGCCGCGCGCCTGCCCGCGCGGAGCCCGGCCGCTGATGGTGCGCTTCTTCGTGGAGTGGCTGCCCACCGTCTCGCAGCACCTGCTGTTCGGCGCGCTCTCGGTGCTGGCCTACATCCTCACCACCCGCGCGCGGCGCGACACCCGCTCGCCCTCCACCGCGATCGCCTGGGTCATGGGGCTGGCGCTGCTGCCCTACTTCGTGCTGCCGATGTACGTGATGTTCGGCCGGCGCAAGCTGCGGCCGGCGGCCCTGCCCCGGCTGCGCCCGCCGCCGACCACGCTGCACTGGGCGGCCGAGCTGATCGAGAGCTTCGGCCTGGCCGCGGCCAGCCACTGCCAGGCCCGGCTCCACGCCGACGGCGCCGAGGCGCGCCGGGCGCTGTGGGAGGTGATCGACAGCGCGGCCGAGCGGCTCGACGTCTGCACCTTCATCATCGGCGAGGACGCGCTCGGCCGCGAGGCGGTCGAGCGGCTCGCCGCCCGGGCGCGGGCCGGCGTGCGGGTGCGGGTGCTGCTCGACGGCTTCGGCGCGGTGACGCTGCCGCGCCGCTATTTCGACACCCTGCGCGCGGCCGGCGGCGAGGTCACCGTGTTCCGCCCGTTCTTCGGCCTGGACAGCGGCATGGGCCCGCGCAACCTGCGCAACCACCGCAAGTACGTGATCGCCGACGACGCGGTGCTGTGGTCGGGCGGGCGCAACCTGGCGGCCGAGTACTTCACCGGCGACCCGGACGGCCGCGGCGCCGCGGCCGGCGTGCCCTGGGACGACCTGTCCTTCGACCTGACCGGCCCGGTGGCGACGGCGGCCGCCCACCAGTTCGAGCAGGACTGGGCCTCGGTGCAGCGCCGGCGGCTGCGCATGGTGCATCCGCAGCCCGAGACGGCCGCCGACTTCGAGGCGCCCGAGGACATGTCGCCGCACGGCGCGCCCGGCGGCCCGGGCACCCATGCGCGGGCGGTCGCCCAGTTCCTGCCGAGCGGCCCGGACCAGCCCGAGGACACGGCCCACGCGCTGCTGCTGGCCGCCTGCGTGCGCGCCAAGCGCCGGCTGCTCGCGGTGACGCCCTACTTCGTGCCCGACGACGCCCTGCGCGACGCGCTGCGGCTGGCGGCCCGGCGCGGGGTGGAGATCACCATCGCCATCCCGGCGCGCTCCAACCACCGGCTGACCGACTTCGTGCGCACCCGGGCGATGCGCGACCTGGCGCGCGCCGGCGTGGTCTTCCGGATGCTGCCGCGCATGGCGCACGCCAAGGCGGTGGTGGTGGACGACACGCTGGCGATGTGCGGCTCGATCAACCTCGACCTGCGCAGCCTGCTGATCAACCACGAGGCGGCGGTCGTCTTCTACAGCCCGCGCCAGATCGCCTGGATCGCCCGCTGGATCGAGGCCCTGGCCGCCACCGGCGCCCTGTTCCGTCCCCGGCCCCCGAGCCTCGTGCGCGACATCGCCGAGGGGCTGCTGCTGACGGTGGCCTTCCAGCTCTGAGGCCGCCCGCCCCCCCGGTCCCCGACGCACCGCACCCCCCGACCTCCCCGCCATGCACCCTTCCCAGCTCCTCCAGGACTACGGCTACTACGCGGTCTTCTTCGCCGGCCTGCTCGAAGGCGAGACCATCCTGCTGCTCGGCAGCTACGCGGTGCACCAGGGCTACCTGAAGATGCTGCCGCTCATCGCCTGCGGCGCGTCGGCGGCCTTCCTGAGCGACCAGTTCTACTTCTTCCTGGGGCGGCGCAAGGGCGCGCAGGTGCTGGCGCGGCATCCGGCGCTGGAGCGGCGCGCTGCCCGGGCCTTCGCCTTCGTGCAGCGCCGGCCGATCGCGACGGTGCTGCTGATGCGCTTCGCCTGGGGGCTGCGCATCGTGTTTCCGGTGGCGCTCGGCATGAGCCCGATGCGCCCCGCCGTCTACGTGCCGCTGTCGGCGGCGGCCTCGGTGCTGTGGGCGGCGGTCGTCTGCTACGGCGGCGTGGCCGTCAGCGGCGCGCTGCACCGGCTGTTCGGCAGCCTGCGGCCGTACGAGCACTGGCTGATCGTCGGCGCGGCCCTGGTCGGGCTGGTGGTGGCGATCCGGCATCTGCGCATGGCTTGAGGCGTCCCCGTTTTTCGCAACGGAATCGCCCCGGGGCGCAGGTGGATCGTTCGCTCGCAGCTACCAAACTTGTAGCATGCACCGGCTTGCGTTACAGTGCGCCGAAGACGATTTTTTGCACCACGGGGAGGACCGTTCATGAGTTCCAAGGAAAACGCCGCCATGTTCCAGCTGTTCGACCTGCTGGAATCGCGCTACGCGATGCGCACCCTGTGGGTCCTGCGCGACCACCGGCCGCAGACTTTCCGTCTGCTGCAGGACAGCCTCGGCGGCGTCACGCCCAACACCCTGAACACCCGGCTCAAGGCCCTGCGCGAGGCCGGCTGGGTCGAGCACGGCAAGAACGGCTACCAGCTCACGCCCGCGGGCCTCGACCTGGTCAAGCGGGTATCGGACCTGCACGCCTTCGCCGGCCGCTGGGTCGCGGGCCGGGCGGCGGCGGCGTCCGCCGCGGCACCGGCCGCCGCCGGCATCGCCCCGGCCCCCTGAGTCCTTCCCGGATCGCATCCCGTTCCCCTCCAACCGCCACCTTCTTTCAGAAAGCGAGATTCCCATGAGCACCACCACCACCGCCTCCGGCCTGCAGTACGAGGACACCGTCGTCGGCGACGGCGCCGAGGCCCAGGCCGGCGACCACGTCCGCGTGCACTACACCGGCTGGCTCTACGACAACGGCACCCAGGGCAAGAAGTTCGATTCCAGCGTGGACCGCAACAGCCCGTTCGAGTTCGGCCTCGGCGGCGGCCAGGTCATCAAGGGCTGGGACGAAGGCGTGCAGGGCATGAAGATCGGCGGCAAGCGCACGCTGATCATCCCGGCCGCCCTCGGCTACGGCGCGCGCGGCGCCGGCGGCGTGATCCCGCCGAACGCCACCCTGAAGTTCGACGTCGAGCTGCTCGGCACCGGCCGCTGATCCCCCGCCCGGCCGCCTGCCGGCGGCCCGGACACGAAAAAACCCGCCGGTGCTCGCGCCCGGCGGGTTTTTTCTTGCGCGCCGCCGGAAGGCCCGGCGGCGGTCGTTCGCGCGGCGGCCGATCAGCCGCCGGCCAGCTTGCGCCAGGTGTCGACCACGCTGTCGGGGTTGAGCGAGATGGACGCGATGCCCTGCTCGGCCAGCCACAGCGCGAAGTCCGGATGGTCGCTCGGGCCCTGGCCGCAGATGCCCACGTACTTGCCCTGGGCCTTGCAGGCCTCGATCGCGCGGCTGAGCATCGCGCGCACCGCCGGGTCGCGCTCGTCGAAGTCGGCGGCCAGCAGCTCCAGGCCCGAATCGCGGTCCAGGCCGAGCGTGAGCTGGGTCAGGTCGTTCGATCCGATCGAGAAGCCGTCGAAGAATTCGAGGAACTCGTTGGCCAGGATGGCGTTGCTCGGCACCTCGCACATCATGATGACCTTGAGGTCGTCCTGGCCGCGCTGCAGGCCGTGCACCGCCAGCAGCTGGGTGACGCGGTCGGCCTGGCCGAGGGTCCGCACGAAGGGCACCATCACCTGCACGTTGGTCAGGCCCATGTCGTTGCGCACCCGCTTGAGGGCCTCGCACTCCATCGCGAAGGCTTCGCCGAAGTCGGCGCTGAGGTAGCGCGCCGCGCCGCGGAAGCCGAGCATCGGGTTCTCTTCCTCCGGCTCGTAGCGGCTGCCGCCGATGAGCTTGCGGTACTCGTTGGACTTGAAGTCCGACAGGCGCACGATGACCGGCTTGGGCCAGAAGGCCGCCGCGATGGTCGCCACGCCCTCGGCCACCTTGTCCACGTAGAAGGCCTTGGGCGAGGCGTGGCCGCGCGCCACCGACTCGACCGCCTTCTTCAGGTCGGCGTCGACGTTCGGGTAGTCGAGGATGGCCTTCGGGTGCACGCCGATGTTGTTGTTGATGATGAATTCCAGCCGCGCCAGTCCCACGCCGTTGTTGGGCAGCTGCGCGAAGTCGAAGGCCAGCTGCGGGTTGCCGACGTTCATCATGATCTTGGTCGGGATGTCGGGCATGCTGCCGCGGTCCACCTCGGTGACTTCCGTCTCCAGCAGGCCGTCGTAGATGTTGCCGGTGTCGCCCTCGGCGCAGCTCACCGTCACCAGCGTGCCCTCGGCCAGCCGGTCGGTGGCGTCGCCGCAGCCCACGACCGCCGGGATGCCCAGCTCGCGCGCGATGATGGCCGCGTGGCAGGTGCGCCCGCCGCGGTTGGTGACGATGGCGCTGGCGCGCTTCATCACCGGCTCCCAGTTCGGGTCGGTCATGTCGGTCACCAGCACGTCGCCGGCCTGCACCTGGTCCATCTGGCTGATGTCGTGCACCAGGCGCACCGGGCCGGTGCCGATCTTCTGGCCGATGGCGCGGCCGGTGGCCAGCACCGCGCCCTTGCCGATCAGCTTGTAGCGCTGCTCGGAGGTGCCGGTCTGCTGGCTCTTCACCGTCTCGGGGCGGGCCTGCAGGATGTAGAGCTGGCCGTCGGTGCCGTCCTTGCCCCACTCGATGTCCATCGGGCGGCCGTAGTGCTCCTCGATCACCAGCGCGTAGCGGGCGAGCTGCTCGACGTCGGCGTCGCTCAGCGAGTAGCGGTTGCGCTGCTCGGCCGGCACGTCGGTGGTCTTGACCAGCTTGCCGGTCGCGGCCTTCTCCTCGGCGGTCGAGAACTCCATCTGGACCAGCTTCGAGCCCAGGTTGCGGCGGATCACCGCGCGCTTGCCGGCCCTGAGCATCGGCTTGTGGACGTAGAACTCGTCGGGGTTGACCGCGCCCTGCACCACCGTCTCGCCCAGGCCGTAGCTGGAGGTGATGAAGACCACGTCCTCGAAGCCGGACTCGGTGTCGATGGTGAACATCACGCCGGCCGCGCCCAGGTCGGAGCGCACCATGCGCTGCACGCCGGCCGACAGCGCCACCACGTCGTGGGCGAAGCCCTTGTGGACGCGGTAGCTGATGGCGCGGTCGTTGTAGAGCGAGGCGAAGACTTCCTTCATCTTGTGCAGCACGTCCTCGATGCCGACGACGTTGAGGAAGGTCTCCTGCTGGCCGGCGAAGGAGGCGTCGGGCAAGTCTTCGGCGGTGGCCGAGGAGCGCACCGCGAAGCTGGCCTGGTCGTTGTCGCCGGCCAGGGTTTCGAAGGCTGCGCGGATCGCGGCCTCGAGGTCGGCCGGGAAGGGCTGCGCCTCGAGCCAGCCGCGGATCTCGGCGCCGGCGGCGGCCAGGGCGCGCACGTCCTCGGTGTCGAGCGTGGCGAGGCGCGCGCTGATGCGGTCGGCCAGGCCGTCGTGCGCCAGGAACTGGCGGAAGGCGTGCGCGGTGGTGGCGAAGCCGGTGGGCACCCGCACGCCCTGGGGCAGCTGCGAGATCATCTCGCCGAGGCTGGCGTTCTTGCCGCCGACCGACTCGACGTCGGTCATGCGCAGGTCTTCAAACGGGACGACCAGGGCGGTCGCTTCGAACAGTGCGGACATGGGAAGGCTCCAGAAGTTGAAATCGCGGATCCGGGGCCGGCGCGGGCAGTGCGACGCATGCGCGAGGGGGCCTCCCGGCGGGCGGCGCGCGGCGACTTTCTGGTTCTTCGGGGTGTCGGCCGGGCGGCGCTCGCCGGAATTCGGATAATCCACGGGATTGTAGGCGTCGCGTCCGCGCCGCCGCGTAGGCGGCCTTCCCCTCGCCGCCGCGCACCCCGGAGAGCCTTCGCGCATGCACCACCGCACCGTCTTCTACATCTCCGATGGCACCGGCATCACCGCCGAGGCCTTCGGCAACGCCATCCTCTCGCAGTTCGACCTCACCGTGCGCAAGGTGCGGCTGCCCTTCATCGACACGGTGGACAAGGCGCACCAGGCGGTGCGGCAGATCAACCACATCGCGGTGGTCGAGGGCAAGAAGCCGCTGGTCTTCACCACGCTGGTGGACCTGCCGGTGCTGGAGGTGATCAACGAGGGCTGCAAGGGCATGCTGCTCGACATGTTCGGCACCTTCGTCCAGCCGCTGGAGAAGGAGCTGGGCATCAAGTCGCTGCACCGGGTCGGGCGCTTCTCGGACATCAGCAAGAGCAAGGACTACCACGACCGGATCGAGGCGATCAACTTCACGCTGGCGCACGACGACGGCCAGTCCGACCGCGAGTTCGAGGCCGCCGACGTGATCCTGGTGGGCGTCAGCCGCAGCGGCAAGACGCCGACCTCGCTCTACCTCGCCATGCAGCACGGCATGAAGGCGGCCAACTATCCGCTGATCCCCGAGGACTTCGACCGCCGCCAGCTGCCGCCCTCGCTGGTCCCGCACCGCAAGAAGCTGTTCGGCCTGACCATCCAGCCCGAGCGGCTCTCGGACATCCGCAACGAGCGCCGCGCCGGCTCGCGCTACGCGAGCCTGGAGAACTGCCGCCACGAGGTGGCCGAGGCCGAGGCGATGATGCGCCGCGCCGGCATCCGCTGGCTGTCCACCACCACCAAGTCGATCGAGGAGATCGCCACCACCATCCTGCAGGAGATCCGGCCCGACCGGCTCGGCTACTGAGCGTCCGCGACGACGTCCGCGCCGGTGTCCGGACCGGTATCCGGGCCGTCGTCCGGCTGCAGCGACGGATGCGACCGCAGCCGCAGGGCCAGGAAATCCACGAGCACCCGCACCTTGGCCGGCACCGCCTGCCGGTCGCGGAAGCAGGCGAAGAACTCCAGGCTCTCGCGGCCGAAGCGCAGGCCGCCGGGGCCGCCCGCCGCCGGCTCCAGCACCTCCAGCCGGCCGGCCCGGACCAGCGGGTCGGCGACGAAGCGGCCGACCCAGGCGATGCCGCCGCCGTGCACCGCCATCTCGGCCAGGGTGTCGATGTCGTTGGCCACCGCCGCCACCCGCAGCGCGGGCTCGACCCGCTCGGTGCCGCCGTTCTCGCCGTCGCGCAGGAAGGGCCAGCGCATGAAGCGCCCGTCCGTCTCGCGGCGGTAGAGCAGGCAGGCGTGGCCCGGCAGGTCGTCCGCCGTCGCGGGCCGCCCGTGCGCCGCCAGGTAGCCTGGCGAGGCCACCAGCACGCGCGGCACGCTGGCGATCCTGCGCACCACCATGCCGGGCTCCAGCGCGTCGCGGTAGCGGATGCCCACGTCCACGTCCTCGCGCAGCGGGTCCACCTGCCGGTCGACCATCAGCAGCTCGACCTGCACCTGCGGATGGGCGGCGATGAATTCCGGCATCAGCGGCGCCAGCACCCGCCGGCCGAAGGCCGACATGCAGGAGATCCGCAGCCGGCCCTGCGGGACGCCGCACAGCTGCGAGACGTCGGACTGCGCCAGCTCCAGCTGCCGCAGCACCGGGCCGACCCGCGCCAGGTAGACCTGGCCGGCCTCGGTCAGCGCCAGCGAACGGGTGGTGCGGGTCAGCAGCCGGCTGCCGAGCTCGCGTTCGAGCCGGGCGATGTTCTGGCTGGCCGCCGCCGGCGTGATGCCCAGGTGCCGCGCGGCCGAAGCGATGCTCCCGCCTTCCAGCGCCTTGATGAAGGTTTCGATGGCACGGAGATTGGGCATGGTCTTCTGTCGAATCGCAGAGGCGATTCGATGGTTTCGCTTATGGATGGCGGTAGCTCCGCAGATCTTCTCCCATCGGCACAGGCTGCCTACAGTAGGGACCGATTCGGAACCGCTCCGGAACCGACCCGTGTCCGTTTGTGACCGGCATCCTCCACCACAAGTTCCACCGCCATGACCCGATCTTTCCCTTCCTCTGCCCCCGCAGCGGATGCCGCGGCCGTCCCCGCCGCCCCGCCCGCGGCCGTGCCGCCGCGCCGGTCGCGCAAGCTCCCGCGCCGCTACGCCCCGATCGCCTTCGCCTTCTTCATGTCGGGCATCATGGCCTTCCTGATGTGCTGCGTGATCGTGGCGGCCAACACCGGCTTCGGACCCGGCTACCTGCTGCGGGTGCTGGGCTCCTACGCCCTGGCGATGCCGGTGGCTTTCTGCTGCGTGCTGGGCGTGCGGCCGCTGGTGATGCGGCTGGTGGCGGCCACGGTGCGGCCCTGACCGGCCGGCGCCCCGCCCGGCAGGCGCCATGAAAAAAGCCCGCATCCGGAGAACGGATGCAGGCTCGTGGCAGGAGGCGGCGCGGGGCCGCCGTCCGCCGTCGGACGCTCAGGCCGCGACCGAGGCGCGGATCAGGTGGTCGAACGCGCCGAGCGCCGCCTTCGCGCCGTCGCCCGCGGCGATGATGATCTGCTTGTACGGCACGGTGGTCGCGTCGCCCGCGGCGAAGACGCCCGGCACCGAGGTCTGGCCCCTGGCGTCCACCACGATCTCGCCGTGCTTCGACAGTTCGAGCGTGCCCTTGAGCCAGTCGGTGTTGGGCACCAGGCCGATCTGCACGAACACGCCCTCGAGCGCCACCCGGTGCTCCTGGCCGGTGGTCCGGTCGGTGTAGGCCAGGCCGTCGACCTTCTGGCCGTCGCCGGTGATCGCGGTGGTCTGCGCCGAGACGGCGACCGTCACGTTCGGCAGGCTGCGCAGCTTGCGCTGCAGCACCTCGTCGGCGCGCAGCTGCTCGCCGAACTCGATCAGGGTGACGTGCCCGACGATGCCGGCCAGGTCGATCGCGGCCTCCACGCCCGAATTGCCGCCGCCGATCACCGCGACGCGCTTGCCCTTGAAGAGCGGGCCGTCGCAGTGCGGGCAGTAGGCCACGCCCTTGTTCTTGTACTCGGCCTCGCCGGGCACGCCGATGGTGCGCCAGCGCGCGCCGGTCGAGATGATCAGCGACCGGGCCTTGAGCGAGGCGCCGCTGGCCAGCTTGACCTCGATGTGCTCGTCGCCCGGCACCAGCGCCTCGGCGCGCTGCAGGTTCATGATGTCCACGTCGTAGTGCTTGACGTGCTCTTCGAGCGCGATGGCGAACTTCGGTCCCTCGGTCTCCTTGATGGAGATGAAGTTCTCGATGCCCAGGGTGTCGAGCACCTGGCCGCCGAAGCGCTCGGCCGCCACGCCGGTGCGGATGCCCTTGCGCGCCGCGTACACCGCCGCCGCCGCGCCCGCCGGGCCGCCGCCGACCACCAGCACGTCGTAGGGCGCGCGGGCGGTGATCTTCTCCGCCTCGCGGGCCACCGCGCCGGTGTCGACCTTGGCGAGGATCTCCTCCAGCCCCATGCGGCCCTGGCCGAAGGAGGTGCCGTTGAGGAAGATGGTGGGCACCGACATGATCCGGCGCGCCTCGACCTCGTCCTGGAACAGCGAGCCCTCGATGGCGGTGTGCTTGATGTTCGGGTTGAGCACCGCCATCAGGTTGAGCGCCTGCACCACGTCCGGGCAGTTCTGGCACGACAGCGAGAAATAGGTCTCGAAGTGGAAGTCGCCCTGCAGGTTCCTCACCTGGTCGATGGTGTCCTGCGCCGCCTTGGACGGATGGCCCCCGACCTGCAGCAGCGCCAGCACCAGCGAGGTGAACTCGTGGCCCAGCGGGATGCCCGCGAAGCGAACGCCGGTGTCCACGCCGGGGTTGGTGATCAGGAACGAGGGCTTGCGCTCGCCGTCGTCGGTGCGGGCGACGACGGTGATCTTGTCGGTCAGCGACTCGATGTCGGCGAGCAGGCCCTTCAGGTCGCCGGACGCCTTGCTGTCGTCGAGCGAGGCGACGATCTCGATCGGCTTGGTGACCCGCTGCAGGTAGGCCTTGAGTTGGGTCTTGAGGTTGGCGTCCAGCATGATAGTTATTTCCTAATCAAATGTATTCTTGATAGCCTCGGTCGGCTCACCGAAAAAAAAGCCCGGGCGCGCCGGCCCAGGCCTTTTCGTCCGCATGTCCGATCAGATCTTGCCGACCAAGTCCAGCGACGGGGTCAGGGTCTCGGCGCCTTCGCTCCACTTGGCGGGGCATACTTCGCCGGGGTGGGCGGCGATGTACTGGGCGGCCTTCACGCGGCGCAGGGTTTCCTGGGCGTCGCGGCCGATGCCGTTGTCGTGCACTTCGATGGTCTTGATCTTGCCTTCCGGATCGATCACGAAGGTGCCGCGCAGGGCCAGGCCGGCGTCTTCGCCTTCTTCGATCAGCACCTGGAAGAAGCGGGCCAGCTGGGCGCTCGGGTCGCCGATCAGCGGGTACTGCACCTTGGCGATGGTGTCGGAGTTGTCGTGCCAAGCCTTGTGGGTGAAGTGGGTGTCGGTGGACACGCCGTAGATCTCCACGCCCAGCTTCTGGAATTCCGCATAGTTGTCGGCCAGGTCGCCCAGCTCGGTCGGGCAAACGAAGGTGAAGTCGGCCGGATAGAACACCACGACCGACCACTTGCCCTTGAAGTTCTGCTCGCTGACGGGAACGAACTTGCCGTTGTGATATGCGGTGGCCTTGAAGGGACGGATCTCGGTATTGATCAGGGACATCGGTGCTTTCCTAGGAGGCTTGGTTGGGAACGAGGCATTGATAATAGGACAAACCCTTAGCTTCCCCAATCGCCTGGGCATATGCGTCCGATTGGAAATTCCAATGTCCGGGACACCCTCGATTCGTATGCCGGTCACTGTTCTCCGGTATGTCTCCGGCTGCGGGAACGTGTCAGACAAGAACGCTTATCAGCCTTACCCGCAGCCACACCGCGCGAGCGCGGGATTGCCTTGTGGCCGACATGGTCATCCCCCACAATCCAGCCTATCTCTTCGGCCACACAACACGAAACAAAGGAATTCCCCATGAAAGGCGATGCACAGGTCATCTTCCATCTGCAGGCGCAGCTCAAGAACGAGCTGACGGCCATCAACCAGTACTTCCTGCACTACCGCATGCTCAAGCACTGGGGCTTCAACCGCCTGGCGAAGAAGGAATACGACGAATCCATCGGCGAGATGAAGCATGCCGACTGGCTGATGGACCGCATCTTCATGCTCGACGGCCTGCCGAACCTGCAGGACCTGGGCAAGCTCAGCGTCGGCGAGGACGTGCCCGAGATCCTCAAGTGCGACCTGGGGCTGGAATCCGGCGCGCAGGTCACCATCAAGGAAGGCATCGCCCACTGCGAAGCGGTGCGCGACTACGTCTCCCGCGACCTGCTGCTCAAGATCCTCGACGACACCGAGGAGCACATCGACTTCCTGGAAACCCAGATCGACCTGGTGGGCAGCGTCGGCGTGCAGAACTACCTGCAGTCCCAGATGGGCGAACTCGACGAGTAAGCGGATCGTGCCGGCCGGCGCCGCGCCGGCGGCACGAGGATGGCGGGGCCGCGGGCCCCGCTTTTTTTCGTCCGCGCGTCCGTCGCTTCAACGCGGTGCCTGCGGCGCGCCCCCCCTGGAAATGCGGCCGCGGTGGTCGCAGTAGTCGAAGAACAGGTCGAGTTCGTTGGACTTGTCGAAGAAGGCGTCCGCCCGCAACGAGGCGCAGCGCGCCCGCATGTCGTCGGTCGCATAGTTGCTCAGCACCACCACCTTCTGGTTCCGGTGGCGGTCGCGGGTGGCTTCCAGCACGCCCAGGCCGTTGCCCTGGGCGAGGAACAAATCGACCACGGCCACGTCCCAGCCGGCCAGGTGCGAGGCCATCCACCGCACCGCCTCGTCCTCGCCCTGCGCCGTCGCGACCACTTCGCTCGCCGTCAATTCGCTGATCGAACCGATGAGGTTGTCGCGGATCACGGGGTTGTCTTCGACCAGAAAGATACGGGTAGGCATGGGGTACCGCCAGGTTGGGGACTGCCGGATGGCTCGGCGCAGTCCGGGATTGCGGCTTGCGAATCATTCTCCCGGGTCCGTACGGGCACGGTCGTAGTCCTCCCCCGGATGCCGGACGTGGTCAACTTCCTACGGCCACGGGACGCCGCCGCCGCGGCCGGTGCGTGCGGGAGGCGTCTGCGGCGCATGCGGGATGGCACGGGTGGCCCGATCCGCGGCCCGGTGCTAAGGTCGTCGCGCCTTTCCAGGGAGCGCCATGCAGACCGACCCGATCCTCGTCCCGAGCATTCCCGGCGCCCCGCCCGCATCGGACGCGCTGCCGCCCGACGCCATCGCGCTGGCGCACCGCCGGTCCTGCGGATTCGGCCTGCACGCGCACGACGCGCCGGATGCCGAGGCCCTGTCGGGCGCCGACCTGGGCGCGCTGCGCGACACGCACCGCCTGCTCTGCGGCCACGCCCTGCCGGTCATGGAGACGCTGTTCCGCCAGATCGCCGGCACCCACAGCATGGTGCTGCTGACCGACCCCGGCGGCACCCTGCTGCACGCCCTCGGCGACGACGACTTCCTGACCCGCGCCGACCGGGTCGCGCTGCGGCCCGGCGTGGGCTGGTCCGAGCGCAGCAAGGGCACCAACGCCATCGGCACCGCGCTCGCCGCCGGCCTGCCGGTGCAGATCCACGCGCGCCAGCATTTCCTGCGCGCCAACCATTTCCTGACCTGCTCCTGCGCGCCGATCCTCGACCCGCTGGGCCGCATCGCCGGCACGCTCGACGTCAGCGGCGACCACCGCAGCCAGGGACGGCACACGCTGGCCCTGGTGCGCATGTCGGCCCAGATGGTGGAGAACCACCTGTTCGCTCTGCAGTTCGCGGATGCGGTGCGGGTGCATTTCCATGCGCGCGGCGAATTCCTGGGCACGCTCATGGAAGGCAGCGCCGCCTTCACCCCGGACGGCCGTTTCCTGTCGGCCAACCGCAGCGCCCGGTTCCAGTGGGGCATGCCGCTGGCGGCGCTGCAGGCGCACACCTTCTCGTCGCTCTTCGGCTGCGAGATCTCGACCCTGCTCGCCCACTGCCGGCAGGCCGCGCCGGGGCCGCTGGCGCTGCGGCTGCGCGGCGGCGTGACCGTGGCGGCGCGCGCCGAATACCGCAGTCCGTCGGCCACCTTCGCCATGCCGGCACCGCCGGCCCGGCCCGCGTCGCCAGCCGCCGCCGCGCACGGGTCGCCGGCCGCCGCCCCCGGACCCACCGCCCCGCCCGCGGCCGGCCTGGCGCGGCTCGACACCGGCGACCCCCAGGTCGCCCGCGCCATCGCCCAGGTCCGCAAGCTGCTCGGCCGCGACATCGTCACCATGGTCCTCGGCGAGACCGGCACCGGCAAGGAATGGCTGGCGCGCGCGATGCACCAGGACTCGCCGCGCCATGCCGGCCCCTTCGTCGCCATCAACTGCGCGGCCATCCCGGAACCGCTGATCGAGTCCGAGCTCTTCGGCTATGCCGACGGGGCCTTCACCGGCGCGCGCCGGCGCGGGCATGCCGGCCGCATCGCGCAGGCCCACGGCGGGACCCTGTTCCTCGACGAGATCGGCGATATGCCGCTGCCGATGCAGGCCCGGCTGCTGCGGGTGCTGCAGGAGCGCGCGGTGGTGCCGCTCGGCGGCGACCGGCCGGTGCCGGTGGACGTGGCGGTCGTCTGCGCCACCCACCGCGACCTGCGGGCGCTGCGGGCCTCGGGCCAGTTCCGCGACGACCTGTATTACCGCCTCAACGGGCTGGTGGCGCGGCTGCCGCCCTTGCGCGACCGGCAGGACCGGGCCGTGCTGGTCGATCGCCTGCTGGCGGCGCAGGCCGCGCCCGGCCGGCCGCCGATGCGCCTCGATGCCGAGGTGGCCGAACTCTTCGCCCGCCACGACTGGCCGGGCAACCTGCGCCAGCTCGCCAGCGTGCTGCAGACCGCCGCGCTGATGGCCGACGGCGAGGCCTGCATCCGCCGCGAGCACCTGCCGGAGGATTTCCTCGACGAGGCGGCGGACTCCGGGGCCGCTCCGCCGCAACCCGCGCCCGCCACGGCGGCGGCCCGCGGCATGCCCTGCCCGCTGCACGCCCTGGCCGACCAGGCCGTCGCATCGGCGCTGGACCGGCATGGCGGCAACGTCTCGGCGGCCGCCCGGGCGCTGGGCGTGTCGCGCAACACGATCTACCGCCATGCCGCGCGCCGGGCATGAGGCCCGGCACGGAAATCCCCGTTGAAATCGCGCCTATGCCGGCATGGCACCTTCGCTGCATGCTACCGATTCGATAGCAGAACGGCATCACTCCGCCGCGGGCGGCGGACCCGCCTCGGCCAGCGCGCGGGTCTCCGCCGCGTCGTAGAGCCGCGAGCGGGTCAGGAAGCGCAGCCCGGTCGGCCGCTCCAGCGAGAACATGCCGCCGTTGCCCGGCACCGCGTCGATGATCAGGTGCGTGTGCTCCCAGTAGGCGAACTGCGACCGGCTCATGTAGAACGGCGCGCCGCCGATCTCGCCGAGCCGCAGGTCGGCCGCGCCCACCAGGAACTCGCCCAGCGGAAAGCACATCGGCGCGCTGCCGTCGCAGCAGCCGCCGGACTGGTGGAACATCACCGGCCCGTGCTCGGCCTGCAGCCGCGCGACCAGCGCCTCGGCCGCGGGCGTGGCCGACACGCGCGCGAAGGCGGCACCGGACGGCGCGGGGCCGCCGGGCGCATCGGATTCTTCTGGCATCGCAAGGCTCCTCGCGGTCTGTTCCGGGCGGTCGCGGGCCGGCGGCCCGGCCCGCATCAGAAGAATCCCAGCTTGTTCGGGCTGTAGCTCACCAGCAGGTTCTTGGTCTGCTGGTAGTGGTCGAGCATCATCTTGTGGTTCTCGCGGCCGATGCCCGACTGCTTGTAGCCGCCGAAGGCCGCGTGCGCCGGGTAGGCGTGGTAGCAGTTGGTCCAGACCCGGCCCGCCTGGATGCCGCGCCCCATGCGGAAGGCCCGCGCGCCGTCCCGGCTCCAGACGCCCGCGCCCAGCCCGTAGAGCGTGTCGTTGGCGATTTCCAGCGCCTCGGCCTCGTCCTTGAAGGTGGTCACCGACAGCACCGGTCCGAAGATCTCCTCCTGGAAGATGCGCATCTTGTTGTGCCCCTTGAACACCGTCGGCTGCACGTAGTAGCCGCCCGCGAGCTGGCCGTCCTGGCCTTCCTGGGTGTTGCGGCCGCCGCCGATCAGGCATTCGGCGCCCTCCTGCTTGCCCAGGTCGATGTACGACAGGATCTTCTCCAGCTGCTCCTGCGAGGCCTGCGCGCCGATCATCGTCTGGGCATCGAGCGGATGGCCCTGCTTGATCGCGCGGACCCGCTCCAGCGCGCGCTCGATGAAGCGGTCGTAGATCGACTCCTGCACCAGCGCCCGGCTCGGGCAGGTGCAGACCTCGCCCTGGTTGAGCGCGAACATCGCGAAGCCCTCGAGCGCCTTGTCGAAGAAGGCGTCGTCGGCCGCCATCACGTCCTCGAAGAAGATGTTGGGCGACTTGCCGCCCAGCTCCAGCGTGACCGGGATGATGTTCTGGCTGGCGTACTGCATGATCAGCCGTCCGGTGGTGGTCTCTCCGGTGAAGGCGATCTTGGCGATGCGCGGGCTCGACGCCAGCGGCTTGCCGGCCTCCAGCCCGAAGCCGTTGACCACGTTGACCACGCCCGCGGGCAGCAGGTCGCCGATCAGCTCCATCAGCACCAGGATTGAGGCCGGCGTCTGCTCGGCGGGTTTGAGCACCACGCAGTTGCCGGCGGCCAGCGCCGGCGCGAGCTTCCAGACCGCCATCAGGATCGGGAAGTTCCACGGGATGATCTGGCCCACCACGCCCAGCGGCTCGTGGAAATGGTAGGCGTAGGTCTCGTGGTCGATCTCGCTGATGCCGCCCTCCTGCGCCCGGATGCAGCCGGCGAAGTAGCGGAAATGGTCCACCGCCAGCGGCAGGTCGGCGGCGGTGGTCTCGCGCAGCGGCTTGCCGTTGTCGAGCGTCTCGGCCACCGCCAGCGTGTGCAGGTTCTGCTCCATGCGGTCGGCGATCTTGAGCAGGATGTTGGCGCGGTCGGTGGGCGAGGTCCTGCCCCAGGCCGCCTTCGCCTGGTGGGCGGCGTCGAGCGCGGCGTCGATGTCCTTGGCGTTGGACCGCGGGATGCTGGTGAAGGCCTGGCCGGTCACCGGCGTCAGGTTGTCGAAATACCGCCCGTCGATCGGGGGAACCCACTGGCCGCCGATGTAGTTGCCGTACTGCTTCTTGAACGGGTTCGCGATGCCGAGGTGGGCGATGTCTGCCATGTCCATGCTTGTCTCCTGAGGATGTCGTTGTCGAGAGCGCCGCGACGCGCGACGGGGTGCGTCGCCAGGCGACGCTGCAATCGCCGTACCAGCCTGCCGCGGCGCCGCCTCCCGGACGCGGAGCGCGCGGATCGCGACCGGACCCGTGCCGCAACGGCGCAACTGTCCCAGCGCACGGCGGTCCGCGGTGCGCCGAAACGGAACAACCGCCCGTCGCGCAAGAGTGGTTACGCATTCCGCCGCCGCGCGTTCTATGCTGCCGGCAGGAGTTGCACCGCCATGAAATACAAGGACTACTACGCCACCCTGGGCGTGGCCCGCGACGCGAGCGCGGACGACATCAAGAAGGCCTACCGCCGGCTCGCGCGCGAGCACCATCCCGACGTGTCCGGAGACCCGTCGAGCACCGAGCGCTTCAAGGAGATCGGCGAGGCCTACGCCACGTTGAAGGATGCCGAGAAGCGCGCCGCCTACGACGCGCTGGGCCGGCAGCCCGCGGGGCAGGAGTTCCGGCCGCCGCCGGGATGGGATTTCGCGGGAGCGGCCCCGGGCGGCGCCGGCGCCGGTGCCGGACGTTCCGGAGGCTTCGCCCCCGGCGCGGACGACGATGCCGCGCGCTACTTCGACGACATCGACCTGGCCGACCTGTTCGGCGGCATGGCCGGCGGGCGCTTCGGCGCGGGTCCGGGCCACGGCGCGCGGTCGTCGCTGCCGGTCCCGGGGGAGGACTTCGACACGCCCGTCGAGATCTCGCTGCGCGACGCCTTCCGGGGCACCACCCTCCACCTCGAACTCTCGGTGCCCGAGCCGGGCGACGACGGACGGATGCGCCGGGTCGGCAAGACGCTGGAAGTCCGGGTGCCGCCGGGCACCACCGACGGCCAGAAGCTGCGCCTGCGCGGCCGCGGGGGCAAGGGCGCCAACGGCGGGCGCGACGGCGACGTCTACCTGCACATCGCCATCCGGCCCGACGCCCTCTTCCGCGTCAGCGGCCACGACCTCTACCTGGACCTGCCGCTCGCGCCCTGGGAGGCGGTGCTGGGCACCGACATCGAGATCCCCGCACCGGGCGGACCGCTGCTGCTGACCGTGCCGCCCGGCACCCGCGCCGGCAACAAGCTCCGGCTGGCCGGCCGGGGACTGCCGCTGCCGCGCGAAGGCGCCGGCGACATCCTGGCGGTGGTCCGGATCGACGTGCCCTCCCCGCCCACGGAGCAGGAGCGCACCCTCATGGCCGAGCTGGCGAAGGCGTCTCGCTTCGATCCGCGCCGCCATTTCCCGAAGGAGTCTTCCGCATGAATGCCACACCCCACGCTTACGAGGCAAGCGCAGACCTCTCGATCACCGAGCTGGCGCACCTGTCCGGCCTGAGCGAGGCCGAGCTGCGCGACCTGGCGGGCTACGGCGCCATCGCGCCGCGCAACGCCGCGCCGGATACCGCGCAATGGACCTTCGCCAGCCACACCACCCTCACCCTCCGCACGGTGAGCCGGCTGCGCGACGACCTGGACCTGGACCTGTACGCGGTGTCGGTGTGCCTGCGCTACCTGGACCGGATCGACGGGCTGGAACGGCGCATCCGGCTGCTGCAGGCGCAAATGCCAGGACCGCCCGGCGGCTGAGGCCGTTTTTCCGTCGGCGGCTACCGGGAGTGTTCGTCGGGCGGTGCGGACGGAAACCCGGACGGCGGCGCCGGCCGGCGGTCAGCCGGTGCGGCGGCCCTTGCGGTCGCGCTTTTCCTGCGCGCGGCGCACCTGCCGGCTCGGGGCCGGCTGCCGGGCCTGCCACCGTTGCGCACGCCTGCGGTCGATCCGCCGGCGCACCAGCCGCGCGACGACCGCGGTCACCGCCATGCTGCCCACACCCAGGAGAACACCGCCGATACCGCCCATCGCGTCCAGGGAAATCATGTGCTTGCCGTCGCTCCGTCGTGGCTGCTACTGCAGCGTTTCCTTGAGTCCCGGCGGCACCGGCAGCACCAGGATGCCGTCGTCGAGCAGGGCCCGCGTTTCCCGCGCCGATGCCTGGCCGCGGATGCCGCGCTCGGGCGCGTCGCCGTCGTGGATGCGCCGCGCTTCTTCGGCGAACCGCGGACCCACGTCCTCGGCCGACCGCACGGCTTCGCGCATCGCCTGCCACAGCGCGGCGGCCTGCGGTCCATGCCGCGCAACCGGGGACGCATCGGCGAGCGCCGGCACCTGCGGCGAAGCGGGGCCCGGCACCGCCGCCGCCGGGCGTTCGGAGGGCGGCGCGGCCGCCCCCAGGTTGAGGCGGGGCGCGCTCGGCATCCTGTCGACCTGCGCGTCACCGCACAGCGGACACGCCAGCAGGCCCCGGGCGCACTGGTCCTGGTAATCCTTCTCCGACGCGAACCAGCCCTCGAAGGCGTGGCCGTGCGCGCAGCGCAGATCGAAGACCCTCATGCCGTGCCGCGCATCGTTCAGGACAGGCGGTCCGCGTCCTGCCAGTCCAGCGGCCAGGCGCCGGACACCAGGTTCTGCAGGAACAGCGCCGCCGACAGCGTCTTGCCGTCGGTCACCCGGCCGTCGCGGCACCAGGCCAGCAGCTCGGCCACCGGCGCGGTGAACACATCCAGGAATTCACCCGCATCCAGCGCGCGTTCGCCGAGTACGAGTTCGCGCGCGAACCAGATCTCGATGAACTCGTCGGAATATCCGATGACCGGGTGCAGCACGCCCGCGCGCGCCCACTGGCGGGCGGCGTAGCCGGTCTCCTCGCGCAGTTCGCGCTGCGCGCAGGCGAAGACCGACTCGCCCGCATCGAGCTTGCCGGCCGGGAATTCGACCATGACCCGGCCGACCGGATGGCGGTATTGCCGCTCCAGCACCACCTCGACACCGGACGGCGTCTCCACCAGCGGCACCACCATCACCGCGCCCGGATGCAGCACCATCTCGCGCGTCGACTCGCGGCCGTCGGGCAACCGGACGGTATCGCGCACCACCTGCAGGAAGCGGCCCTGCAGCAGGGCTTCGCGCGACAGGCGGTGTTCGACCAGATGCGCGTCGTCGGCGGACGGCGACGGCACCTGGCCGGCGGATTCGGATTCAGTCATGGCGGCGCAGCAGGTAGCGGTACACGAAACCCGGGAAGGCCAGGGTCAGGAAGAGCGAGACGGTGATGGCGTAGAACTCCCAGCCTTGCGGAGCGATCTGCCCCGCCCGCTTTTCCAGCAGCAGGCCCAGGCCGCCCGTCAGCAGGTAGCACAGCCCCAGTTCGGCCAGGCGCACGCCCAGCGATTTGCGGCCGGCCACCGGCAGCACGCCCATCACCTTGCGCGTGAAGAACGGCAGATTGGCCGCGACGAGCGCCGCCACGAGCACGATCCAGACGGAAACGGTATCGGACATGCCCCCGGCCCGGCGCTAGGACGCCAACGCGCGGCGGGCGGATGCCGGAAGCGTCCGCCGCGCCACGGATCAGTTGCCCAGGGTGCGCACCATGGCCTGGGCGCACAGCGCCATCAGGCCGCCCGGCACGATGCCCAGCACCAGCACCAGGGCGCCGTTGATCGTCAGCACGAAGCGCACGTCGGCGCCGCCTTCGATCTTGGCCTGGCTGGTCGGCGCATCGAAATACATGACCTTGGTGACGCGCAGGTAGTAGAAGGCGCCGATCAGCGACATCACCACCGCGAAGACCGCCAGGCCGGTGTAGACCGTCAGGCCCGAGGACACCAGCGCCTGCAGCACCGCCAGCTTGCCGTAGAAACCGACCGTCGGCGGCAGGCCGGCCATCGACAGCATGCAGATCGCCATCACGGCGGCGTAGAGCGGGCTGCGCTGGTTGAGCCCGGCCAGGTCGGAGATCTGCTCGCTCTCGAAGCCTTCGCGCGACAGCAGCATGATCACGCCGAAGGACGCGAGCGTGGTCAGCACGTAGGTCACGGCGTAGAACATCGCCGAGCTGTAGGCGTTGTAGGTTCCGGCGGCATCGCCGTTCACCACGCCCGACATCAGGCCGATGAGCACGAAGCCCATGTGGGAAATCGTCGAGTACGCCAGCATGCGCTTGAGGTTGGTCTGCGCGATGGCGGCCAGGTTGCCCACCAGCAGCGACGCCACCACCAGCACCGCCAGCATCTGCTGCCAGTCGAAGGCCAGCGGCAGCAGGCCTTCGACCAGCAGGCGGATCACGATGGCGAAGGCCGCGAGCTTGGGCGCGCCGCCGACGATCAGGGTCACCGCCGTGGGCGCGCCCTGGTAGACATCCGGGATCCACATGTGGAACGGCGCGGCACCGAGCTTGAAGGCCAGGCCGGCCACGATGAACACCAGGCCGAAGACCAGCACCTGGTGGTTGAGCGGCACGCCGCCGGCGGCCGGATCGACCGCGTTGAAGACCTGGGTGATGTCGAGCGTGCCGGTCGCGCCGTAGAGCATCGACAGGCCGTAGAGCAGGAAGCCGCTGGACATGGCGCCCAGCACGAAATACTTCATCGCCGCCTCGGTCGCGACGCCGTCGTCCCGGCGCAGCGCGACCAGCGCGTAGCTCGACAGGGTCAGCAGTTCCAGGCCCAGGTAGATCACCAGGAAGTTGTTGCCCGAGATCATGATGTTCATGCCCAGCAGCGCGAACAGCGACAGCGTGAACAGCTCGCCGCCGCGGGTGGACATGTCGCGCGACGCCGCGTAGGGACGGCCGTAGACCAGGGTGACGATCACCGCGATCGCGGAGAAGCACTTGAGCCAGTTGCCCATGGCGTCGCTGACCACCATGTTGCCGAAGCCGTAGACGGTGTCGCCCGCGGCCGCGTGGCTGCCGTACAGGTAGGCGACGACGGCCAGGGTGCCCACCGTCAGGACATAGGTCAGGTTGCGCCGCGCATCGGTGGCCTGCAGGTCCACCAGCGCGATGATGCAGGCCATGGCCAGCAGCAGCACGTCCGGGTACACGGCGAACCAGCTGTATGTGTCAATCATCTCGGAATCTCTCGGGGGTGTAGGGTCAGCGCAGCTTGCTCTGGGCCACGTGGCGCAGCAGGTCGGCGACCGATGCGTCCATCACGTCGGTGAACGGCTTGGGGTAGATGCCCATGTAGAGCACCGCCACCGCCAGCACGGCCATGACCAGGAACTCGCGGCTGCCGATGTCGATCAGCTTGCGCACGTTGTCGTTGGCGACCGCGCCCAGGTAGACGCGCTTGAACATCCACAGCGTGTACGAGGCGCCGAAGATCAGCGCGGTCGCCGCCGCCAAGCCGATCCAGAAATCGTGCTGCACGGCGGCCAGGATCACCATCCATTCGCCGACGAAACCGGCGGTGCCCGGCAGGCCGCAGTTCGCCATCGCGAACAGCAGAACGAAGGCGGTGAAGCGCGGCATGGTGTTGACCACGCCGCCATAGGCGCCGATCTCGCGGGAATGCACCCGGTCGTACAGCACGCCGATCGAGAGGAACATCGCGGCGGACACGAAGCCGTGGGCGATCATCTGCACGATGCCGCCGGAGACGCCGAGGTCGTTGAAGATGAAGAAGCCCAGCGTCACGAAGCCCATGTGCGCCACCGACGAGTACGCCACCAGCTTCTTCATGTCCTTCTGCACCAGCGCCACCAGGCCGACGTAGATCACCGCCACCAGCGACAGGCCGACCATCAGCCAGGCCCATTCGCGCGATGCGTCGGGCGCGATCGGCATCGAGAAACGCAGGAAACCGTAGGCGCCCAGCTTCAGCATGATCGCCGCCAGCACCGCCGAGCCGCCGGTCGGCGCCTCGACGTGCACGTCGGGCAGCCAGGTGTGCACCGGCCACATCGGGACCTTCACCGCGAAGGCGGCGAAGAAGGCGAAGAACAGCAGGGTCTGCGCGGTCGAGGACAGCGGCAGGCGGTGCCAGGTGGCGATGTCGAAGCTGCCGCCGGAATGCACGTACAGGTAGATGAAGGCCACCAGCGTGAGCAGCGAGCCCAGCAGCGTGTACAGGAAGAACTTGAAGGCCGCGTAGATGCGGTTCTTGCCGCCCCAGATCCCGATGATCAGGTACATCGGGATCAGCGTGGCCTCGAAGAACACGTAGAACAGCATGCCGTCGAGCGCGCTGAAGACACCCACCATCAGACCCGACAGGATCAAGAACGCGCCCATGTACTGGTTGACGCGGTCGCTGACTTCCCAGCTCGCGACGACGACGATCACCGTGATGAAGGCGGTCAGCGGCACGAACCAGAAGGAGATGCCGTCCACGCCCAGGTGGTAGTGGATGTTGAAGCGCTGCACCCACTCGTAGCGTTCGACGAACTGCATCGCCGCCGATCCGACCTCGAACCCGGTGTAGAGGGGCAACGTCACCGCCAGCCCGGCCAGCGCGCCGATCAGCGCCAGCCAGCGCACCAGCGGCGCGTGCTGCGGTTTACCCAATGCCAGCAGCACGGCGCCGAAGGCGATCGGCGTCCAGATGGCAAGACTCAGCAATCCCATTTTTGTTGTTCTCCGCGTTTACCTGGCCAGCCAGACGAAATAGGTCATCAGGGCGAACACCCCCACGATCATCACCAGCGCATAGTGGAAGATGTAGCCCGACTGCGCGCGGCGCACGACCGACGCGATATGGCCGATCAGCTTCCAGGAGCCGTTGACCACGGCGCCGTCGATCAGCGCCTGGTCGCCGCCCTTCCAGAGGCCGGTGCCCAGCAGGCGGGCGCCGCGGGCCACGATGTTCTCGTTGATCCAGTCGAGGTAGTACTTGTTCTCGAGCAGGCGGTAGATGGGGCCGCATGCGCGCTTGATCGCAGCCGGCACGGCCGGGTTGATCATGTACATGTACCAGGACAGCACCACGCCTGCGATCGCCAGCCACAGGGGCGCGGTGGTGATGGAATGCAACGCCATCGCCATCGGGCCGTGGAAGGCCTCGGTCAGTTCGGTCATCACCGGATGGCGGGCCGCGTCCACGAAGATGACATCGCGGAAGAAGTCGCCGTGCAGCATCGGCGTGATGGTGAACCAGCCGATCAGCACCGACGGGATCGCCAGCAGCACCAGCGGCACCGTCACCACCCAGGGCGACTCGTGCGGTTTGGCATCGTGGTGGTCGTGGCCGTGGCCGTGGTGATCGTCGTGGCCGTGGTGCGTGCCGTGCGGCACCGCGCCATCGCCGTGGTCGTGCGACTCGTGCGCGACGGTCGCGTGGGCGTCGCCGTGCGCATGGGCGTCGGGGTTCTGGTCGTAGCGTTCCTTGCCATGGAAGACCAGGAAGTACATCCGGAAGGAATAGAAGGCGGTCACGAAGACGCCGGCCAGCACCGCGAAGTTCGCGAATCCGGCGGCCGGCAGCGTGCTCTCGTGCACCGCTTCGATGATGCTGTCCTTCGAATAGAACCCCGAGAAGAACGGGGTGCCGATCAGCGCCAGAGAACCCAGCAGCGAGGTGATCCAGGTGATCGGCATGTACTTGCGCACGCCGCCCATCCAGCGGATGTCCTGGTTGTGGTGCATGCCCATGATCACCGAACCCGCGCCGAGGAACAGCAGCGCCTTGAAGAAGGCGTGGGTCATCAGGTGGAACACCGCGACCTGGTACGCGGACACGCCGAGCGCGACGGTCATGTAGCCCAGCTGCGACAGCGTCGAATAGGCGACCACCCGCTTGATGTCGTTCTGGATGATGCCCAGGAAGCCCATGAACAGCGCCGTGATCGAGCCGATGACCAGGATGAAATTGAGCGCGGTGTCCGACAGCTCGAAGATCGGGGACATGCGCGACACCATGAAGATGCCGGCGGTCACCATCGTCGCCGCGTGGATCAGCGCCGAGATCGGCGTCGGGCCTTCCATCGAGTCCGGCAGCCACACGTGCAGCGGGAATTGCGCCGACTTGCCCATGGCGCCGATGAACAGGCAGATCGCGATCACGGTGACGAGCATCCAGTCGGTGCCCGGGAAGCGCAGCGCGCCCAGGTCGCCGGTCTTGGCGAAGATCTCGCTGTAGTTCAGCGTGCCGGTGTAGGCGACGATCAGTCCGATGCCCAGGATGAAACCGAAGTCGCCGACCCGGTTGACCAGGAAGGCCTTCATGTTGGCGAAGGTCGCGGTCGGCTTGTTGAACCAGAAACCGATCAGCAGGTAGGACACCAGGCCCACCGCTTCCCATCCGAAGAAGAGCTGCAGCAGGTTGTTGCTCATGACCAGCATGAGCATCGAGAAGGTGAACAGCGAGATGTAGGCGAAGAAGCGGTCGTAGCCCTCGTCGTCGGCCATGTAGCCGACGGTGTAGAGGTGGACCATCAGCGAGACGAAGGTGACGACGCACATCATCATCGCGGTCAGGCTGTCGACCAGGAAACCGACTTCCATCTTCAGGTTGCCGACGGTCATCCAGGTGTAGATGGTCTGTTCGAAGCGCGCCCCGTCCATGGCGACGCTGTACAGGGTCATCGCCGACAGCACGAAGGCGATGAACACGCCGAGGATCGTCAGCGTGTGACTGGCGCGGCGGCCCAGCACGTTGCCGCCGAACAGCGTGCCGGGAATGCCCGCGAGCAAGGCGCCGGCGAGCGGTGCCAGCGGGATCGCCAGCAGGGTGGATGCGGAGAGGGTTGCGCTCATGGGTCGGTGTCCGTGTCTTCTTGTTGTCGTGCGGCGCTCAGCCCTTGAGCGTGTTGAGCTCGTCCACGCTGATGCTCGACTTGTTGCGGAACAGCAGCACCAGGATGGCCAGGCCGATGGCCGATTCGGCCGCGGCCACCGTCAGGATGAAGAAGACGAATACCTGGCCGTGCATGTCGCCCAGGTAGTGCGAGAAGGCCACGAAATTCATGTTGACCGCGAGCAGCATCAGCTCGATCGCCATCAGCAGCACGATCAGGTTCCGGCGGTTCAGGAAGATGCCGATGATCGACAGGGCGAACAGGATCGCGCCCAGCGAAAGGTAGTGTCCGAGGGTGAGGCTCATGCTGTCTTCTCCGCATCGGCGGCGGTGGTCGGAGCGGCAGCCGGCTTGCTGGCCGCCATCTTCACGATGTCCAGGCGATCCCCCGCCCGCACGCGGACTTGGTCCGAGGGATCGAGGTAGCGCGAATCCTTGCGCCGGCGCAGCGTCAGCGCGATGGCGGCGATGATCGCCACCAAGAGCAGCACGGCCGCGATCTCCAGCGGGTAGAGGTATTCCGTGTAGAGCAGGACGCCCAGCTCACGGGTGTTGGAATAAGCCTGACCCGCTTGGCCGGCGACCGACGCGGCACCACGCGGCTCCACATCGCCACGGAAGCCGCCCAGCAGCACGGCCGCCATTTCCAACGCGATCAGCACGCCGACGAAGGCCGCCAGGGGAAAGTGCTTCCAGAAGCCCTTGCGCAACGCTTCGACATCCACGTCGATCATCATCACCACGAAGAGGAACAGTACCATCACCGCCCCCAGGTACACCAGCACCAGGGCGATGGCCAGGAATTCCGCCTGCAGCAGCAGCCAGATGGCGGAGGCTTGCGAAAACGCCAGCATCAGGTAGAGCACCGCATGCACCGGATTGCGCGCCAGGATCACGCGGGTCGATGCGAACAGCAGCACCAGCGAGAAGAAATAGAAGAAACCAGTTTTGAGGTCCATGGATCGAATCTTTGGGTATGAACCGGCCGCCGGATACCCGGCGACGCAGCCCGGTCGTACACAGACCTCAGCGGTACTTGGCGTCGGCGGCCTTGCTGGCCGAGATTTCCGCCTCGTAGCGGTCACCGACCGCCAGCAGCATGTCCTTGGTGAAGTACAGGTCGCCGCGCTTCTCGCCGTGGTATTCCAGGATGTGCGTCTCCACGATGGAATCGACCGGGCAGCTCTCCTCGCAGAAGCCGCAGAAGATGCACTTCGTCAAGTCGATGTCGTAGCGGGTCGTGCGGCGGCTTCCGTCGTCGCGCACGTCCGACTCGATGGTGATCGCCATCGCGGGGCACACCGCTTCGCACAGCTTGCAGGCGATGCAGCGCTCTTCGCCGTTGTCGTAACGGCGCAGCGCGTGCAGGCCCCGGAACCGGGGCGACAACGGCGTCTTCTCTTCGGG
>JAKOND010000063.1 GCA_022702125.1 Burkholderiaceae bacterium
AGCAGGCGGTTGTACTTGGCCATGCGGTCCGAGCGGCAGAGCGAGCCCGTCTTGATCTGCGTCGCCGCGGTGCACACGGCGAGATCCGCGATCGTCGTATCCTCGGTCTCGCCCGACCGGTGCGACACCACCGAGGAGAAACCCGCGCGCTCCGCCATGGCGATGGCCGCAAGCGTCTCGGTGAGCGTCCCGATCTGGTTGGGCTTGATCAGGATCGAATTGGCGGCACCCCGGGCGATGCCCTGCTGCAGGATCTCGGTGTTGGTCACGAAGAGGTCGTCGCCCACGAGCTGGACGCGACTTCCCAGGCGTTCGGTCAACAGCCGCCAGCCGGCCCAGTCGTCCTCGGCCATGCCGTCCTCGATCGTGACGATGGGATAGTCGTCCACCCAACGCGCCAAGTAGTCCACGAATTGCGCGGAGTCGAATTGCTTTTTCTCCGACGCGAGCTCGTAGCGTCCGCGCCTGTGGAATTCCGAGCTCGCCACATCCAGGCCCAGCGCGATGTCGCGCCCGGCCTGGAACCCGGCCTTCTCGATGGCGGCGAGGATGACCTCGATGGCGGCTTCATTGGATGGCAGGTCGGGTGCGAATCCCCCTTCGTCGCCGACTGCTGTCGCGAGGCCGCGGCCCGTGAGCAGCGACTTGAGCGTGTGGAACACCTCCACGCCCCAGCGCATGGCCTCGACGAAGCTCGGCGCGCCGACCGGCACGATCATGAATTCCTGCATGTCGACGTTGTTGTCGGCATGGGCGCCGCCGTTGATGATATTCATCATCGGCATGGGCAGGCGCGGGTCGCGGCCGCCGGCCAGGTGGCGGTAGAGCGGCTGTCCTGCAGAGGCAGCCGAGGCCTTCGCCAAGGCCAGCGAGACCGCCAGGATGGCGTTGGCTCCGAGCCGTGCCTTGGTCGGCGTCCCGTCGAGATGGATCATCGCCCGGTCGAGCGCGGACTGGTCGTCGGCCGACTTGCCGACGAGCGCTGCGGCAATCTCGCCGTTGACGTTCGCGACGGCCTTGAGTACGCCCTTGCCCAGGTAGCGCGCCTTGTCGCCGTCGCGCAGCTCGAGCGCTTCCCGCGCGCCTGTCGATGCACCCGAGGGAGACGCCGCGCAGCCGCGCGAGCCATCGGAGAGGACGACCTCGGCCGAGACCGTGGGATTACCGCGGGAGTCGAGGATCTCGAAACCGCGGATGTGCTGGATATTCGCCATGGGTGGCTCCTTCAGTCGATCTGCGCGATGCGCAGCAGGTTGGTGGTGCCGGCGGTGCCGAACGGCATGCCGGCAGCAATGACGATGGATTCGCCCTGTTGGACGTACTCGAGCTTCCTGACGGCCTGGACCGCGACCTCGGTCATTTCGGTCACGTCCATGACGTCGTGGCACAGCACCGGGCTGATGCCCCAGACGAGCGCCAGGCGCCGCGCGGTAGCACGCTTGGGCGTCATGCCGAAGATGGGCGCCCGTGGCCGCTCGCGGGCCATGCGCAGTGCCGAGGCGCCGGAACTGGTGTACGCCACCATGGCTGCGACATCGAGAAGGCCCGCCACCGAGCGGGCGGCCCAACCGATCGCGTCCGGCACATTCTTGCCCGAGGGGGTGTGCCCAGCGTCGATCGCATCGCGGTAGTAGGAGTCGGCCTCGGTCTGCGCGATGATGGCGTGCATCATCGCCACCGACTCCACCGGGTACTTGCCCGAGGCGGATTCGGCCGAGAGCATCACCGCATCGGCGCCGTCGTAGATGGCGGTCGCCACATCCGAGGCTTCGGCCCGGGTGGGCACCGGGGCCGCGACCATCGACTCCAGCATCTGCGTCGCGACGATCACCGGCTTGCCGAGGCGCCGGCAGCCGCGCACGATGCGTTTCTGGATCGCAGGGACCTGCTCGGCGGGCATTTCGACGCCGAGGTCGCCGCGGGCCACCATCACCGCATCGGTCTCGGCCAGGATGGCATCCAGGCTCTCGATCGCCGCGGGCTTCTCGAGCTTGGCGACGATGCCGGCACGGCCCCGCACGATGTCCTTGATCTCGGTGATGTCCGATGCGCGCTGCACGAACGACAACGCGATCCAGTCCACACCCAGGGCCAGGCCGTACTCCAGATCCGCACGATCCTTGGCAGTCAGCGCCGACAGCGGCAGCACGACGCCGGGGACGTTCACCCCTTTGCGATCCGACAGCATCCCGCCGTTGACGACCACGGTCTCGGCGGAGTCGGGTCCGGAAGTGACCACCCGCAGCCGCAGGCGTCCGTCGTCGAGCAGCAGCTCGGCGCCGGGCGTCAGGGCGGCGAAGATCTCCGGATGCGGTAACGGGGCGCGTGCCGCGTCGCCGGGCTTCTCACGGTCCAGGTCGAGGCGGAACTTCGCGCCCTCGACCAGCTTGACCGGGCCGTTGGCGAAGGTGCCGACGCGCAGCTTCGGCCCCTGCAGGTCGAGCAGCACGCCGATCGGGCGGCCGAGGTCGCCCTCGATGGCGCGGATCGTGTCGAGGCGCGCCTTGTGGTCGGCATGCGTGCCGTGGCTGAAGTTGAGCCGGAAAACATCCGCGCCCGCCTTCACGAGAGCTTCGATGGTGGCGCGGTCGGCGCTCGCGGGACCGAGGGTCGCGACGATCTTCGCATTGCACAGGCGTTGCATGTCTAGGGGTCTCCAGGGGTGGCAGGAACGGCGCCGTCGATCAGGATGGCGCGGAAGTCGTTGACGTTGGTCAGGGTCGGGCCGGTGAGGACCGAATCGCCCAGGGCCTCGAAGAAGCCATGGCCGTCGTTGTCGTCCAGGCGGGTGCGCGGGTTGATGCCCTGCTCCCACGCGCGGGCCAGCGTGTCGGGGCCGCAGACAGCGCCCGCGATCTCCTCGGCGCCGTCGACGCCGTCGGTGTCGCAGGCGAGCGCATGGATGCCGGACTCGCCGCGCAGCGCCACGGCCAGCGCCAGCAGGAATTCGACGTTGCGACCGCCGCGGCCCTCGCCCCGCAGGGTGACGGTGGTCTCGCCGCCCGACAGCAGCACGCACGGCCCCGCGAACGGCTGGCCGCGCCGGCGCGCCTGCAGGGCGATGCCCGCCAGGGTCTTGGCGACATCGCGCGCCTCGCCTTCGATCGAGTCCCCGAGGACATGCGGCACGCAGCCTGCATCGCGTGCGACCTCGGCGGCGGCCTCCAGGGCCATCTGAGGCGTGGCGATGAAATGCGTCCTGATGTCGGGCAGGCGCGGATCGCCGGGCTTGAGCGTCTCTCCCTCGCCGCTCTCCAGGAGCGCCAGCGCCTTCGGCGGCACCTCGATGCGGTAGCGGCGCAGGATCGCGAGCGCATCGGCGCAGGTCGTGGGATCCGCCACGGTCGGTCCCGAGGCGATGTCGATCGGATCGTCCCCGGGCACGTCCGACAGCAGCAGATTGACGACACGTGCCGGATGGCAGGCGGCCGCCAGCCGGCCGCCCTTGATGGCCGAGAGGTGCCGGCGGACGCAGTTCATCTCGGTGATGCTGGCGCCGCTCGCGAGCAGGGCGTGGTTGAGCGCCTGCTTGTCCACCAGGGTCAATCCGGGGAGGGCCAGGGGAAGCAGGGAGGATCCGCCGCCCGATATCAGGCACAGCACCAGGTCGTCGGGGGTGAGGCCCTGGACGAGATTCAGCAGTCGCCGGGCCGCCGTCTCACCGGCCTGGTCGGGCACGGGATGGGCGGCTTCGACGATCTCGATGCGCTCGCAGGGGACGGCGTATCCGTAGCGCGTGACCACCAGGCCGGAGAGCGGTCCCTGCCAGTGGTCCTCGACGGCGCGCGCCATCGCTGCCGAGGCCTTGCCCGCACCGATCACGACCAGCCGTCCTTTCGGCGCGGGAGGAAGGTGGCGCGGCACGCACAGCGCAGGCTGGGCGGCGGCGATGGCAGCCTCGAACATGGTGCGCAGCAGATCGCGAGGTGTGGGATGAGTCATGGCGCAGCCTTTCGGATCGGGCATCAGGCAGCGACCTGCGGGGGGATGGTCCCTGCTGCCGGGGCCGAGCCGGTTGGCGCAGGCGACGGCGGCAGTGCCTCATCGCCTTCGTAGAGGTCCTGCAGGTCTTCGGGATCGCTCTGCCCCTCGAGCACGCGGGAGAGCCGGTCCCGATCGACCGCGCCGACCCAGCGGGCGATGGCGACAGTGCCCACCGCATTGCCGATGGTATTGGTGATGGCGCGCGCCTCCGACATGAAGCGGTCCACGCCGAGCAGGAGCACCATGCCCGCGACCGGGATCTTGCCCATCGATGCGAGCGTCGCGGCCAGCGTGATGAAGCCCGACCCGGTGACGCCGGCGGAGCCCTTTGACGTCAGCAGTAGCACGCCGAGGACCACGAACTGGTCGGTGAGCGTCAGCGGCGTGTTGGTCGCTTGCGCGATGAAGATCGCCGCCATGGTGTAGTAGATGCACTGGCCATCCGGATTGAAGGTCAGGCCCGCCGGCACCACCAGGCCGACCACGGGCTTCGAGACGCCGGCATGCTCGAGCTTGCGCATCAGCTGCGGCACCACCGACTCGGACGAGCTGGTGCCGAGGACGGTGAACAGCTCGTCCCGGATGTACTTGAGGAACTTCCACAGGCTGAAGCCCGACATCCGGGCGATCAGGCCCAGGACGATCGCCACGAACAGGATGCAGGTGATGTACATGGTGCCCATCAGCTTGCCGAGCGAGACGATGGAGCCGAGTCCGTACCTGCCGACGGTGAAGGCCATGGCACCGAAGGCGGCCAGCGGCGCGAGCCGCATGATCATGCCGACCACCGAGAACACGCCGTGGGTGAAGGAATCGAGGAAATCGACCACCGGCTTGGCGCGCGGGCCGATGTGGGCCAGAGCGACGCCGAACATCGTGGCGAACACCAGGATCTGCAGGATGTCGTTCTTTGCCAGGGCATCCACGATGCTGGTCGGCACCAGGTGCATCATGAAGTCGACCAAGCCCGAAGGCTGCGCCGCGGCCGCCGTGTAGCCGGCGATCGCCTTGGTGTCGAGATGCGACGCGTCGATGTTCATGCCGTTGCCGGGACCGACCGCGTTGACGACCAGCAGGCCGAGCAACAAGGCGAACGTCGAGAGGATTTCGAAGTAGAGCAGCGCGCGGACGCCGACGCGCCCCAGCTCCTTCATGTTCTCCATGCGCGCGATCCCGAGCACCACGGTCGCGAAGATGATCGGTGCGAACACCATTTTGATCAGCTTGATGAAGATGTCGCCGAGCGGCTTGAATTCGCTCGCGAGATTGGGCGCGAAGCAGCCCAGGACGACGCCGGCGAACACGCCGATCAGCACCTGGACGGAGAGCTTCCCGAGAAAGCGGCGCATGGTTTGTCTCCAACTTCGAGCGGACGAGCCCATCCAGGCAACGCTTGATGGTTGCTTCCCGGGATGCCGTCACAGGGGATCGGGGCTGATGCCCCGATCGGAGGGTTCACAAGACAAGGCCCCGGATCCCGGGGCCCTGCTTCATCAAGCGGCCTGGAGCTGCGTGGCGGACTGGGCGATCCGCTCGCACACCGCGCGCGTGACCTGCGCGGTGGTGGCATTGCCGCCGAGGTCGCCCGTGTGCAGCGCCTTGTCCGCCGTCACCGCCTCGACCGCCTCCATCACCCGCTGCGCCGCCGCGCGCTCGCCCAGGTGCTCCAGCAGCATCGCCACCGACCAGAACGTGCCCACCGGATTGGCCAGGCCCTTGCCCATGATGTCGAAGGCCGAGCCGTGGATCGGCTCGAACATGCTCGGGTAGCGCCGCTC
>JAKOND010000070.1 GCA_022702125.1 Burkholderiaceae bacterium
CCACCAGGTCGAAGTCGCCCCGGCCGGCGCGGAAGAACAGGGTGTCGGCGGGCAGCGGGCCCTCGATGTCCAGGCCGCGCGCGCGCAGCACCTCGATGGCCGGCAGGATCTTCTCCTCCTCCTCGCCATAGCCGAACAGGCCGTTCTCGCCGGCGTGCGGATTGATGCCGCAGACGGCGATGCGCGGGTTCTCGATGCGGGCCTTGCGCAGGGTGTCGTAGCCGCGCTCGATGGTGCGCTGGACCAGGCCGGGCTCGATCCTGCGGATGGCGTCGATGATGCCGATGTGGGTCGTGACGTGGATCACGCGCAGGTTCGGCGCCACCAGCATCATCGAGACCTCCTCGACGCCGGTCAGGTGGGCCAGCATCTCGGTGTGGCCGGGGAACTTGTGGCCGCCCGCGTGCAGCGCCTCCTTGTTCAGCGGGGCGGTGCAGATGGCGTCGATGCGGCCGTCCTTGGCCAGGTCAACCGCCTTCTCGAGGAAGCGGAAGGCGGCGTCGCCCGCCACCGCCGACAGCTTGCCGAACGGCAGGTCCTCGGGGATCAGGTGCAGGTCGAAGCAGTCGATGACGCCCTGCTCGAAGCGGGCCTCCTCCATCGAGGTGATCGCGTGGACGCGGACGTCGAGGCCGAGCAGGTCGGCCACCTTGCGCAGCCGGCCGGCATCGCCGATGACCACGGCACGGGCCATGGTTGAGAGATCGTGATGGGCGAAGCTCTTGACGATGATCTCGGGGCCGATGCCCGCGGCATCGCCCATGGTGATGCCGATGGCGGGGACGTAAGCACTCATGGTGGTCTTTCGAAGGGGTGATTCAGGAAGGGGCCGGCGCGTCGCAGGCCAGGCGTGAACGGAGGGCCTGGCGTGCCCGCTCCAGCGAGCCGGCATCGCCGAACGCGCCCGCCTTGGTGGCGATGCACTGCGGCCGGTCCGTCATGCTGCGCAGCAGCACCACGCCGGGCTCGCTCTCGCCGAGCACCTGCAGGCGGGCGATGCCCAGCTGTTCGAGCATGATGCGCGCCGTCTCGCCGCCGGTCAGGACCAGGCCCCCGGCGGCGCGCAACGAGGGCGCCAGCCGCAGCGCCAGACGGCGGGCCAGCAGGGGGCCTTCGGCGGGGTCGAGGTCGGCATCGGCGCCGATGCACGCCACCGGATCGAGGCCGCGCGCGAGGTCGGCGTGGATCGCCTCGGCCCAGGATGGCGCGCCGGCGCCGTCGACCGGCGCGATGCGCAGCAGGCGAGCGGGAATGGTGTGGATGGAACAGTCGGGCCGCGCGCCCAGGCAGGCGATCTGTTGCGTGCCGATGGGCGACAGGCTGCCGACGATGGTCAGCACGCCGCGGCCCGCGACCGGCGGCGCCAGCGCGTCCCGGGCCGGCCGTGCCGGCGCGACGCAGCGGGCGATCTCGTGGGCCAGGCCCGCCGACGCCACCCAGAACACCTCCGCTAGGTCGCGCGTCGCGCTGGCGAGCGCCCGCAGATGCGCCGGCTGCTCGGCATCGACGACCAGCGCCTGGCAACCCTGGTCCCGGGCTCGCGCGATGTGCCGCAGCAGTGCCTCCGGGGGGCCCTCCAGCAGCTCCGCCGAAACCGTGCCGGCGCGCAGGCCCGCTGCTTTCAGCATGCTCACCGGACGGGATTCGCGGCCCGCGTGCTCCAGTGTCCAGGTCGATGTCTGCGCCAGCGGCACGCCATCGACCCGCACCATGCCGTCGCGCACGATGCGGCCCAGGCCGGGAAAGGCGGGCGCCACCAGGGCCAGGCCCAGCAGGGGCTGCAAAGCGGCGACTTCCGCCGCCCAGCCGCCGCGCAGGGTGGAATCGATCTTCTTGATGACGCGGCGCCCCGCGCCATGGTGCTCGAGCGCCGCGCGTGCCTTCGCCGCCGCCGCCGCACCGGGATCGCGCCGACTGTCGGTGTCGACCGTCACCACCGCCGCCGAGGGCGTGGGCTCGCGCATCGCGCCACCGAGCAGGACGGCGCCATCGAAGCCGGCCGAGACGAAGCCGGCGGCGCAATCGGCGGCACCGGACAGGTCGTCCGCGATGATGAGGAAGTGGTGTGTCACGGGGTGGGTCGAGCGAGGCGGGTGATGAACCACGGAAGGATCATCATTTTGATTGAATCGATCATACAATGCGACTGAATCGATCATGTTCAGGGTTTGTACGGTGAGGACATCGTCTCGCCCGCCGTCGCGCCATGAAAAAAGGCCGGGAGCACCGGCCTTTGTTCCATCGGATCGCTCGCGTCGGTGCGGGGCGCGTCGCCCGGACCCGCGCTTCAGAGCTTGATGTCGGCTTCCGTCACGATCTTCTGGTACTTGTCCATCTCGGCCTTCTGGAACCGGATGAAGGCGTCGACCGACTGCGGTTCGAGTTCCAGCCCCTGGGTGGAGAACTTGGCCATCGCCTCGGATTTCAGGGCGATGTTCACTTCCTTGTTGAGCAGCGCCACGACGGCCGCGGGCGTGCCGGTCGGCGCCCAAAGGCCATACCAGCTGAAGAATTCGAAGCCGGGAATGGTCTCGGCCACGGTCGGCACGTCGGGCAGCGAGGCGACGCGGCTCTTCGCCGTCGTCGCGACCACCTTCAGCATGCCGGCCTTCTGGTACTGGAGCGAGCCCAGCACCGGATCGACGAAGGCG
>JAKOND010000076.1 GCA_022702125.1 Burkholderiaceae bacterium
GGAGGCACCGTAGCCGACAGCCAGATCCTGCAGCTGGCATTCGCCGCCCTGGTCGCAGATCGGGCAATCCAACGGATGGTTGATCAGCAGGAATTCCATCACCGATTGCTGGGCCTTGATCGCCTTGACGCTCTTGGTGCGCACGATCATGCCTTGCGTCACCGGTGTGGCGCAGGCCGGCAACGGCTTCGGGGCTTTCTCCACTTCCACCAGGCACATGCGGCAGTTGGCGGCGATGGAGAGCTTCTTGTGATAGCAGAAGTGCGGAATGTAGGCACCGGCCTTCTCGGCAGCATGCATCACCATGCTGCCTTCGTTGACCTGGACTTTTTGTCCGTCGAGTTCGATTTCAACCATGTCGTGGGGTTCCTGATGCCGTACGGATCAGACGTGGGCCGTGCCACCCGCGGCAGTGCGCGCGCGGATCAGCGTCTCGAATTCCGGACGGAAATGCTTGAGCATGGCGCGCACCGGCATCGCGGCCGCATCGCCCAGCGCGCAGATGGTGCGGCCCTGGATGTTGTCGGCCACCGAATTGAGCAGGTCGAGATCGGATTCCCGACCTTCCTGGTTCTGGATACGGTCGATCACCCGCCACATCCAGCCCGTGCCCTCGCGGCAGGGCGTGCATTGGCCGCAGGACTCGTGGGAGTAGAAGTAGGACAGGCGCAGCAGCGATTCGACCATGCTGCGCGAATCGTCCATCACGATCACCGCGCCCGAGCCCAGCATCGAGCCGGCCTTGGCGATGGAGTCGTAGTCCATGGTGCATTCCATGATGACCGAAGCGGGCATCACCGGCGAAGAAGAACCGCCCGGGATCACCGCCTTGAGCTGGCGACCCTTGCGCACGCCGCCCGCCAGCTCAAGGAGCTTGGAGAACGGGGTGCCCATCGGGATTTCGTAATTTCCGGGCCGCTCGACGTCGCCGGAAACCGAGAAGATCTTGGTGCCGCCGTTGTTGGGCTTGCCGCAGGCGAGATACGCCGCACCGCCATGCCGGATGATCCACGGCACGGCCGCGAAGGTTTCGGTGTTGTTGATGGTCGTCGGCTTGCCGTACAGGCCGAAGCTGGCAGGGAACGGCGGCTTGAAGCGGGGCTGGCCCTTCTTGCCTTCCAGCGACTCGAGCAGCGCCGTTTCCTCGCCGCAGATGTACGCGCCGAAACCGTGCGCCGCATGCAGCTGGAAGCTGAATTTGCTGCCGAGGATGGCGTCGCCCAGGTAACCGGCTTCGCGTGCCTCTTCCAGGGCGGCCTCGAAACGGTCGTAGACCTGGAAGATTTCGCCATGGATGTAGTTGTACCCGACGCTGATGCCCATCGCATAGGCCGCGATGATCATGCCCTCGATCACGATGTGCGGGTTGTACATCAGGATGTCGCGATCCTTGCAGGTGCCTGGCTCGCCCTCGTCGGAATTGCAGACGAGGTATTTCTGTCCCGGAAACTGGCGGGGCATGAAGCTCCACTTGAGTCCGGTCGGGAAACCCGCCCCGCCCCGGCCGCGCAAGCCGGATTCCTTTACGGTGGCGATCACCTGGTCTTGCGTCAGACCGGTATTCGGATCGATCGCTTTCCCTTCGGCATCAGTCTGCGCCGGCGCATCGTTCGCCGAATCGAGCTTGCCGAGGATCTTGCGCAGCGCCTGGTAGCCGCCGCGCGCCTCGTAATCCTTGAGGCGCCAGTTGGAACCGTTCAGACCGGCGTAGATCTGCGGCTCGACATGCCGGTCGTGGAAGCAGGTCTGGACGCCGGTCGCCTGGAACTGCGAAAGCACCTGGGTGGCATTCATCACGCATTCTCCTTGGTCGATTCGGCGGCGCGCAGGCCGTCGACGAGCTGGTCGAGCTTTTCGTTGCTCATGAAGCTGCACATGGTGCGATCGTTGACCAGCATCACCGGGGAGTCCGCGCAGGCGCCTAGGCACTCGCTCTGCTGCAGCGTGAACAGGCCGTCGGCGGTGGTCTCGCCCATGGCGATGCCCAGCTTGTGCTCCAGATGGTGCAGGGCCTTCTGGCCATCGCGCAGCTGGCACGGCAGATTGGTGCAGACATTGAGCTTGAAGCGGCCGACCGGCTGCTGGTTGTACATGTTGTAGAACGTCGTCACTTCGTGCACCGCGATCTGGGGCATGCCCAGGTACTCGGCGATGTCGTGTTCGCTCTCGATGCTCACGAAGCCCTGCTCCTGCTGCACGATCGAAAGGCACGCCATGACGGCGGACTGCCTCTGCTCGGCCGGATACTTGGCGACTTCGCGATCGAAGCGGGTACGGATGGAATCGGAAATCATCGGTCGATCTCTCCAAACACGATGTCCAGCGTGCCGATCACCGCCACGGCGTCGGCAATCATGTGACCACGCGTCATTTCGTCGAGTGCGGCAAGGTGCGCAAAGCCCGGCGCACGGATTTTCAGGCGATAGGGCTTGTTAGCGCCCTCGCTCACGATATAGATGCCGAACTCGCCCTTGGGATGTTCGACAGCGGCATAGGCTTCGCCTTCCGGCACATGGAAGCCTTCGGTGAAGAGCTTGAAGTGATGGATCAGCTCTTCCATGTTGGACTTCATGGATTCGCGGTCGGGCGCGGCCACCTTGTGGTTGTCGGTGATGACGGGACCCGGATTGCCCCGCAGCCAATCCACGCACTGCTTGATGATGCGGTTGGACTGGCGCATTTCTTCCATGCGGACCAGGTAACGGTCGTAGCAGTCGCCGGTCTTGCCGACTGGGATATCGAAGTCCATCCGGTCGTAGACGTCGTAAGGCTGCTTCTTGCGCAGGTCCCAAGCAATACCGGAACCGCGCAGCATCGGACCGGTCATGCCCAGGGAGAACGCCCGCTCGGGCGTCACCACGCCGATACCGACGGTGCGCTGTTTCCAGATGCGGTTGTCGGTCAGGAGGGTGTGGTACTCGCCCAGGTGGTGCTCGAAGCGCTTCGTGAAGTCGTCGATGAAATCGAGCATCGAACCCTTGCGGTTCTCGTTCATCTGCGCCAGCGCCCGCGCATTGCGGATCTTGCTGACGGTGTACTGGGGCATGCTGTCGGGCAGGTCCCGGTAGACGCCGCCCGGACGGAAGTAGGCCGCATGCATGCGCGCACCGGAAACCGCTTCATACATGTCGAACAGATCCTCGCGTTCGCGGAACGCGTAGATCAGGATGGTCGAGCTACCGCAGTCGTTGCCGTGAGAACCGAGCCACATGAGGTGATTGAGCAGGCGCGTGATCTCGGCGAACATCACACGGATGTACTGCGCGCGGATCGGCACTTCGATGCCCAGCAGCTTCTCGATCGCCAGGCAGTAGGCATGCTCGTTGGACATCATCGACACATAGTCGAGACGGTCCATGTAAGGCAGCGACTGGATATAGGTCTTGGTTTCTGCCAGCTTCTCGGTGGCGCGGTGCAGCAGACCGATGTGCGGATCGGCACGCTGAATGACCTCGCCGTCGAGCTCGAGCACCAGACGCAGCACGCCGTGCGCCGCAGGATGCTGCGGCCCGAAATTGAGGGTGTAGTTCTTGATTTCAGCCATGGGGATACCGCCGGGCGGGCGCTCAGTGCAGGCCGCCGTAGTTGTCTTCGCGGATGATGCGCGGGGTGATCTCCCGCGGCTCGATCGTCACCGGTTGGTAGACCACGCGCTGCAACTCGGCGTCGTAGCGCATCTCGACGTCCCCCGTGATCGGGAAGTCCTTGCGGAACGGATGGCCGACGAAACCGTAGTCCGTCAGGATCCGACGCAGATCGTTGTGCCCGTCGAACACGATGCCGAACAGGTCGAATGCTTCGCGCTCGTACCAGTTGGCAGAATTCCACAGCGGGTTGATCGACGCCACCATCGGGAAATCGTCGTCTGCACAGAATACCTTGACCCGCAGGCGATGGTTGAGACTGATCGACAGCAGGTGCGAGACGACCGCGTAGCGCGGACCGTCGTACGCACCGTCGCGGTAGGCGGAGTAGTCCACGCCGCACAGATCCACCAGCAGCTCGAAGCGGCAATTGGCAGCATCGCGCAGGATGCGCATCGACTCCAGGTAGTCCGCCGGCGAAACGACCAGCGTCACCTCACCCCGCTCGATACGGATGCGGCGCACCTTGTCGCCCAAGGCGGCGGAGACGGCTTCTTTGACAGCCTCGGGACCGGATACGAATTCAGTCATGGCACAAATCCTTAGGCGCGCGCGATGGTGTTCGTGCGGCGTACCTTCTGCTGGAGCTGGATGATCCCGTAGATCAGGGCTTCGGCTGTGGGCGGGCAACCGGGCACGTACACATCCACCGGCACGATGCGATCACAGCCGCGCACCACCGAATAACTGTAGTGGTAGTAGCCGCCGCCGTTGGCGCAGGAACCCATCGACAGCACCCAGCGCGGCTCGGCCATCTGGTCGTAGACCTTGCGCAATGCCGGCGCCATCTTGTTGCACAGCGTGCCGGCCACGATCATCAGGTCGGACTGGCGAGGGCTGGCACGGAAGACCTCGGCGCCGAAGCGGCCGATGTCGTAGCGCGCGGCGGCCGCATGCATCATTTCGACCGCGCAGCATGCCAGGCCGAATGTCATCGGCCACAGGGAGCCGGTTTTCGCCCAGTTCACGACGGAGTCATACGTCGTGGTGACGAAACCTTCCTTGAAAACACCTTCGATTGCCATAGCGTGGTTCCGTCATTCCCAGTCGAGGGCACCCTTTTTCCACTCGTAGGCGAAGCCCACGACGAGGATGCCCAGAAAGATCATCATGGCCCAGAAACCGACGAGACCGACTTCCTTGAGCGCCATGGCCCAGGGGAAGAGGAATGCGATCTCCAAGTCGAACAGGATGAAGAGGATGGCCACCAGGTAATAGCGCACATCGAACTTCATGCGGGCGTCTTCGAAGGCCTCGAAGCCGCATTCGTAGGGGGAATTCTTGGCTGCGTCGGGGCGGTTGGGCCCCAGCAGATAACCCAGGGCCTGCGGTGCGATCCCGACCCCCACACCGACCAGAATGAACAACAGGACGGGGAGGTATTGATCGAGGTTCATGGGTGCAGCCTGCCCATTGCGGGCACCTGCCTGGCGTGCGAGCCAGGCAGGTCATGGATGGTGCCGTCGGCGAGACTCGAACTCGCACAGCTTTCGCCACTACCCCCTCAAGATAGCGTGTCTACCAATTTCACCACGACGGCGGTTTGAACTACCCGGATGGCATGAGGACCTCTTGACGAGGCATTTGGCTTTCCGGGCAGACTCAGATTCTACTCCGAATTTTCTTCCTCAAGGTGGCGGCTTGTTCGTCGCATCATCAAGCAGCCAGGAAGAATATTTTCCCGGATCAGGGACGCGCTGCAGGCGCAGGCGTGCTCGCCGGCACACCGGATGCTGCCGGCGCGGCAGGCGTCGTCGGCGCGGCAGCGGGAGCGTTGCCCGGGATCTGGTCGGCAGGTGCGGTACTGCGCGGTACCGCAGGGCTGGTGGGCGCCGTGACATCCGAGCGCTCGAGCACGCTGCCGGAGCTGACGTGGCGCTGGTTGCCCAGATAAGCGAGCGCCAGGGTGGTAACGAAGAACACCGCGGCCAGCACGGCCGTGCTGCGCGACAGGAAGTTGGCGCTGCCGCTGGCACCGAACAGGCTGCCCGAGCCACCGCTTCCGAAGGCCGCGCCCATGTCCGCGCCCTTGCCGTGCTGAACGAGGATCAGGCCGATCATGGCCAAAGCAGCCAGGATCTGTACGGCCAGGATGATGTTGAAGACGATATTCATGAAAAACTCCGGATTCGTAGGACTGCCGCATCCGCGGCCAGGTCGATGCTTCGGGCGTCAGCGCGCCGCGGCCACGATGGCCAGGAAATCGGTCGCCTTGAGGGAGGCGCCCCCCACCAGCCCGCCGTCGATATCGGATTGCGCGAGCAGCTCGGCCGCGTTGCCGGCGTTCATGCTGCCGCCGTACAGGATCCGTACCGCAGCGGCCGTGGATTCGCCGGCCTGCCGCAGCCGGCGGCGCAGCGCCGCGTGGATCTCCTGGGCCTGCGCGGGCGTGGCGGTCTTGCCGGTACCGATGGCCCAGACCGGCTCGTAGGCGACCACGATGCCCGCGACCGCATCGTCGCCGGCCGTGCCGCGCAGGTGCTCGACCACGGCGTCGAGTTGGGCCGTGACGACCGTCTCGCCCTGCCCCGCTTCGCGCTGCGCCAGCGTCTCGCCGACGCAGACGATGGGCACCAGCCCGGCCGACAGCGCGCCGCGGGCCTTGGCCGCGACGTCGGCGTCGGTTTCGCCGTGGTACTGGCGACGCTCCGAATGGCCGACCACTACGTAGCGCACGCCGAAGTCTTTCAGCATCGCTGCCGAAACCTCGCCGGTATAGGCGCCGGAGGCGTGCGGCGAGACGTCCTGCGCCGCCAGGGCGATGGAGGCCAGCGCCGCATCGCCGAGCAGGTCGCGCACCTGGCCCAGGTAGGGCGCCGGCACGGCCAGGGCGACATCGCAGCGGGCCTCGTCGCCGATGCCGTCGGCCAGGGCGCGCACCAGCGCGGCATTGGCGCCGAGGCTGCCGTTCATCTTCCAGTTGCCGGCGATCAGCTGTCTTTGCTTGCTCATGGTTCTCGAATGGGGGTCTGCATTGGGAGGAAGGGCGCCACCGGGTCCGTGAACCCGTGAGAGCGGCCTACCAGGTCAGGACGATCTTGCCCACGTGGGCGCCCGACTCCATCAGGGCATGCGCCTGCGCCGCATCGGCGGCGGCGAAGGTGCGGTGGACGACCGGCTTGACGGCGCCGGCGGCCAGCAGCGGCCAGACCCGCTCGCGCAGCGCGCGTGCGATGGCCTCCTTGAAGGCGACCGGGCGCGGGCGCAGCGTGGAACCGGTGATGGTCAGGCGGCGCCGCAGGACGAGGCCGGCGTTGAATTCGGCTTTGGTGCCGCCCTGCACCGCCAGGATGACCAGCCGGCCGTCCTCGGCGAGGGTTTCGACATCGCGCGCGACATAGCCGCCCGCGACCATGTCGAGGATCACGTCCACGCCGCGGTCGCCGGTGATGCGCTTAGCTTCGGCCACGAAGTCGGCGGTCTTGTAGTTGACGGCGTGGTCGGCACCCTGCGCCCGGCTGGCGGCGCATTTCTCGTCGCTGCCGGCGGTGGCGATGACGGTCGCGCCGAAGGCCTTGGCCAGCTGGATGGCCGTCACGCCGATGCCGCTGGTGCCGCCGTGGACCAGGAAGGTCTCGCCCGCCTGCAGGCGGCCGCGGTCAAACACGTTGCTCCAGACGGTGAAGAAGGTCTCGGGCAGCGATGCCGCCTCGACGTCGCTCAGGCCGTCCGGCACCGGCAGGCACTGCCCGACCGGCGCGACGCACAGCTCCGCGTAGCCGCCGCCGGCCACCAGGGCGCAGACGCGGTCGCCGATGGCGATGCCGGCCTGCGCCATCGCGGCGGCATCGCCGGATTCGACGGTGCCCGCGACTTCGAGGCCGGGAATGTCGGATGCGCCCGCCGGCACCGGGTAATTGCCGGTGCGCTGCAGCACGTCAGGACGGTTGACGCCGCTGGCCGCGACGCGGATCAGCAGTTCGCCGACGCCCGCCACCGGGTCCGGGCGCTCGACAGGCTTGAGGACTTCGGGTTTTCCGAAGGAGGTGATTTCGACAGCACGCATGGGGGTTTCCTTTTACCGCCACCGCCGCTCCGGAGGCCGGAAGGCGGTGGGGGCACAGGCCGCGCCGGCAGAGGCCGGCGGGCCGGAAGACACCGGCAGGGATCAGCCCTGGCGGTCTTCCTGGCGCGGCTGCTCGCCGTAGGCCAGGCGCTCGACGGAAGACTCGCCGTTGTCGTTGCCGCCGTTGCCGCCGTTGCCGTTGGCATTGCCGCCCCGGTCGCCGCGCTCCGCACGGTCGCCGCGGTAGCCGCCGCGCTCGCCGCGGTCGGAACGTTCGCCCCGGTCGCTGCGTTCACCGCGTTCGCTGCGCTCGCCGCCGCCGTAGGCACCCTGGGCCGGACGATCGAGCAGTGCCTTCATGGACAGCTTGACGCGGCCCTTCTCGTCGGTCTCCAGCACCTTGACCTTGACCACCTGGCCTTCGGTCAGGTAGTCGGTGACCTTCTCGACGCGTTCGTGGGCGATCTGGCTGATGTGCAGCAGGCCGTCCTTGCCGGGCAGCAGGTTGACCAGCGCGCCGAAGTCCAGCACCTTGACGACCGGGCCTTCGTAGACCTTGCCGATCTCCACTTCCGCGGTGATCTGCTCGATGCGCTTCTTGGCCTCGTCGGCCTTGGCGGCATCGGTCGAGGCGATGGTGATGGTGCCGTCCTCGTCGATGTTGATCTGGGTGCCGGTTTCCTCGGTCAGCGCGCGGATGACCGAGCCGCCCTTGCCGATCACGTCGCGGATCTTCTCGGGGTTGATCTTCATCGTGTAGAGCTTGGGCGCGAAGTTCGACACCTCGGTCTTGGCCTCGCCCATCGATTCCTGCATCTTGTCGAGGATGTGCAGTCGCGCTTCCTTGGCCTGGGCCAGGGCGACCTGCATGATTTCCTTGGTGATGCCCTGGATCTTGATGTCCATCTGCAGCGCGGTGATGCCGGCGGTGGTGCCGGCGACCTTGAAGTCCATGTCGCCGAGGTGGTCCTCGTCGCCCAGGATATCGGTCAGGACCGCGAAGCGGGTCTCGTCCTTGATCAGGCCCATGGCGATGCCGGCCACATGCGCCTTGAGCGGCACGCCGGCGTCCATCAGGGACAGGCAGCCGCCGCAGACGGAGGCCATCGACGAGGAGCCGTTGGACTCGGTGATCTCGCTGACCACGCGCATGGTGTACGGGAATTCGTCCTTCGGCGGCAGCACCGCGGCGAGCGCGCGCTTGGCCAGTCGGCCGTGGCCGATCTCGCGGCGCGTGGTGCTGCCCATGCGGCCGACTTCGCCGGTGGCGAAGGGAGGCATGTTGTAGTGCAGCATGAAGCGGTCCTCGTACTCGCCGGCCAGCGCGTCGATGCGCTGCGCGTCGCGCTCGGTGCCCAGCGTGGTCACCACCAGCGCCTGGGTTTCGCCCCGGGTGAAGAGCGAGGAGCCGTGGGCGCGCGGCAGGAGCGAGTTGCGGATCTCGATCGGGCGCACGGTGCGGGTGTCGCGGCCGTCGATGCGCGGCTCGCCGGCGAGGATCTGGCTGCGCACGATGCGGGCTTCGACCTCGAACAGCAGGCCTTCGACCTTGACCGCGTCGAATTCGGCGCCTTCGGCCTTGAGCGCGGCGAGCACGCCGGCGTTGGCCTCGCGCAGGGCCTGGGTGCGGGCCTGCTTGCTGCGGATCTGGTAGGCGGCGCGCAGCTTGTCCTCGGCCAGGCCGACGATCTTGGCGATGAAGTCTTCGTCCTGCGCGGGGGCCTGCCAGTTCCAGACCGGCTTGCCGGCTTCGCGGACCAGTTCGTGGATGGCGTCGATGGCGATGTTGCCCTGCTGGTGGCCGAAGACGACCGCGCCGAGCATGATCTCCTCGGACAGCTGCTGGGCTTCGGACTCGACCATCAGCACGGCGGATTCGGTGCCGGCGACGACCAGGTCCATCAGCGAGTTCTTGCGGGCGGTCTGGCCGGGGTTCAGCACGTACTGGCCGTCGATGTAGCCCACGCGGGCGGCGCCGATCGGGCCGTTGAACGGCAGGCCGGAGACGGCCAGCGCGGCGCTGGTCGCGATCATCGCGGCGATGTCGGCGTCGACCTCGGGATTGAGCGAGACGGTGTGGATGACCACGTGCACTTCGTTGTAGAAGCCTTCGGGGAACAGCGGGCGGATCGGACGGTCGATCAGGCGGCTGGTCAGGGTCTCGTGCTCGCTGGGCTTGGCTTCGCGCTTGAAGAAGCTGCCGGGGATCTTGCCGGCGGCGTAGGTCTTCTCGATGTAGTCGACGGTCAGCGGGAAGAAGTCCTGGCCGGCCTTGGCGGACTTGGAAGCGACCACGGTGGCCAGCACCACGGTGTCGTCGATGTTGACCAGCACCGCGCCGGAGGCCTGGCGGGCGATTTCACCGGTTTCGAGGACGACGGTCTTGTCGCCCCATTGGAAGGACTTGGTGACTTTGTTGAAAATGCTCATTCTTGCTCCTGGATTGATAGCGCGTCATGCACTACCGTTGCGGGCTGGAGCGCCATCCGGAACACGATGCCATTCCAGCGAAGCCCGGCGGGGGCCGGCGCTTCGCTGGAATGACACAGCTTCGATCCGTTATGCGGCTCCGGAAGTAGAAACGCCTGAGCTAGCGCGCGCTAACCCAGGCGTTTCGTCATGCGGCGAAGATTACTTGCGCAGGCCGAGCTTGGCGATCAGCGCGGTGTAGCGGTCGGCATCCTTGCCCTTGAGGTAGTCGAGCAGCTTGCGGCGACGGCTGACCATGCGCAGCAGGCCGCGGCGACCGTGGTGGTCCTTGGCGTGCGTCTTGAAGTGGGGGGTCAGTTCGTTGATGCGCGCGGTCAGGATGGCGACCTGGACTTCGGGACTGCCGGTGTCGTTGGCGGAACGGGCGTTGTCCTTGACGACGTCGGCCTTGATGTGGGATGCGATCATGTTGGTTTCCGGTGGATGTTTGACTTGCGCCGTGCGCTGGAACTGCACGCGGCGTGTGCCTTGCGGCATGCAAAGCTCCTCGATTATACGACCGGGAGACCTCGGAGGCCGGTCCCGGGTCCGCGGCAGGGATTTACCATCCCGCGTCCGCAGGGCTGCGCACGGTCCTGCGGCGCCGCCACCGCCACTCCGTCCATTCGTTCCTCGACCAAGGTATCTCCATGCGTTGCCTCGATTCCCTGTCCGCATCCCGCCGGCCGACGGCTCCGGGCGCTTCCACCGCCTGGGCCGCGACGCTGCTGTCCCTGCTTGTCCTGGGTCTGCCGGCGCCGGCCGTGGCCGCATCGTCGGGCAGGGCCCCGGCCGAAGTTTCTCCGGTCGCGAAAGAACGGGCGGCACCGGCCGTGCGCCGGCACCGGGGGGCGCGGCCGGCGGTGCAGCGCACCAGCTCGGACGAATCCTCTGCCGAACGCGACCGCCGGCTCGCCCGGGAGTGCCGGGGCCTGCCGAATGCCGGCGCCTGCCTGGGCTACACCCGCTGATGCGCGCGGAAACCCGTCGCGGCAACACGGGAAGAGCGTCGGCAAGCGACTGCGGGCCTTGAAGAATCGGGCTCCCGCCATTGGTAGCGACGGCAGGCGTTTCAAGGGCTGGATTGCTTAAATTTCGTGCAATTCAAGCTCTTGAAAGCGGGAGGAGGATGCGCAGATTCGGTCCATGCGGTGCTCGCCGGAGAGCGCCGAAAACCCACAAGGACCTTCCATGATCTTCGCTCCCGTCA
>JAKOND010000081.1 GCA_022702125.1 Burkholderiaceae bacterium
CGACGTAGATGCACGTCACGTTCTGGCCCTTCTGGCTGATGATGGCGTCGATCGCGACGGCGGTCTTGCCGGTCTGGCGGTCGCCGATGATCAGCTCGCGCTGGCCGCGGCCGATCGGCACCATCGAATCGACCGACTTGAGGCCGGTCTGCAGCGGCTGGTCGACCGACTGGCGGGCGATCACGCCGGGGGCGACCTTCTCGATCACGTCGGTCAGCTTGGCATTGATCGGGCCCTTGCCGTCGATCGGTTGGCCCAGGGCGTTGACCACGCGGCCGACGAGTTCGGGGCCGACGGGCACTTCCAGGATGCGGCCGGTGCACTTGACCGTGTCGCCTTCGGAAATGTGCTCGTACTCGCCCAGGATCACGGCGCCGACGGAATCGCGCTCGAGGTTCAGGGCCAGGCCGTAGGACGGCTGGCCGGCGGCGTTGGCCGGGAATTCGAGCATTTCGCCCTGCATCACCTCGGACAGGCCGTGGACACGCACGATGCCGTCGGTCACCGAAACGACGGTGCCTTGGTTGCGGATGTCGGCGCTGCCCGCCAGCCCTTCGATGCGGCTCTTGATCAGTTCAGAAATTTCTGCGGGATTGAGTTGCATGACTCTTTCACCTTCGTTCAGTAAGTTGGGCCAGCGCCATCACCCGCCGCTCAGGCGGCGAGGGCGGCTTTCATTTGTGCGAGTCGCGCCTTGACCGAGGTGTCGAGGACCTCGTCCCCGACGACCACGCGGATGCCACCGATCAGTTCGGGATCGATCTCGACGGTGACGCCGAGCTTGCAGCCGAAGCGCTTCTCCAGCGCGGCGGTCACCTGGTTCAGCGCCTCGCCTTCGATGGGGAAAGCGCTGTAGACCACGGCATCGCTGCTGCCGGCGCGGCTGTTCTGCAGGACGCGGTACTGCGCGGCGATCTCGGGCAGCGCGGCGAGCCGGCCGTTTTCGATCAGCACGCGCAGGAAATTCTGCGCGGCCTGCGGCAGCGGCGTGCGGACCACGCCCGCGATCAATTCGAACACCTGGTCGGACGCGATCTTCGGGTTGTCGACGAATTGCCGGAGTTGCGGGTCGGCCGCAACGGCAGCGATCTCGTCGAGCCACGCTGCCGTGCCCTGCAGGTCGGCAGACGATGCGCCGAACAGGGCGTCGGCATACGGGCGGGCGATGGTGGCGATTTCGGCCATAGGAGAGGCGTCCTTTTACTTAGCGCGGAGCGGGTGCGGCAGCCGGTCGGCTTACAGTTCGGTCTGCAGGCGGCCCAGCAGCTCGGCGTGCACACCGGCATCGACCTCGCGGCGCAGGATCTGCTCGGCACCCTTGACGGCCAGCGCAGCGACCTGCGTGCGCAGCGCTTCGCGCGCCTGCACGGATTGCTGTTCGGCTTCGGCACGGGCGGCGGCGACGAGCTTGTTGCCTTCCTCGGTGGCGCGGGCCTTGGCTTCGTCGATGATGGACTGGGCGCGGCGTTCGGCATCGGCCAGGAGGCTGGTGGTCTCGTTGCGAGACTGTGCCAGTTCCTGTTCGACGCGCCGGTTGGCGGCGACCAGTTCGGTCTTGGCCCGGTCAGCTGCCGCCAGGCCATCGGCGATTTTCTGTGCCCGCTCATCCAGCGCCTTGGCGATCGGGGGCCACACGAACTTCATCGTGAACAGCACCAGGATCAGGAAGACGATGGCCTGAACGAACAGGGTCGCGTTGATACTCACGGCAACACCTTTCTCGGGGAGTGGCGTCGGACGGCGATCAGGCCAGCGCAGCGATGAACGGGTTGGCGAAGGCGAACAGCAGGGCGATGGCCACGCCGATCAGGAAGGCAGCGTCGATCAGGCCGGCCAAGATGAACATCTTGGTCTGCAGTTCGTTCATGAGCTCGGGCTGGCGTGCGGATGCTTCGAGGAACTTGCCGCCCATCAGCGCGATGCCGATGGAGGCGCCGATGGCGCCGAGGCTGACGATGAGACCGCAGGCGATGGCGACGAGGCCGAGAACGTTTTCCATGGAGAACTCCTAGAGGACAGGTTTATAGAAACAAAGTAACGGGAACACGGGATACAAGCACTTCGGAACCGGCACGACCCGGAGGGCCGCGCCTGCCGTCCTCACTCAGTGCGACTCATGCGCCTGGCCCAGATAGATCAGGGTCAGCATCATGAAGATGAACGCTTGCAGCGTAATGACGAGGATGTGGAACACGGACCACAGGGTGCCGGCGACGATGTGGCCGAGCGGCAGCAGCACGCCCGACAGCGAGGCCGCGGCGGCGCCGCCCATCAGGGCGATCAGCATGAAGACCAGCTCGCCGGCGTACATGTTGCCGAACAGCCGCATGCCGTGGGAGACGGTCTTGGCAAGGTACTCGATGAACTGCATGGTGATGTTCACCACGCCGAGGATGATGGCGAAGACCGGGTTCTTGCTGGTGCCGAACGGCGCCGAGACCAGTTCGTGCGCCCATCCGCCGACGCCCTTGATCTTGACGCTGTAGACGAAGCACAGGAACAGCACCGAGGTGGACAGGCCCAGGGTGGTGGAGAGGTCGGCGGTCGGCACGACGCGCATGTAGGCATGGTGCGGATCGAGGCCGACCTGGCCGTGGCCCCAGGCCCACAGCGCGGGCAGCGCGTCAACCGGGACCATGTCCATCGCGTTGAGGAGGAAGATCCAGACGAAGACCGTCAGCGCCAGCGGCGCGATGAAGCGGCGGCTGTGTGCATTGTGGATGTTGGCCTTGGCCTGCTTGTCCACCATCTCGACCAGGATCTCGACGGCAGCCTGGAACCGGCCGGGCACGCCGGCAGTGGCCTTGCGCGCGCCGGCCCACAGGGCGATGCAGCCCAGCAGGCCGATGACCAGGGCGTACAGCACCGAGTCGAGGTTGATGACGTTGAAGTCGATGATCGACTTCTGGATGACCGGGTCGAGCTTCCAGTTCACCTGCCAGTGCTGCAGGTGGTGAACGATGTACTCGCTCGCGGTCGGGGCATGTCCTTCTGCGGCCATATCTCCACTCTTCTCTCTTAGACAGTCAACGCCGGGGCGTGGATCCGGGCCGCACCACAAGTGCCACCCAGTACGTTTTCATTGTGATCACCATGCCGGCCAACAGGGCCAGCCAGCTCAACTGCGGCACGAGCCGGGGGGCCAGCGCCAACAGGGCGATCGTCAGGACCAGCTTGACGACTTCCCAGAATGCAAAGGATGCCAGGGCGGCCGACGAACTGCGTCCCCGGCTGCCGCGACCCATTCCCCGCGCCAGCAGGAACGCCGGCAGCACCACGGCCAACGCGCCGTAGCCGGCCGACCAGCCGACCGCGGCGCGCCCGGTCAGCGCCCAGGCCGCGAGAGCGACCAGGAAGCCGACCAGCGCCTGGCCGAGAACCACACGGACCGGCGAGACCGGCACGAGGTGCCGGCGCAGGGCCTGCGCCTCGTCGGCCGTCAGGGGCTTGAAATCGTCCGCAGCGCAGGCATCTATCGTGTCCGCGGCATCTGCCGACTGCGCTCCACCGCGCGGCGCCGGATTTTTCGGGATTGTCATCGAGAAAACCAGCTCCGCATGGCGTCGGGCAATTTTTGCAAAGCCATTGATTATAGGTAGAAGCACGGATTAGCCGGCCAAAACCTAGCTACTTGTCGGGAAAGGTGACGATTGCAGTCTGTCATGCGGATGTCGCGTAGCGTTTCGGCGACAGGTGACCGTGCCGGAACGCAGCGATGGGCGCATCGGAACCGGGCCTCCCCTCCCCATTCGTGGTGCGGTCACCTGCGCGCCTGCTCCGTCGGGCCGGACACGCCCGGGTTGCTCCCATTCGCGCACCGGTGGCAGACTGCTGCCGATCCCTGGATAGTAGGCCCTGCCGCGGATGCCGCTTCACGGTGGTGCGACCCCGTCCCCTTTTTTCTTCGAGAACCCTTTCATGAGCATGCATCCGCCCCCCTCGGCTTCCGGTCCGCGCAAGGATTCGCTGATCGAGTACCCGTCGGCCTTTCCGATCAAGGTGATGGGCGCCAACGTGCCCGGTTTCGTGCATGCGGTCACCGAGACCGCGCGGCAGTTCGATCCGGATTTCGACGCGGCGAGCATCGAGCTGCGCGACAGCAAGGCCGGCAACTACCTGGGCGTGACGATCACGGTGACCGCCACCAGCCGCGAACAGCTCGACGCGCTCTACACGGCCCTGTCGGCGCATCCGATGGTCAAGGTGGTGCTCTGACGCCGCCGCGTCAGCCGCCGTCCACCCGCCGCGCCACCGCATGCCGCTGATCGCACCCCTGCCGTCCGGGCCGCTGGACATCGTCGGCGACGTCCACGGCGAGCACGAGGCGCTCGACGCCCTGCTGCGCCACCTGGGCTACGACGACCGCGGCCGGCATCCGCACGGCCGGCGGCTGGTGTTCGTCGGCGACCTGTGCGACCGCGGGCCGGACAGCCCGGCGGTGATCGCCCGGGTGCGGCGGCTGATGGACGGCGGCGGCGCGCGCGCGGTGCTGGGCAACCACGAGCTGAACCTGCTCAACGCCCAGCGCAAGGACGGCAACGACTGGTTCTGGAACGAGGCCCGCCCCCGCGACCGCAAGTACGGCGCGGTCGCGGTGCTGCCGGCGCGCGCGCGTGCCGAGGTGCTCGATTTCCTGCGCAGCCTGCCGCTGGCCCTGGAGCGCCCGGACCTGCGCATCGTGCATGCGGCGTGGCATGCGGCGTCGATCGAGGCGGTGCGCGCCCTGCCCGTCGGCACCGCGCCCGACGCCGCCTTCGACCGCTGGGATGCCGAGGCGCATGCCCGGATCCGCGACCTGGCGCTCGACGCGGCCGAGGCCGACGAACGGGCGGCCTGGGAGCCGGTGTGGTCCGACGCGGCCCGGAGGGTGCCTTTCCTGCCGGCCGTGGCCGAAGCCAACCTGTTGCGGCAGATGGCCAATCCGGTGCGCGTGGTCGTCGCCGGCACCGAGCGGCCGAGCGACGCGCCCTTCTACACCAGCGGACAGTGGCGCTTCGTGCAGCGGATGCGCTGGTGGGACGCCTACGACGATGCGCAGGCGGTGGTCGTCGGCCACTACTGGCGCCGGCTGCGCCCGACGCCGCACACCGCGCATGCCTCGCACGGCACCGGCGATGCCGACCTGTTCGATGCCATCGGCCCGCAGGCGTGGCACGGGCTGCGCGGCAACGTCTTCTGCGTCGATTTCTCCGTCGGCGGCCGCTACCAGGATCGGCAGGGACGGCGGGAGCGCGACGCCGCATCGCCCGCAGGCGCCCTGCCCGCCGCCGTGTCTTCCGCGGACCCGGCGGCCGAGGGCCACGGCACCCACCTCGCCGCCTTGCGCTGGCCCGAGCGCCTGCTGGTGCTCGACGACGGCCGCACCCTGCCGACCTCGGGCTACGGCCTGCCGCGCCGGGCCTGAGGGCGCGTCCGCCCCCGCACCGACCCGCGCCTCCACGCCCCGCGCCCTTCCGCTCCGCTCCCCTGTCCCATGCCGATCACGCCCTTGCTCCTTGGCCGCACCGACTACGCCGCCACCTACCAGGCCATGCAGGATTTCACCGCCCGGCGCACGCCGGATGCCGGGGACGCGCTATGGATTTGCGAGCACGATCCGGTCTTCACCCAGGGTCTGGCGGGCCAGGCCGGCCATGTCCTGGCTCCGGGCGAGATCCCGGTCGTCGCCACCAACCGCGGCGGCCAGGTCACGTACCACGGGCCGGGCCAGGTGGTCGCCTACCCGCTGATCGACCTGAAGCGCGCCGGCTATTTCGTCAAGGAATACGTCTACCGCATCGAGGAATCGGTGCTGCGCACCCTGGCCCATTTCGGTGTGACCGGCCACCGCGTCGCCGGCGCGCCGGGCATCTACGTGCGGCTCGACGACCCGTTCGCGCATGCGGCGCTGACCGGGCCCGTGCCGGCGGACGACCCCTTCCGCGGACTGGGCAAGATCGCCGCGCTGGGCATCAAGGTCAGCCGCCACTGCACCTACCACGGGGTGGCGCTCAACGTGGCGATGGACCTCGAACCCTACGCGCGCATCAACCCCTGCGGCTACGCGGGGTTGAAAACCGTGGACCTTTCTACAATCGGCGTCGATGCCTCCTGGGACGAGGCCGCGGCGGTGCTGGCCGGCAAGCTCGGCGTCCACCTCGCGCCCTGACCCGCGTCCCGCCGGCCCCGCCGCCGCCCGCCCTGCCCGAAGACCTGCCCCGGATCCGCCCATGAGCACCCTCGAAGTCGTCCGCGACGCCCAGCCCGCTTCCACCTACAACCCGCTCGCCAAGCAGAAGGCCGCCGCCAAGCTGTCGCGCATCCCGGTGAAGGTGGTCCAGGGCGAAACCCTCAAGAAACCCGACTGGATCCGCGTCAAGGCCGGCAGCCCGACCACCCGCTTCTACGAGATCAAGCAGATCCTGCGCGAGAACAACCTGCACAC
>JAKOND010000093.1 GCA_022702125.1 Burkholderiaceae bacterium
GCCGCCGAGACGGTGCCGTACTTCATGGTGACCAACCTGGCGCGCACCCTGGGCGAACTCAAGGAACGCAGCATCTGGTGCATGGGCACCAGCGACGACGCGCCCCGGACCCTCTACCAGGCCGACCTGCGCGTGCCCCTGGCCATCGTGCTCGGCGCGGAAGGCGCCGGCATGCGGCAGCTGACCCGCAAGACCTGCGATGCGCTGGTCGGCATCCCGATGCACGGCGCGGTCGAGAGCCTGAACGTCTCGGTCGCCAGCGGCATCTGCCTCTACGAAGCCATGCGCCAGCGCGCAGCGGGCGGCTGATCCCTGTCCGTTCCGGGGCCGTCCCGAGGCGGCCGTGATCCGGTCGTATGATTTGTGGCCGATGTCCGGCGCAGCCGCCCGGGCGGCGACAGGGCCGGATGCCGTGGGTGGGTTCCAAAACTTTCTTCAGGAGTCGTCATGGGTCGTTTTTCCACATCGTTGCGCATGGTTGGTGGCATCGCGCTATGCGCCGGAGCCGCGCTGCTGGCCGGTTGCGGCAACTTCGGCTCTTTCGGCAAGGCGGACGAGGTGCGACTCTCGGCAGACCTGAGCGGCCGCAACGAGAATCCGCCGGTGGTCTCCTCGGGAACCGGCCAAGCCCAGGCCTGGTTCAACCGCAGCACCAACACGCTCCGGTGGAACATCGCCTACAGCGGCCTGACCGGTCCCTCTTCCGCGGCGCATTTCCACGGCCCGGCCATCCTGGGCCAGAACGCCGGCGTGGTGCTGCCGTTCAAGGCGCCGATCGCCAGCCCGATCCAGGGCGAAGCGGTGCTGACCCCCGTCCAGGCGGAAGACCTGTTGCAGGGCAAGTGGTACGCCAACATCCATACGGCCGCGCATCCGGCCGGCGAGATCCGCGGGCAACTGCTGGTCCGGAACTGACGCGGCGATCCGGGGCGACAGCGGCCGCGCCGGCCGCCCTGTCGACCGGCGCGCTGTGTCCGAATGGCCTCACGATGCGCCGTGCTTGACGCATTGCGAAGGCGCGCGATCGGTGCGGACTTTAAAATCGCGGGTTGCCCCCACAGGACGCCCACGATGAACGCCCCGGTAGATGTCTCGTTTTTTGCCCGGAATGCCAAGCCGCTGACCAGCTACCGCAAGTACTGGGCCGCCCGCTTCGGCACGGCCAAGTTCCTGCCGACGAGCCGTGCCGAAATGGACGCGCTGGGCTGGGACAGCTGCGACATCATCGTCGTGACCGGCGACGCCTATGTGGACCACCCCAGCTTCGGCATGGCGGTCATCGGCCGGATGCTGGAGGCGCAGGGCTTCCGGGTCGGGATCATCGCCCAGCCCGACTGGCAGAGCGCCGAGCCCTTCAAGGCGCTGGGGAAGCCCAACCTGTTCTTCGGCGTGACCGCCGGCAACATGGACTCGATGATCAACCGGTACACCGCCGACCGGAAGATCCGCTCCGACGACGCCTACACCCCGGGCGACGTCGGCGGCAAGCGGCCGGACCGCGCCGCCATCGTCTACTCGCAGCGCTGCCGCGAGGCCTGGAGCGAGGTGCCGATCGTGATGGGCGGCATCGAAGGCTCGCTGCGCCGCATCGCCCACTACGACTACTGGCAGGACAAGGTGCGCCGCTCCATCGTGGTGGACGCGAAGTGCGACCTGCTGGTCTACGGCAACGGCGAGCGCGCCATCGTCGAGATCGCCCACCGCCTGGCCGCGCGCGAGCCGGTCGAGCGCATCACCGACGTGCGCGGCACCGCCTTCGTGCGCCGCAGCGGCGACGAGTCGGCCCAGGGCTGGTTCGAGATCGATTCCACCAGCGTCGATGCGCCGGGCCGGGTGGAGGCGCACGTCAATCCCTATCTCATGATTTCCGACCAGGCGCGGGAGCAGGGCGCCAGTTGCGCGCGGGAAGACGAGGCGCAGCAGGTCGCGACCCTGGCCGAGGCGCAGGCCGTGGGGCGGCAGGCGATGGCCTCGCGCGCCGCGGTTTCCCCGCTGGCGATCAAGCCGCTGAACTTCGTGCCCAATGCGTCGAACCGGCAGGCGATGAAGATCCAGGTGCCGCCCCGCGACCGCAGCGTCATCCGCCTGCCGTCCTACGAGCAGGTGCGCAGCGATCCGGTCCTCTACGCCCATGCCAACCGGGTGCTGCACCTGGAGACCAACCCCGGCAACGCGCGCGCGCTGGTGCAGGCGCACGGCGAGGGCGCGACTGCCCGCGATGTCTGGGTCAACCCGCCGCCGATCCCGCTGACCACCGCCGAGATGGACCAGGTGTTCGACCTGCCCTATGCCCGGGCGCCGCACCCGTCCTACGCGGACGCCGAGGGCAGCCACGACGGCGCGACCAAGATCCCGGCCTGGGAGATGATCCGCTTCTCGGTCAACATCATGCGCGGCTGCTTCGGCGGCTGCACCTTCTGCTCGATCACCGAGCACGAGGGCCGCATCATCCAGAGCCGGTCGGAGGATTCCATCATCCGCGAGGTCGAGGCGATCCGGGACTCGGTCAAGGGCTTCACCGGCGTGATCTCCGACCTGGGCGGCCCGACGGCCAACATGTACCGCATCGGCTGCAAGACCCCGGAGATCGAGGCCGCCTGCCGCAAGCCGAGCTGCGTCTACCCCGACATCTGCCAGAACCTCAACACCGACCACAGCCCGCTCATCAAGATCTACCGCAGGGCGCGGGCGCTCAAGGGCATCAAGAAGATTCTGATCGGCTCGGGCCTGCGCTACGACCTGGCGGTGAAATCGCCCGAGTACGTCAAGGAGCTGGTCACCCACCACGTGGGCGGCTACCTCAAGATCGCGCCGGAGCACACCGAGCAGGGACCGCTGTCGAAGATGATGAAGCCGGGCATCGGAAGCTACGACAAGTTCAAGCAGATGTTCGAGAAGTACAGCGCGGAGGCCGGCAAGAAGCAGTTCCTGATCCCGTACTTCATCGCGGCGCATCCGGGCACCAGCGACGAGGACATGATGAACCTGGCGCTGTGGCTCAAGCGCAACGGTTTCCGGGCCGACCAGGTGCAGACCTTCTACCCTTCGCCGATGGCCACCGCCACGACGATGTACCACACCTCCCGCAACCCTCTGCGCAAGATCACCCGCGACAGCGAGACGGTGGACATCGTGCGCGGCGAGCGCCGCAGGCGCCTGCACAAGGCCTTCCTGCGCTACCACGATCCGAACAACTGGCCCCTGCTGCGCGAGGCCCTCAAGGCCATGGGGCGCGCCGACCTGGTGGGCAACGGGAAGCACCACCTCATCCCGACCTTCCAGCCGATGACGGACGGCAGCTACACCAGCGCCCGCAAGAAGAACTCGACCACCGCCGTGCAGTCCGTGGCGAAAGGCCGCCTGCTGACGCAGCACACCGGGTTGCCGCCGCGCCAGACCGGCGCCGCGCCGGTTCCGGCGGTTGGCGGCATCGGAGCCCGGAAGAAATCCCCGAAGCCGCAGGGCAAGCGCTGAACGGTCGGTGTCCGCCCGGGCGGGAAATGTCGCCGTCCGCCGCACGAATCGCCCTGTATCCGGATGAGCGGCGTTCGACTTGTTCCGATACGGGCGCCTTCGGTGGCACAATCGTGGGCTAATCAGGCCCTTCCCAGCCACAGTCGCATCCGCCAATCGGTTCAGCCGTGTCGCGGAAGGTTTTTTCCAGCTAATGTTTTCCCAAGGAAAACGGAGGTCCGCGCACCATGAGCGATCCTACGTCGCTGTACGACGCCTACCAAGGCAATACCTATCTCTTCGGCGGCAACGCGCCGTATGTCGAAGAGATGTATGAGAACTATCTCGCCGATCCGACCAGCGTGCCCGACAGCTGGCGCGCCCATTTCGACTCCCTCCAGAACGTGCCCGCGGGCGACGGCAGCAACAGCCGCGACGTGCCGCACCTGCCGGTCATCAACGCCTTCGCCGACCGCGCGCGCCAGGGCCAGACCAAGGTGGTGGTCGCCAGCGCCGACTCCGAACTCGGCCGCAAGCGCACCGCGGTCCAGCAGCTGATCGCCGCCTACCGCAACGTCGGCGTCCGCTGGGCGGACCTCGATCCGCTCAAGCGGACCGAGCGCGAAGACATCCCCGAACTCGGCCTGCCGTTCTACGACTTCACCGACGCCGACCTGGAAACGGTCTTCAACACCAGCAATACCTTCTTCGGCCGCGACACCATGCCGCTGCGGGAGCTGCTCAACGCCCTGCGCGAGACCTATTGCGGCACCATCGGCGTCGAGTACATGTACACGACCGACCATGTGCAGAAGCGCTGGTGGCAGAGCAAGCTCGAAGGCGCCCGTTCCAAGCCGAGCTTCAACAACGAGCAGAAGAAGCGCATCCTCGACCGCCTGACCGCGGCCGAAGGCCTCGAGCGGTTCCTGCACACCAAGTACGTCGGCCAGAAGCGTTTCTCCCTCGAAGGCGGCGAGAGCTTCATCGCCTCGATGGATGCGCTGATCCAGGCCGCCGGCAAGGCGGGCGTGGAAGAGATCGTCATCGGCATGGCCCACCGCGGCCGCCTGAACGTGCTGGTCAACTCGCTGGGCAAGCTGCCGGCGGACCTGTTCGCGGAATTCGACCACACCGCACCGGAAGACCTGCCGAGCGGCGACGTCAAGTACCACCAGGGCTTCAGCTCGGACGTGACGACCGAAGGCGGTCCGGTCCACCTGAGCCTCGCGTTCAACCCGTCGCACCTCGAGATCGTCAATCCCGTGGTCGAAGGCTCGGTGCGCGCCCGCATGGACCGCCGGGGCGATCCGGCCGGCAAGCAGGTGCTGCCGGTGCTGGTGCACGGCGACGCGGCCTTCGCCGGCCAGGGCGTGATCATGGAGACCCTGGCGCTGGCCGAGACCCGCGGCTACCACACCGGCGGCACGGTCCACATCGTCATCAACAACCAGATCGGCTTCACCACCAGCGATCCGCGCGACAGCCGCTCCACGCTGTACTGCACCGACGTCGTCAAGATGATCGAATCGCCGGTGCTGCACGTCAACGGCGACGATCCGGAAGCCGTCGTGCTGGCGACCCAGCTGGCGCTCGAGTTCCGCATGGAATTCAAGAAGGACGTGGTCGTCGACATCATCTGCTACCGCAAGCTCGGCCACAACGAGCAGGACACCCCGAGCCTGACGCAGCCGCTGATGTACAAGAAGATCGCGGCCCACCCCGGCACGCGCAAGCTGTACGCCGACAAGCTGACCGCGCAGGGCCTGGGCGAGACCATCGGCGACGACATGTTCAAGGCCTACCGCGCCGCCATGGAAGCCGGCAAGCACACGGCCGACCCGGTGCTGACCAACTTCAAGGGCAAGTACGCGGTCGACTGGAGCCCCTTCCTGGGCAAGAAGTGGACGGACGCGGGCGACACCGGCGTCCCGCTGGCCGACTGGAACCGCATCTCCGAGCGCATCACCACGATCCCGGACACCGTCACCCCGCACCAGTTGGTCAAGAAGGTCTACAACGACCGCGCGGCCATGGCCCGCGGCGACATCCCGGTGGACTGGGGCATGGGCGAGCACATGGCCTTCGCTTCCCTGGTCGCCGCCGGCTACCCGGTGCGCCTGTCGGGCGAGGACTGCGGCCGCGGCACGTTCACCCATCGCCACGCGGTGATCCACGACCAGAACCGCGAAAAGTTCGACGAAGGCACCTACATCCCGCTGCAGAACGTCGCGGACAACCAGGCGCCGTTCGTGGTGATCGATTCCATCCTGTCGGAAGAGGCGGTGCTGGGCTTCGAGTACGGCTACGCGTCCACCGACCCGAACACCCTGGTGATCTGGGAAGCGCAGTTCGGCGACTTCGCCAACGGCGCGCAGGTGGTGATCGACCAGTTCATCGCCTCGGGCGAAGTGAAGTGGGGCCGCGTCAACGGTCTGACGCTGATGCTGCCGCACGGCTACGAGGGCCAGGGTCCCGAGCACAGCTCGGCCCGACTGGAGCGTTTCATGCAGCTGTCGGCCGACACCAACATGCAGGTGGTGCAGCCGACGACGGCCAGCCAGATCTTCCATGTGCTGCGCCGCCAGATGACCCGCAACCTGCGCAAGCCGCTGGTCATCATGACGCCGAAGTCGCTGCTGCGGAACAAGGACGCGACCTCGCCGCTGTCCGAATTCACCAGCGGCAGCTTCCAGACCGTGATCCCGGAGAACCGCGATCTCAAGGCCGACAAGGTCAAGCGCATCGTCGCCTGCTCGGGCAAGGTCTACTACGACCTGGCCAAGAAGCGCGAGGAGAAGGGCGCCGACGACGTCGTGATCCTGCGCGTGGAACAGCTCTATCCGTTCCCGCACAAGGCCTTCGCCGCCGAGCTGAAGAAGTACCCGAACGCCACCGACATCGTCTGGGTGCAGGACGAGCCGCAGAACCAGGGCGCCTGGTTCTTCGTGCAGCACTACATCCACGAGAACATGTCGGCCGGCCAGCGCTTGGGCTATTCGGGCCGCGCGGCGTCGGCATCGCCGGCGGTCGGGTATTCGCACCTGCACCAGGAGCAGCAGAAGTCCCTGGTCGAAGGCGCCTTCGCCAAGCTCAAGGGCTTCGTGCTCAACAAGTAAGTCACGGATCGCCGGGCCCCAGGGCCCGGCTTTTTCACATTTTTCCCGATCGATCTTCCCCCGAACAAATCGAAAGCAATTCATGGCCATCGTAGAAGTCAAAGTCCCCCAGCTGTCCGAATCGGTTTCCGAAGCCACCATGCTGACCTGGAAGAAGAAGGCCGGTGAGGCCGTCGCGGCCGACGAGATCCTGATCGAGATCGAAACGGACAAGGTCGTGCTCGAAGTGCCCGCGCCCGCCGCCGGCGTGCTGGCCGAGATCGTCCAGGCCGACGGCGCCACGGTGACCGCCGAGCAACTGATCGCCCGCATCGACACCGAAGCCCAGGCCGGCGCCGCCGCGCCCGCACCGGCCGCCGCCGCACCTGCTCCCGCGGCTTCCCCCGCTCCCGCACCTGCCGCGGCCCCGGCCGCCCAGGGCGGTTCCAAGTCCGACGTCGCCATGCCGGCCGCCGCCAAGCTGCTGGCGGAGCAGGGCCGCTCGGTCGATTCCGTGTCCGGCACCGGCAGGGACGGTCGCGTCACCAAGGGCGATGTCCTGGCCGCGCCCGCCGCCAAGGCCGCTCCGGCGCCCGCGCCCAAGGCCGCGCTGCCCGCCGCGCCGGCCGCCAACTTCGCCAGCCTGGGCGACCGTCCGGAACAGCGCGTGCCGATGAGCCGCCTGCGCGCCCGCGTCGCCGAGCGCCTGCTGCAGTCCCAGTCCACCAATGCCATCCTGACGACCTTCAACGAAGTCAACATGGCGCCGGTCATCGACGCCCGCAAGCGCTTCCAGGACAAGTTCGAGAAGACCCACGGCGTGAAGCTGGGCTTCATGAGCTTCTTCGTGAAGGCGGCCGTGCATGCGCTCAAGCAGTACCCGGTCATCAACGCTAGCGTGGACGGCAACGACATCGTCTACCACGGCTACTTCGACATCGGCATCGCCGTCGGCTCGCCGCGCGGCCTGGTCGTGCCGATCCTGCGCGACGCGGACCAGCTGAGCTTCGCCCAGATCGAGAAGAAGATCGCCGAGTTCGGCGCCAAGGCCAAGGAAGGCAAGCTGGGCATCGACGACATGACAGGCGGCACCTTCTCCATCTCCAACGGCGGCGTGTTCGGCTCGATGCTGTCCACCCCCATCATCAACCCGCCGCAGTCGGCCATCCTGGGCGTGCATGCGACCAAGGACCGCGCCGTCGTGGAGAACGGCCAGATCGTGGTGCGTCCGATGAACTACCTCGCCCTGAGCTACGACCACCGCATCATCGACGGCCGCGAAGCCGTGCTGGGCCTGGTGGCCATGAAGGACGCGCTGGAAGATCCGGCCCGCCTGCTGTTCGACATCTGAGGAAAACCGCGCAATGTCCGAACAACAACAGCAATTCGACGTCGTCGTCATCGGCGCCGGTCCCGGCGGCTACATCGCCGCCATCCGCGCCGCGCAGTTGGGCTTCAAGGTCGCCTGCATCGACGAATGGAAGAACGACAAGGGCGGCCCGGCACCGGGCGGCACCTGCACCAATGTCGGCTGCATCCCCTCCAAGGCGCTGCTGCAGTCCTCGGAGCACTTCGAGCAGGCCGGCCACCACTTCGCGGACCACGGCATCGGCATCGAGGGCCTGAGCCTGGACCTGCCCAAGCTGCTCGGCCGCAAGGACGGCGTGGTCAAGCAGAACAACGAAGGCATCCTGTACCTGTTCAAGAAGAACAAGGTGAGCTTCTTCCACGGTCGCGGCTCGTTCGCGGCCGCGGCGGACGGCGGCTACCAGATCAAGGTGGCGGGCGCGTCCGAGCAGACCCTGTCCGGCAAGCACATCGTCGTGTCCACCGGTTCGAACGCCCGCGCGCTGCCGAACGCGCCGTTCGACGAGGAGACCATCCTCTCGAACGACGGTGCGCTGCGCATCGGCGAGGTGCCCCAGCGCCTGGCGCTGATCGGCGCCGGCGTCATCGGCCTGGAAATGGGCTCGGTCTGGCGCCGCCTGGGCGCCGATGTCACCATCCTCGAAGGCCTGCCCGAGTTCCTCGGCGCGGTGGACCAGCAGATCGCCAAGGAAGCCCACAAGGCCTTCCTGAAGCAGGGTCTGAAGATCGAACTGGGCGTGAAGATCGGCGACATCGCCAAGGGCGAAGCCGGCGTCACCATCGCCTACACCGACGCCAAGGGCGAATCCCGCACGCTGGAAGCCGACAAGCTGATCGTTTCCATCGGTCGGGTGCCCAACACCATCGGGCTCAACGGCGAGGCCGTGGGCCTGCAGCTCGACGAGCGCGGCGCCATCGTGGTGGACGCGGACTGCAAGACCAATCTGCCCAACGTCTGGGCAGTGGGCGACGTGGTGCGCGGCCCGATGCTGGCGCACAAGGCCGAGGAAGAGGGCGTGGCGGTGGCCGAGCGGATCGCGGGCCAGCACGGCCATGTGAACTTCGCCACCATCCCGTGGGTGATTTACACCAACCCCGAGATCTCCTGGGTGGGCCAGACCGAGCAGCAGCTCAAGGCCTCGGGCCGTGCCTACAAGGCCGGCACCTTCCCGTTCCTGGCCAACGGCCGGGCACGCGCGTTGGGCGACACCACCGGGATGGTGAAGTTCCTGGCCGACGCCACCACCGACGAAATCCTCGGCGTGCATATCGTGGGCCCCCAGGCCAGCGAACTGATCGCCGAAGCCGTCGTCGCGATGGAGTTCAAGGCCAGTGCCGAGGACATCGCCCGCATCTGCCACGCGCACCCGTCGCTGTCGGAAGCCGTCAAGGAAGCCGCGCTCGCGGTGGACAAGCGCACGCTCAACTTCTGAGCTTTCGAGGATCGCCAGGCACCCGATGCAATCTCCCGTCATCAGCACGCCGGTGCGTGCCGCGTACGAAGAGGAGCTGCGCCAGCGCGGCTTCCAGAGCGACCCGGCACAGCTGCGTGCGGTGGACGCGCTCGAGCGTTGCGCCGCCGAGTGGGCGTTCTACAAGCAGCGCCGCACCAACGTCATCAAGAAGATGTTCCACCGGCCGGCGATCCCGCGCGGCGTGTACATGTTCGGTGGCGTGGGGCGCGGCAAGAGCTTCCTGATGGACTGCTTCTTCAATGTGGTGCCGATCCGCCGCAAGGTGCGGCTGCACTTCCACGAGTTCATGCGGGAAGTGCACAAGGAGCTGGCAGGCCTGCAGGGCACGGTCAATCCGCTCGACGTGCTGGGCCGCCGGATGGCGGCCCGCTATCGCCTGCTGTGCTTCGACGAATTCCATGTGGCCGACATCACCGATGCGATGATCCTGCACCGGCTGCTGGCGGCCCTGTTCGAGAACGGCGTGGGCTTCGTGACCACGTCCAATTTCGAGCCCGACGGGCTCTATCCGGGCGGCCTGCACCGCGACCGCATCCTGCCGGCCATCGCGCTGCTCAAGGAGCGGCTGCAGGTCGTCAACGTCGACAACGGCACCGATTACCGGCGCCGCACGATGGAAAAGCTGCGGCTCTACCACACACCGCTCGGTCCCGGTACCGATGGCGAGATGAACGATGCGTTCGATCGCCTGGCCGAGGCCCACGACGAGGATCCGGTGCTCCAGATCGAGGGGCGCGAGATGCACGCCCGGCGCAAGGCCGGCGGCGTCGTCTGGTTCGACTTCAAGGCCCTCTGCGCCGGTCCGCGTTCGCAGAACGACTACCTGGAGATCGCCAACCGTTTCCACACGGTGCTGGTCAGCAACATTCCCCGCCTGTCGGTGGCGATGGCCTCCGAGGCACGGCGTTTCACGCTGCTGGTCGACGTGATGTACGACCGCCGGGTCAAGCTCATCCTGTCGGCCGCGGTGCCGCCCGAAGAGCTCTACATCGAAGGGCCGCTGTCGCACGAGTTCCCGCGCACCGTGTCGCGGCTCAACGAAATGCAGTCGGCGGAGTTCCTCGCGCTGGAACGGCGCATCGTGGACACGGCCATCACATGACGCACGACACGATCCACCGGATGAACCGTGTCGACGCCCGGGCCGGTCGCATCGGCCGTGGGTTGTGGCCGAGCCGGCTCCTGGTCATGTGCATGGCCGGTATCGCCGTCCTGAGCCATGCGCAGGACGCGATGACCCCGGAACAGTCGGCAGCGCGGACCGGGCTCATCGAGGAGCGGGCCCGGCGTATCCAGGAGATCGGTCGGGAACGCACCCGCATCCAGGAACAGCAGAACCGCGAGTCGGCGCAGTGCTACCAGCACTTCGTGGTCAACAGTTGCGTGCAGGCGGCGGCCGACCGTCACCGCAAGTCCCTGACCGCCTTGCGTCGCGAGGAAACCGCGATCAACAATGCCGAGCGGGAACGCGAGGGCCAGGAACAGCGTGCCCGCATCGCGTCCCAGGAGCAGGCCGACCGCGACAAGAAGGAGCAGGCATCCGTGCGGGGGGCCGGCGCGCCTACCCAGGAACAGCGCCAGCAGGCCGCCCAGGACCAGCAGCGCCGGCAGGAGGCTGAACGGCCCGCCCGTGCGCAGCAGGGCGCCGCGCAGCAGCAGCGCAAGGAACTCGAACGGGCCGAGGCCCAGCGGCAACGCGCGCAGAAGGCCGAAGAGGCTCCGGCGCAGGCGAGCCGTTTCGACGCCAAGCAGCGCGAGGCGCAGGCCCGGCGCGAAGAGCGGGACCGCCGGCTGCAGGAGCGGGCCGCGAAGGGCGCAGCGGGAAAACCGGTACCCCAGGCCTTGCCTGCGCCCTGACACTTCGGGCGCCGCGACGGCACGGTGCCGGCGGCACGGCCGCTGCTACGCGAGGGTGCCCCAGTGGCTACCCGCACCGCCCCCGAAGACCTGCGTTCACCGGGTCCCGATCGAGGGGACGGGCGGATCGGTCCGTGCCGGTGGTGAAGGCGTCAGCTTCATCAGCACCAGGGACAGGTTGTCGCCGCCTCCCCGGGCACGGCTGCGCGCTTTCGACACCAGGAATTCGCTGGCTTCCCGCGGCGACAGCTCGGTCGCCACGACCGCCATTTCCTCGGGCGTGAAGTAATGCCACAGGCCATCGCTGCAGGCCAGGATGGAATCGCCGGGCTCCAGGCGTTCGATGCGGTGCAGCTCGATCGGCGGATCGTCCTGCGTACCCAGGCAACCCAGCAGCACGTTGGCCTGCGGATGGCGCAGGGCTTCCTCCACGCTGATCTGCCCGCGATCGACCAGCTGCTGCACGTAGGAGTGGTCGCGCGTCCGGCGCACCAGACGGCCGTCGTGGAAATGGTGGATGCGCGAATCGCCCGCGTGCATCCAGTGGCAGCTGCCATCGGGCAGCATCAGGAACGCGGCGATGGTGCTGTGCGGCTCCTGTTCGGCGGAAATGGCGGTCAGGCGGATGACGATGTGCGATTCCATCGCCAGCCGGTGCAGCAGGGCGGACGGTGCCTCGCGATCGGGGCGATAGCCCTCGAATAATTGGCGGGCGGTCATCATGATCTGATCGGACGCCTTGCGCCCTCCGGTCCGCCCGCCCATCCCGTCGGCCAGGACTGCCAGCAGGCAGCCGTTGACATGGGGATGCACCAGCAGGCTCACCTGGTCCTGCTGGTATTCGCGGTCGCCCTTGTGCAGTCCCGTGGCGCAGTGAATGCGGTAGCCCAGGTCCATGCCTGCTGTTTCCTTGCTTGTGGAGGGGACCATGCGCGCCGCCGGACCGGGCGGGCATGGGGCACGTATTATCCCTTCGTCTTTTTGACTTTACCTTCGTGGCGGGAACGTCTTCGCGTGCTTTTTCCTTTGAATTTCCCGGGATCTCCATCGCCTGCCCCGCTACCTTGCGCTGTGCGAGGCCCTGTTCACCCGACCTGCTGCGAAAGTCGTCCATGCCGCTGACCGCGCGCGTGCAGGAGGCGTTCGCCGCGGGCGGCGTCCTGTCGCAGGCGGCGGAGCAGTTCGTGCCGCGCAGCGGCCAGACCGAGATGGCGCTGGCGGTGGCCCGGACCATCGAGACCGGCGGCGTCCTGGTAGCGGAAGCCGGTACCGGGGTCGGCAAGACCTTTTCCTACCTGGTGCCGGCGCTGCTCAGCGGGGAACGGGTGCTGCTGTCCACCGCGACCAAGACCCTCCAGGACCAGCTCTTCGGGCGCGATCTCCCGCGGCTGGTGCAGGCGCTCGGCATTCCGGTGCGCACGGCCCTGCTCAAGGGGCGCGGCAGCTACCTGTGCCTGCACCGGATGGAGGCGACGCGGCGGGACGGCATGCTCGACGGCGACCACGGCGCGCTGCGGGCCCTGGCCAAGATCGAGGTGTGGTCGCAGGCCACGCGCACCGGCGACCTGGCGGAACTCCCGGGCCTGGACGAGCGTTCGCCGGTCCTGCCCTTCGTGACCTCGACCCGGGAGAACTGCCTGGGGTCGCAATGCCCGCACCTGCGGGCCTGCCATGTCAACCTGGCGCGGCGGGATGCGCTGGCGGCGGACGTGGCCGTCATCAACCATCACCTGTTTTTCGCCGACCTGGCGGTGCGCGAGTCCGGCATGGCGGAACTGCTGCCGACGACCCGGGTCGCCATCTTCGACGAAGCGCACAAGCTCAACGAGACCGGGGTGCAGTTTCTCGGGCAGCAGCTCTCGACCGCGCAACTCCTGGATTTCGCACGCGATGTGCTGGCGGCCGGAATGCATCTGGCGCGCGGCTTGGCGGACTGGCCGGGCTGGGCCGGGGCGGTCGAGCATGCGGCGCGCGACCTGCGCATGTCGGTCGGCAAGGCATGGCCCGGGGCCAAGCTGCGCTGGCAGCACCGCGTGCCCGAAGGCGTGGAGGCCGCCGAATGGACCATGGCGATGCAGCAGGTGCACGACAGCTGCGAGGCGGCGATGCAGGCCTTGGATACGGTGAGCGAGATCGCGCCGGATTTCGTGCGTTTGCACGAACGGGCGGAATTGCTCCTCGGCCGGGCGGCCCGCTTCCTGGGCGAATGCGATCCGGCATCGGTGCGCTGGGTGGATGTGGGCAACCAGCTGCGGCTGGTCGAGTCTCCGCTGGACATCGCGGACGCGGTCCGCACACGCATGCTGGGGCGAGCTTTGTCGGAACCGTCCGGTGCCGGCGCACGGGCACTGCAGCAGGAGGACGTCGGGGCGGCCGATTACATGCCGGACGTGGTCGTGCCTCCCGCGTCTCCGTTTGCTGATCCGGACCAGCCATTGCCCGAAGCGTTCGCAGACGCAGGCCGTCCCGATGGCACGGGGCGTCCGCGCGCCTGGATCTTCACGTCCGCGACGCTCGGAAACGATCCGCGCCTGCGCTGGTTCACCGAACCCTGCGGGCTGGAGGACGCCGAGGTCCTGCGGGTGGACAGTCCGTTCGATTACGGCACCCAGGCCGCGATCTACGTGCCGGGCGGCCTGCCGAAGCCTTCCGACGCCGCCCATGCTCCGGCAGTGGCGGCCTTGTCCATGGATGCAGTGGCGCGGCTGGGCGGACGCACGCTGGTGCTCACCACCACGCTGCGCGCGCTGCGGACCATCGGCGACGCCTTCCGGAAGCGTTTCGGAGAGCAGGGCGCGATCGAGGTGCTGGTGCAGGGCGACTGGCCGAAGCGCCGACTCATGGAGCGCTTCCGCCAGGGAAGCCACCAGGGGCGGGGCTGCGTGCTGATCGCGTCGGCCTCCTTCTGGGAGGGGTTCGACGTGCCCGGGGATGCGCTGCAGCTGGTGGTGATCGACAAGCTGCCGTTCCCGCCTCCGAACGATCCGCTGGTCGAGGCGCGCAGCCACCGGCTGGAGAGGGCCGGTCGCAGCCCTTTCAACGACTACTTCGTGCCCGAGGCGGCGGTGGCGCTCAAGCAGGGCGCGGGGCGCCTGATCCGCCGCGAAACTGACCGCGGCATCCTGGTGGTGTGCGACGCCCGGCTGACGTCGATGGGCTACGGACGGCGTTTGCTGGCCGGGTTGCCGCCGATGCGCGTGCTGGAATCGGCGGCGGCGTTCGATCAGGCGATCGACGCGCTGGTGCAGCCCGCCGGCGAGGCGGGCATGGAGTTCACCACAGCTTCCACCACGGATCCGACTTGCCCTTGAAGCCGTTGGCGATGTAGGCGCTGCGCGGGTAGTTGGTGTCGATCACCCGCCGGGTGTCGTCGCGCAATTGGGTCATGCCCAGCGAGTCGTACGAGCGATACAGGATGTAGAGCGCCTCTTCCAGGGCCGGCACGTCGCGGTATTCCGAGATGGCGAGCTGGGCCCGGTTGATAGCGGCCACGTAGGCGCCGCGGCTGTAGTAGTAGCGTGCGACATGGACCTCGTACTGCGCCAGCGAATTGACGATGTAGGTCATGCGCTGTCGGGCATCGGGCGTGTAGCGCGAATCCGGGAAGCGGGTGGTGAGCTCGCGGAAGGATTCGAACGAATCCTTGGCCGCCTTCTGGTCGCGCTCCGAGAGGTCCTGGCGCGAGATGGCCGAGAACAGGCCCAGGTTGTCGTTGAAGTTGACCAGCCCCTTCATGTAGAGGGCGTAGTCCAGCGCGGGGCTGGCGGGATGCAGCCGCACGAACCGGTCGAGCGTCGCCAGGGCCTGGGCCTGCTCGCCGCTCTTGTACTGGGCATAGGCCTTTTCCAGCTGGGCCTGCTGCGCCAGGGGGGTGCCTGCGGCGCGGCCTTCGAGCTTTTCGAACAGCGGCACCGCCTTGTCGTACGCGCCGGAGCTGGACTCGTCGCGCGCTTCGGAATAGATGCGGTTGGGGCTCCAGTTGGCGGTCCGGTCCTCGTTGTTGGAGGCGCAGCCGCCGAGCGCGAAGGCGGCCGCGAGCGCGAGCGCCGTGGGGGCCACCGATAATTGGACTCGACGCATTACAGGCAACCTTCTTGAAACGAAACCCCCCAATTATATCGACCCCCTCCCGGGCGGAGGCCGGTCCATCCCCCTCGCCGGCGCCTGCCTTGCCCGATTCCGGAGACCGGGAAATCATGGAAGTGCAGGAAGACGCGGAGGAGCCGGAAGACGATCCTTCCTCCGGCGATGCCGTAGAAGAGCGCTCCCTGCTCGTCCCGGCCCTCCACCACGGCGACCGGCTCGACAAGGTGCTGGCGACCGGGGTGCCGGAGTTCTCCCGCAGCTACCTCCAGCAGCTGATCGAGGCCGGATTGGTCCGCCGCGACGGCCGTGCGGTCGCCAAGCCGGCGACGCGGGTGTTCCGCGGCGATCGCCTGGAGATCGAGCTGCGTCCCACGCAGCAGAGCCAGGCCTTCCTGCCCGAGCCGATGGCGCTGGACATCGTCCACCAGGACGCCCATCTGCTGGTGGTCCACAAGCCCGCCGGGCTGGTGACGCACCCGGCCCCGGGCAACTGGAGCGGAACGCTGCTCAACGGTCTGCTGGCGCACGACGCGCAGGCGGCCCGGTTGCCGCGCGCCGGCATCGTGCACCGGCTCGACAAGGACACCAGCGGGCCGATGGTCGTGGCCCGCAGCCGCCCCGCGATGGATGCGCTGGTGCGGGCGATCGCCGCGCGGGAGGTGCGCCGCCAGTACATCGCACTGGCGCACCGTCCGTGGGCAGGATCGAAGCACCGCGAGCTGGACATGCCCATCGGACGCGATCCGCGCAACCGGCTGCGCATGGCGGTGGTCGACATGCAGCAGCACCCCGGCAAGACCGCCCAGACCACCGTCGACCTGCTGGCCGACGGCGATGCCGGCTGCCTGGTGCAATGCACGCTGCACACCGGCCGCACGCACCAGATCCGGGTGCACCTGGCGAAGATCGGCCATCCGCTGGTGGCGGACGTGCTGTACGGCGGCTCTCCGGCCGCGGGCATGCGTCGGCAGGCGCTGCATGCCTTCCGGCTGGCGTTCACCCATCCGGTGACCGGCGAACCCCTGTGCTTCGAGGCGGCGCCGCCGCCGGACCTGCAGCAGGCCTTGCGGGATTGGGGGCTGCACTACAATCCCCTTGGAATACCCGGCCTGGACGACCGCGCCTGATCCGGGGCTCCCTGATCCGACCGCCCGCGACGATCGAACCGGCTGCGACCGGTGCATGCGGCCCGCGCCATGCGGCCGGTCCCCGGCCGGTGCGTACCGGTCCGTTTTCCTCGGGGACAGCCACCGGCTGCCCATTTTTCCGCCGACCGTGCCATCCTGTTGTCACAGGCATCGCCCGACCATGAATACGACGGACGCCAAGCGCATTCTCGAAGCCGCACTGATCTGCGCTCCCCAGCCGTTGCCCCTGCGGGACCTGCGCGCCATGCTGGGGGAGGGCGTAGGGGCGGACACCGTCCGGCAAATGCTCGAGGACATCGGCACCGACTGGACGCAGCGCGGCGTCGCGCTGGTGCAGGTGGCCAGCGGCTGGCGCTTCCAGAGCCGGCCGGACGTGCAGCCCTGGCTGGAGCGCCTGCATCCCGAGAAGGCGCCGCGCTACAGCCGGGCGGCGCTGGAGACCCTGGCGATCATCGCCTACCGGCAGCCGGTGACCCGCGGCGACATGGAAGAGATCCGCGGCGTGGCCATCAGCAGCGCGATCATCGGCCAGTTCGAGGACCGGGGCTGGATCGAAGTCATCGGGCACAAGGACACCGTGGGGCGTCCCGCCTTGTTCGCGACCACCCGCCGGTTCCTGGACGACCTGGGATTGGCCACCCTCGATGACCTGCCGCCGCCCGGGACGCCCGATACCCAGGACATTCTGGCGCGCGCCCTGGCGGCCGTGCCCGGCGACGAACCCGCTTCCATCGCCGACGCGCCGCCCGGTGCGATCGCGCACTCCCTTCCCCCCCTGCCATCCGACGACGCCGATCCGGCCCGGAGCCTCCCATGAATCCCAAAAATCCTCCTGCCGATCTTCAAGCGTCGGACAACGAACCGGAAGCCGCCGAGGCTCCTCCCGTCGCGCAACCCGCGGTCGCCGACATCCATTTCGACGACGTGGTGTCGGGGCGTTTCGACGCCGACCTGGACAGCGACGCGATCGACGCCGCGCCCGCCAAGCGCGTGCTGCTGCCCCAGGCCGACAATCCCAAGCTGCACAAGGTGCTGGCCCAGGCCGGCCTCGGCTCCCGCCTGGAGATGGAGCAGCTCATCCTCGAAGGCCGCATCTCGGTCAACAACGAGCCGGCGCACACCGGCCAGCGCATCCAGTACGGCGACCAGGTCAAGGTCAACGGCAAGCCGGTGCGCTTCCGCATCGAGCCGCCGCCGGCGCGCGTGATCGCCTACCACAAGCCGGTCGGCGAAGTGGTGACCCGCGAGGACCCGCAGAACCGGCCGACGGTCTTCCGCAGCCTGCCGCGCCTGCAGCAGGGCAAGTGGCAATCGGTGGGCCGGCTCGACCTCAACACCGAGGGCCTGCTGCTGTTCACCACCGACGGCGCGCTCGCCAACAACCTGATGCACCCGCGCTTCGGCCTGGAGCGCGAGTACGCGGTGCGGGTGCTTGGCGCGCTCAGCAAGGAAGAGAAGCAGCGCCTGCTCGACGGCGTGCAGCTGGACGACGGCATCGCGCAGTTCGGCTCCATCGAGGACGGCGGCGGGGAGGGCTCCAACTGCTGGTACCGCGTGACCATCTCCGAAGGCCGCAACCGGGAAGTGCGCCGCATGCTCGAGGCGGTCGGCCATGCCGTCAGCCGGCTGATCCGCATCCGCTACGGCGCCATGCTGCTGCCCCGCGGCCTGCGCCGCGGCGCCTGGATGGAGCTCGACCAGCAGGACATCTCCGCGCTGATGAAGGCTGCGGGCACGGCGCCTCCCGTGCCTTCCGAGGGCCGGCCGGCTCCGGCGAGGCGGACGCCCGATTCCCGGCGCCACGGGGGGCCTCGCGGCGTCGGCGGCATGCCGCAAGGCCCCGCGGTGCGCGAACCGTCGGCCAAGCCGGGCAAGGGCTCCAAGTACGGCAAGCCCGGCGCGGGCAACAAGACGCAAGGCAAGCGGCGCGACGCGGGGCCATCGGAAGGCGGCAACCAGCCGGACCCGCTCAAGACCTCGGTCGGATACATCGGGGCCGACAGCCTGGCGCGCCAGCGGCGCGCTGCCCCGGCGGGCGGCAACGGCCCCCGCCGCAGCGGCGGACGCGGTCGCTGAAGGGCCTGGGACCCGGCTGACGCATGGCCGGGTTAAAATGGATGGCTTTGCCTCCGGTACGCATGTGCAAGAGGCAAAACCCGGAAAATCCAACGCATCCAAACCATAAGCAAGGAAAATCGACACCATGGCTATTGAACGCACGCTCTCCATCATCAAGCCCGACGCCGTCGCCAAGAACGTCATCGGCCAGATCGTTTCCCGCTTCGAAGGCGCTGGCCTCAAGGTCGTGGCCGCCCGCCTGACCCAGCTCTCGCGCGCCGAAGCCGAGCAGTTCTACGCCGTGCACAGCGCCCGTCCCTTCTTCAAGGACCTGGTCGAGTTCATGATCTCCGGCCCGGTCTTCGTGCAAGTGCTCGAAGGCGAAGGCGCCATCCTGAAGAACCGCGACCTGATGGGCGCCACCGACCCGAAGAAGGCCGACAAGGGCACCATCCGCGCCGACTTCGCCGACAGCATCGATGCCAACGCCGTGCACGGTTCGGACGCCGTCGAGACCGCCCAGGTCGAGATCGCCTTCTTCTTCCCCGCGCTCAACATCTACTCCCGCTAAGCTCGCGCCACGCGCATTCCCTCCACCCGTTCCCATGACGACCAATCTGCTCGATTTCGATCTCGAAGGCCTCGCGGCCTTCTGCGACCGGCTGGGCGAGAAGCGTTTCCGCGCGACCCAGCTCTTCCGCTGGATGCACCAGCGCGGCGCGGACGATTTCGACGGAATGAGCGATCTGGCGAAATCGCTGCGCGAAAAGCTCAAGACCTGCGCCCATGTGCAGGCGCTGCCGGTCCTGACCGAGCAGTCGTCCGCCGACGGTACGGTCAAGTGGCTGTTCGACGTCGGCGACGGCAATGCGGTGGAAACCGTGTTCATCCCCGAGGACGACCGCGGCACGCTCTGCGTGTCGTCCCAGGCGGGATGCGCGGTGGGTTGCCGGTTCTGCTCGACCGGCCACCAGGGTTTCAGCCGCAACCTGAAGACGTCCGAAATCGTCGCGCAGCTCTGGTACGCCGAGCATGCGTTGCGACGCCGGTTGGGCACCTCCGAGCGCGTCATCTCCAACGTGGTGATGATGGGCATGGGTGAACCCCTGCAGAACTATTCCGCGCTGGTGCCCGCATTGCGCACCATGCTCGACGACCATGGCTACGGCCTGTCGCGTCGTCGCGTCACCGTGTCCACCTCCGGCGTCGTGCCGATGATCGACCGGCTGGCGCAGGATTGCCCGGTGGCGCTGGCGGTGTCGCTGCACGCACCCAACGATGCGCTTCGCGACAACCTCGTACCGCTGAACCGCAAGTACCCGATCGCCGAACTGCTCGAGGCCTGCAACCGCTACCTCGCGCATGCGCCGCGCGATTTCATCACCTTCGAATACTGCATGCTCGCGGACGTCAACGACCAGCCGGAGCATGCGCAGCAGATCATCGATCTGGTGCGCCAGTACCAGCGCCAGGGCGGCGTCTGGGGTAAATTCAACCTGATTCCGTTCAATCCCTTCCCGGCCTCGGGCCTCGTCCGTTCCGCGCCGCAGCGGGTGGCCGCCTTTGCCAAGCTGCTCAGCGACGCCGGCATCGTCACCACCGTGCGCAAGACGCGCGGCGACGACATCGACGCGGCCTGCGGCCAGCTCGCGGGCGATGTCAAGGACCGGACCCGCGTCGGCGAGCGCATGGCGCAGCAACGCGTGGTCGTCATCACACCGGCACGGGCTGTCCCGATCGCGAGCACGAACTGAACAACGCAAGGAGGCCCGAATGACACTGTCCGCTGCTGTGCCATGGGGGCCGGACGGTTGGGGGCACGGGGCTGCCGTCGTGGTGCTTGCCATGGCGGCGCTGGCGGGTGGCGCGGGCTGTACCACCAACACCTCGGTGCGTACGGTCGAGGCGTCCCAGGCGCGCATCGAGGTGCCGCAACCGACTGCCGACGCCGCCGAGCTACGCCGCCGTGCCACGACGCGGCTCGATCTGGCTGCCGGCTACTTCGAGAACGGACAAACCACGGTCGCGCAGGAAGAGGCGCGCCGCGCGCTGGCCATCGATCCCCGCTTCGCCGAGGCGCACAACCTGAGCGGACTGATCGCCATGCGCCTGGGCGACCTGCCTTCCGCCGAGCAGAGCTTCCGCCAGGCGCTGGCGCTTTCTCCGGACAATGCCGACCTGCTGCACAACTACGGTTGGCTGTTGTGCCAGCAGAATCACTACCCGCAGGCGCAGGCCATGTTCTCCCGTGCTACGGCCCAGCCAGCCTATGGAGGCAAGGCCAAGACCCTGATGGCCCAGGGCCTGTGCCAGGTCCGTGCCGGTGACCCGGTGGCCGGAGAGGCGTCGCTCAAGCAATCCTTCGCGCTCGATACGCAGAACCCGGTGACCAAGTACACCCTGGCCGACCTGATGCAGCGCCGTGGGGCGCTGGATGATGCGCGCTTCTATATTCGCCAGCTCAACAACGGCGATTTCGCGAACGCGGAATCCCTGTGGCTGGGGATTCGCATCGAGCGCCGCATGGGCGACACGCTCGCCATGCAGCAGCTTGCCAGCCAGCTCCGCAAGCGCTTTCCCCAATCCGCTGAAATGGCATCCTATGACCGAGGAGCATTCGATGAGTGATACGCGCCACGATGCGCAAACGCCGCTTCCATCGCATCCGGTGGACCTGGAACCGTCCGGAGCGGGCGCATTGCTGCGCCAGGCGCGGGAACAGGCGGGGCTGGATGTGGCGGCGCTGGCTTCCATGTTGAAGGTTCCGCGCGCGCGTATCGAGTCCCTGGAAGCCGGGCGATTCGACGAACTGCCGGATAGTGTTTTTGCACGCTCGCTGGCGTCCAGCATCTGTCGGGCGCTGCGGGTCGACGCGGCGCCTGTTCTGGCGCTGCTGCCACATGCCAACGCGCGGATCCTGGACTCCGTGGCGGAACACAAGGCGACCCGCATCAAGTCCACCGGCGCCGGTGGCCGCGGAAAATTCTCACCCTCTGCGCGTGCGAACACGCATGTCTCGCGGCGGGCGTTGGCGCTGGCCGCCGTGTTCGTGCTGGCCGCAGCGGCCGTCATATTGGTGCCTCAAGGGGCCTTCGACAGGCTGCGCTCGGCTTTGCCGGCATGGGGCCAGGCGTCGACGCCCCAGGACGGCAGGACCGTCGAGATCATCAAGGACTCGGGTGGCACCCGGGTCGTAGAGGAGGTCTCGGTCCCACCGGCTGCCGAAGGCACTGCACGACCGGCAAACGCCCCCGATGCGGGCATCGTCGCCGGTGCGGGGCCTGCGACGCCTGCCAGCATCGCTGCCCCCCAGGCGACCACGGCGGCGGGCGCCACGGCTGCCGATGCGACGGCAGTCCCGGCCACGCCCGCTGCTGCCGATCCTCCTCCTGCGGCCGGTGGCGGCTTGCTGGTCATCAGCGCTTCCGCTCCCACCTGGATCAAGGTGTCCGACGCCAAGGGTGCGGTGCTGGTGCAGAAGACGCTGAATGCCGGTCAGGTCGAGAGCCTCGCCGATGCGGCGACGCCTCTGTCGGTGGTCGTCGGGCGTACCGATACGACGACGGTCCAGATCCGCGGCGAGGCTTTCGATCTGGCGGCCCGTGCCCGCAACAACGTAGCCCGCTTCGAGGTGAAATAGCCGTGCCCCAAGATCTTCCTTTTTTTCAGGCGCCGATCGAGATCGCGACGCCGAAGCAGCGCAACACCCGACAGTCCCGGACGGTCTGGGGATCACGGGTCGTGACCGTCGGCGGCGGCGCCCCGGTCCGGGTGCAGTCGATGACCAACACCGACACCGTCGATGCGATCGCCACCGCCATCCAGGTCAAGGAGCTGGCGCAGGCCGGCTCCGAGATGGTGCGCATCACTGTCAACACGCCGGAAGCCGCGGCCGCAGTGCCCCACGTGCGCGACCAGCTCGACCGCATGGGCATCGACGTGCCCCTGATCGGCGACTTCCACTACAACGGCCACCGCCTGCTCACCGACTATCCGGCCTGCGCCGAGGCGTTGTCCAAGTACCGCATCAACCCGGGCAACGTGGGCAAGGGCGACAAGCGCGACCTGCAGTTCGGCCAGATGATCGATGCCGCGATGCGATGGGACAAGCCGGTGCGCATCGGCGTCAACTGGGGCAGCCTCGACCAGGAACTGCTGGCCGACCTGATGGATGCGAACAGCCGCCGTGCCGAACCCTGGGACGCGCGCCAGGTCATGTACGAGGCGTTGATCACCTCGGCCATCGATTCGGCCCGGCGGGCCGAGGAGATGGGCATGCCCGGCAACCAGATCCTGCTGTCGTGCAAGGTCAGCGGGGTCCGCGACCTGGTTTCGGTCTACCGGGAGCTGGCGCGCCGCTGCGACTATCCGCTGCACCTGGGCCTGACCGAGGCCGGCATGGGCACCAAGGGCACCGTGGCGTCCGCCGCGGCCCTGTCCCTGCTGCTGCAGGAAGGCATCGGCGACACCATCCGCGTCTCCCTGACGCCGCAGCCGGGCGAGTCGCGCACGCAGGAGGTGGTCATCGCCACCGAGATCCTGCAGTCGCTCGGACTGCGCATCTTCGTGCCCAGCGTCACCGCCTGCCCGGGCTGCGGCCGCACCACCAGCACCACCTTCCAGGAACTGGCCAAGCAGATCGACGACTTCCTGCGGCTGCAGATGCCGCTCTGGCGCGAACGCTATCCGGGCGTGGAAGCGCTCAAGGTGGCGGTCATGGGCTGCATCGTCAACGGTCCCGGCGAGAGCAAGCATGCCGACATCGGCATCAGCCTGCCGGGCACGGGCGAGTCGCCCGCCGCGCCGGTCTTCATCGACGGCGAGAAGGCGCTGACCCTGCGGGGCGACAACATCGCCCAGGAATTCCATCAGCTAGTCGAGCGCTACATCGAGCGCCGTTTCGGCCATGCGGGTGCCACCGCGGCGCCGGCCGCGCCCGAGTCGGCCCAGACCGTCACGCCTGTCTGACGCCGGCCCCGCCGGCCCGCCCGTGCCGAAGCGCGAGACACCGTCCGCGCGGACGGTATTCCCATTCCCGTTTTCTCCGCCATCCGTTTTCGCGCCTGGTCCGTTTCCCATGACTCTCCGCCCGCCCGCCGATCCCGCCACCGCCCGTCCCGCCCGTATCGTGGCCGTCAAGGGCATGAACGACATCCTGCCGCCCGAATCCGCCCGCTGGGAATGGCTGGAAGACACCGTGCGCCGGCTGATGGCGCGCTACGCCTACCGCAACCTGCGGACCCCCATCGTCGAGCCCACCGGGCTGTTCGTCCGGGGGCTGGGCGAGGTGACGGACATCGTCGAGAAGGAGATGTACAGCTTCGAGGACCGCCTCAACGGCGATTCCCTGACCCTGCGTCCCGAAAGCACCGCCGGCGTGGTGCGCGCGGTCACCGAGCATTCGATGCTCTACGACGGCGGCAAGCGGCTCTACTACATGGGTCCGATGTTCCGCCACGAACGCCCGCAGCGCGGCCGCTACCGCCAGTTCCACCAGATCGGCGCCGAGGCGCTGGGCTTCGGCGGCGCCGAAGTGGATGCCGAACTGATCCTGCTGGCGGCCGCGCTCTGGCGCGAACTCGGCCTGCGGGACGTGCGGCTCGAACTCAACAGCCTGGGGCAGCCCGACGAGCGCAAGGCCCACCGCGCCGCGCTGATCGCGCATCTGGAGCAGCACGCCGATGTGCTCGACGAAGACGCGCGCCGGCGGCTGCACAGCAATCCGCTGCGCATCCTCGATACCAAGAACCCCGCCATGCAGGCCGTGGTCGAGGCCGCGCCCCGGATGATGGATTTCCTCGGCGAAGCATCGCGCGCGCATTTCGCGGCGGTGCGGGCCATCCTGGATGCGAACGGCATCGCCTACCGGATCAATCCCCGCCTGGTGCGCGGCATGGACTACTACAACCTGACGGTGTTCGAGTTCGTCACCGACCGGCTGGGTTCGCAGGGCACGATCTGCGGCGGCGGCCGCTACGACTACCTGATCGAGCAGATCGGCGGCAAGCCCGCTCCCGCGGTCGGCTGGGCCCTGGGCGTGGAACGGGTGCTGGAGTTGCTGAAGGAGCAGGGCGACAGCCATGCGGCGCTCGCGCCCGACGTGTATGCGATCCTGCCGGATGCCGGTCTGTTCCCGCAGGCGCTGCGCACCATCGAGACGCTGCGCGCCGCGGGCGTCGCGGTGCAGATGCATGCCGGCGCCGGGGAGGGTCCGGGCAGCATGAAGTCCCAGTTCAAGAAGGCCGATGCCAGCGGCGCCGCCCATGCGCTGGTGTTCGGCCCGGACGAATTCGCGGCGGGCGAGGTCACTTTGAAAGCCCTGCGCGGGGATGTCTCCGACGGCGTCCTGCGCCAGCGGCGCCTGCCCCTGGCGGAGGCGGCCGTCTGGGCCGCCACCCTACAATCCCCGACTTCCTGAACCGGCTTCCTTCCATGGCATCTCATCTCGATCTCGAAGAACAAGAGCAGATCGACCAGCTCAAGCATTTCTGGTCCCGCTTCGGCACGGCCATCACGGCGGTGCTGCTGGTGGCATGCCTGGGCGTCGCCGGCTGGAACGGGTACCACTACTGGCAGCGCAGCCAGGCGGTGCGCGCCGCCGCGCTGTTCGAGGAGGTGGAACGCGCTGCCCAGGCGGGTGATGCCGCGCGCACCGAGCGTGCGTTCGCAGACATCCGCGAACGCTACGGATCGACGGTCTACGCCTCGCAGGCCGGCCTGCTGGCGGCGAAGGCGCTGCACGCCAAGGACAACCAGGACGGAGCCAAGGCCGCGCTCTCCTGGGTAGCGGAGAAATCGCAGGATGCCGGCTACCAGGCCGTCGCGAAGCTGCGGCTCTCCGGGCTGCACGCCGATGCGAAGGCCTACGACGCGGCCCTGCAGCAACTCGCCGGCAGCTTCCCTGCGACGTTCCAGCCCTTGGTCGCCGACCGCAAGGGCGATCTGCTGATGCTGCAGGCCAAGAAGACCGAAGCGGTGGCCGAATACCGCCGCGCCTGGACGGGGCTGGACGGCCAGTCCGAATACCGCCGCCTCGTCGAGTTGAAGCTCAATGCGCAAGGCATCGATCCTCGGGATGCCAACGCACCCGCAGCCGCCGCATCCGTGGCGCAAACCAAGTCGTGAACATGAGAAATCCCCCTTCCTCCGTTGCCGCCCGGAAGCGTCCGTCGTCCGCAGGAGCGCTGGCACGCGGCGCGGCGGCCTTGGCCCTGGTCACGATGCTGGCGGGTTGTTCGACCGTCAGCTCCTGGTTCGACTTCGGCAGCAAGAAGCCGCAGCCTGCCGAGCTGGGCCCCAGTCCGGGGCTGGTGGCGGTGCGCCAGGCCTGGAACGCGAAGATCGGTCCCGCCGAGGGCCTGTCCCTGACCGTTCAGGCCCAGGACGGCCAGGTCACCCTGGCCAGCGGCAACGGCGGCCTCTACGTGCTGGACGCAGCCACCGGTCGCGAAGTGTGGCGTGCCAGCACCGGCGCGCCGCTGTCCGCAGCGGTCGGCTCGGACGGCGCGGTCGTCGCGGCGGTGACGCGCGGCAATGAACTGGTGGCCTTCTCCGAAGGCAAGGAACTCTGGCGCAAGAAACTGGCCGCGGGCGTCTATACGGCGCCGCTGGTCACCGGAGGGCGGGTGTTCATTTTGGCGGCCGATCGCTCGGTGAGCGCATTCGACGGACGCTCGGGCGTGCGTCTCTGGAGCCAGCAGCGTCCCGGCGAGCCCCTGGTGCTGCAGCAACCCGGCGTGCTGGTGCCGGTGGGCGAAACGCTGGTAGCGGGCCTGTCGGGTCGGATGGCGGGGCTGAATCCGCTCAACGGAAGCGTCCGTTGGGAGGCGCCGATCGCGGCATCGCGCGGCACCAACGACGTCGAGCGGCTGGTCGATCTGGTCGGCCGCGTCGCGCGCGAAGGCTCGGTCGTGTGCGCCCGCGCCTTCCAGTCCAGCATCGGCTGCGTCGACACCGCGCGCGGCACTCTCCTGTGGAGCAAGGCCGCCAACGGCTTCCAGGGGCTGGACGGCGACGATGCTTCCCTCTACGGCACCGAAGCGGATGGCACCGTCCTGGCATGGAAGCGCGATTCCGGCGACCGTGCCTGGTCGCAGGACAAGCTGCGCTGGCGTGTGCTCAGTGCGCCTCTCGTGGTGGGGCGTTCGGTCGTGTTCGGTGACGGTACGGGCATCGTCCACATGCTGTCGCGCGAGGACGGCGCGATGCTCAACCGCATCCCCACCGATGGTTCCGCCATCGTGGCGGCGCCCGTGCTCGCGGGCAACACCCTGGTCGTGGCGACCAGCAATGGCGGCGTCTTCGGCTTCGTGCCGCAGTAAGCGGCCTTTCCCCTTTTTGCGGCCTTGCCGCGGTCGTGTTTCATGAAGCCAGTCATTGCCCTCGTCGGGCGCCCCAACGTCGGTAAGTCGACGCTCTTCAATCGCCTCACCAAGTCGCGCGACGCCATCGTCGCCGACTTCGCCGGGCTGACCCGCGACCGGCACTACGGCAACGGGCGGCAGGGCAAGCACGAATACATCGTCATCGACACCGGGGGTTTCGAGCCCGATGCGGAAAGCGGCATCTTCAAGGAGATGGCGCGGCAGACCCGGCAAGCGGTCGCGGAGGCCGATGTGGTGGTGTTCGTGGTCGATGCCCGCGCCGGCCTGTCGGCCCAGGACCACGACATCGCCAACTACCTCCGGCGTCTGGGGAAGCCCTGCGTCCTGGCCGCCAACAAGGCCGAGGGCATGAAGGAAGGCGTGCAGCTGGTCGAATTCTTCGAACTCGGCCTCGGCGAGGTGTACGGGATCTCGGCCGCTCACGGACAGGGCATACGCGGGCTGGTGGACCTGGCGTTGGCGCCGCTGCACCTGCCCGAGGAGCCCGAGGACGCGGAGGACGCCGACAACGGAACGATCAAGCTCGCGGTCGCCGGGCGTCCGAACGTCGGAAAGTCCACGCTCATCAACACATGGCTGGGCGAAGAGCGCCTGGTGGCCTTCGACATGCCGGGCACGACGCGCGATGCGATCACCGTGCCTTTCGAGCGCGACGGCCAGCGTTTCGAACTCATCGATACCGCGGGACTGCGCCGCAAGGGGCGCGTCTTCGAAGCCATCGAAAAGTTCTCCGTGGTCAAGACGCTGCAGGCCATCGAATCCGCCAATGTCGTGCTGCTGCTGCTCGACGCGACGCAGGGGGTGACGGATCAGGATGCGCACATCGCGGGCTACATCCTCGAGTCCGGCCGCGCGGTGGTGCTGGCGGTCAACAAGTGGGATGCGGTCGACAGCTATCAGCGCGAACTGGTGCAGCGCTCCATCGACACGCGCCTGCCTTTCCTGAAGTTCGCCGCGCTGCACTTCATCTCGGCCCGGAAGCGGCAGGGACTGGGTCCCGTCTGGGAGGCTATCGCCCGCGCGCACCGGGCCGCCATGTGCAAGATGTCCACCCCCGTGCTGACCCGGCTCCTGCTGGAGGCGGTGCAATTCCAGAGCCCGCAGCGGGGCGGCATGTTCCGTCCCAAGCTGCGGTATGCCCACCAAGGAGGCATGAATCCACCGGTCATCGTGATCCACGGCAACTCGTTGGAGCATGTCACCGATGCCTACAAGCGCTTCCTGGAGGGACGTTTCCGCAAGGAATTCGATCTCGTTGGCACCCCTTTGAGAATCGAGATGAAGACATCCCATAATCCGTATGCCGAAAAGAACGGTAGCTAGATCCCCAAGCCCGCGCGCAGCGATGCGTATTGGAAGCACTGTCGATTTCTTGTGCAATTTCGTGTCACTCACCGGTTAAGCACAGACCGTGTGTTATGGTGACGTTTTACAACAACACACTCTGAACACGGAGCATATCGTGAGCAACAAAGGCCAACTTCTTCAAGATCCGTTTCTGAACACGCTGCGTCGTGAGCATGTTCCGGTGTCCATCTATCTCGTCAATGGCATCAAGTTGCAGGGCCAGATCGAGTCTTTCGACCAGTATGTCGTGCTGCTGCGCAACACGGTGACGCAAATGGTCTACAAGCACGCGATTTCCACTATCGTTCCTGGACGCGCAGTCAATTTCTCGGCGGCCGACAATAACGAGTCCGAAGCCGGTGCCTGAGCTGCACCGACCTCGATCAGCAATCCGCTCGCCATACATTACGCCTCGCATTGAGTATTGATCTGAGTGCGCCCGACACGGTTCCCGTGATCCTCGTGGGCGTCGACATGGGTATGCCGCATTTCGATGCGGAACTGGAGGAACTGGGTCTGCTCGCGCAGACTGCGGGATTGGCTCCGGTGGCACGCTTGACCTGCAAGCGCAAGGGACCCGACGCGGCGCTCTTTGTCGGAAGTGGCAAGGCAGAAGAAATCCGCATGCTGGTCGAAATGCATGGCGCGGCCGAGGTGCTGTTCGACCAATCCTTGAGTCCTGCGCAGCAGCGAAACCTGGAGCGAACCCTCGGCGTGGCGGTCAACGACCGGACATTGCTCATCCTGGAAATCTTTGCACAGCGTGCGCGCAGCCACGAAGGCAAGCTGCAGGTCGAATTGGCACGGCTGCAGTACCTGAGCACGCGTCTGGTTCGACGGTGGTCTCACCTGGAGCGGCAGCGGGGCGGTATCGGTACCCGCGGTGGTCCGGGCGAAACCCAGATCGAACTGGACCGCCGCATGATCGGCGATTCCATCAAGCGGACGAAGGAACGGCTGCAGAAGGTCAAGCGCCAGCGGGGCACGCAGCGCCGCCAGCGAGAGCGTCGCGATACTTTCAACGTGTCGCTCGTCGGCTACACCAATGCCGGCAAATCCACGCTTTTCAATGCGCTAGTCAAAGCGCGCGCTTATGCCGCCGACCAGTTGTTTGCCACGCTGGATACCACGACCAGGCAGCTATACCTGGGCGAGTCGATCGGTTCTATTTCCATCTCCGACACGGTCGGCTTCATTCGCGATCTGCCTCACGGGCTCATCGATGCTTTCCAAGCCACGCTGCAGGAGTCGGTCGAGGCGGATCTGCTGCTGCATGTCGTGGATGCGGCAAATCCTGGTTTTCCAGAGCAGATCGCTCAAGTGCAGCGTGTCCTCCAGGAAATCGGTGCATCCGATGTTCCTCAGCTGTTGGTGTTCAACAAGCTCGATGCGATTCCGGAAGAGCGCCAGCCGCTGAGTTCGCACGATGCCTTCCAACTCGACGAGCGATCGTTCGAGCGCGTTTTCGTCAGCGCGCGCGAGGGCGTTGGCCTGGGGACTTTGCGGTCGGTGCTTGCGGACCGCGCGCATGATGCGAAATCGAAGGGCGATGCCGAAGCGTCGCTAGGGGCGGATACAACGAATGAAGAAAGCCCGATGCCCTTCGACGAGCAGTTGCCTTTGTCTAACGACGGTGAATGATTGGGCAAAATTCCTCATTGCCTACAACAAGACAAGAGATACCCTGCATGACCTTTCTTTCGAGCGCCTTCCGATGGGCCGACATGCCACGACACATCAGAGGAATGTTCAACCTCAACGATTCCCGATGGGGCCGCGGAGACGAAGAGTCTGCGGGCAAGGGTAGTGAAGAAAGCCACGAATCCGGCAATTCACAGCCACGGCCGGAAGCGCGTCCGCAAGTGCCCCCGACGCCTCGAGGCCGTGAGTCCCAAAAGCCTACGCAGGGTCCCCCGGATCTTGACGAACTATGGCGGGATTTCAACCGCAAGCTGGGCAACCTGTTCGGCGGCGGTGGCCGCGGTGACGGTCGGGGGAAATTCAGCGGCAACAATGGTTTCCAGCCTGGCGGTCGAGGTGCGCGCGTGGGCGCCGGCTTGGTGTTCGCCGTCATCGCGCTCATCTGGCTGGGCAGCGGATTCTTTATCGTCCAGGAAGGCCAGCAGGCGGTCATCACGCAGTTCGGACGCTACAAGTCGACCGTAGGGGCAGGTTTCAACTGGAGGCTCCCCTATCCGATCCAGCGCCATGAGCTGGTGTTCGTGAGCCAGATCCGTTCGGTCGACGTGGGACGAGACAGCATCGTGCGATCTACCGGCCTGCGTGAATCGGCCATGCTGACGCAGGACGAGAACATCGTCGAAATCAAGTTCGCGGTGCAGTACCGGCTCAAGGACGCGCGTGCCTACCTGTTCGAAAGCAGCGATCCTGCAGGATCGGTCGTGCAGGTGGCCGAAACGGCCGTCCGTGAGGTGGTCGGTCAGATGCGCATGGATACTGCGCTGGCGGAAGAGCGCGATCAAATCGCGCCCCGTGTGCGGGAACTGATGCAGCGCATTCTGGACCGCTACAAGGTGGGTGTGGAAATCGTAGCGATCAATCTTCAGCAAGGCGGAGTGCGTCCGCCGGAGCAAGTGCAGGCCGCGTTCGACGATGTGTTGCGCGCAGGCCAGGAACGTGAACGAGCCAAGAACGAAGCGCAGGCATACGCGAACGATGTGGTGCCTCGCGCCATCGGTACAGCGTCCCGGCTGAAGGAAGAGGCGGAAGCATACAAGGCGCGCATCGTGGCGCAAGCGCAAGGTGATACCCAACGCTTCGCATCGGTATTGACCGAGTACCAGCGCGCACCTCAGGTGACCCGGGATCGCCTATACCTGGAAACCATGCAGCAGGTCTATTCCAACGTGACCAAGGTGCTGGTGGACTCGCGTCAGAACTCGAACCTGCTCTACCTGCCGCTCGACAAACTCATGCAGCCGCAATCGCCGACTTCCAGCGAAGGCGTCCCACCTGCGGTTCCCAACGCCGGAAACGCCGCAGGATCCACTGCGGCCAATACGAGTAATGCGGGCGGCGCAGGCACTGTTTTCAACAACGAAGCACGAACCCGGGACAACTCCCGCACACGTGATCGCGACGTGCGATAGGAGATGGGCATGAACAGATTAGGCTTGTGGGTATCGTCTGCACTGGTTTTGCTGCTGCTCTTGAGCTCGACGCTTTTCGTCGTGGACCAGCGGCAGTTCGGTGTGGTGTACGCGCTGGGGCAGATCCGACAGGTCATCACCGAACCCGGACTGCATTTCAAGCTTCCGCCTCCTTTCCAGAATGTGTCCTATATCGACAAGCGTCTCCTGACCCTCGACAGCAGCGACACCGAGTCCATGCTGACTGCGGAAAAACAGCGTGTCGTGATCGACTGGTACGTTCGCTGGCGTATCACCGATCCTTCGGCCTATATCCGCAATGTGGGGTTGGACCAGCAGGCTGGTGCGAACCAGCTGAATCGTGTGGTTCGCAATGCCTTCCAAGAGGAGGTCAACAAGCGCACGGTAAAGGACTTGATTGCGCTCAAGCGCGATGAACTGATGAACGCCGTGCGCCGGGAAGTACTGGACGTCGTCAGGGGACAGCAGCCCTGGGGCGTCGACATTGTCGATGTGCGGATCACGCGGGTCGACTATGTCGAGGCGATCACTGAATCCGTCTATCGCAGGATGCAGGCCGAACGCAACCGTGTGGCCAACGAGCTTCGCTCTACGGGCGCAGCCGAAGGTGAGAAGATCCGGGCCGACGCAGACCGGCAGAGGGAAGTGACGGTCGCCAACGCCTTCCGCGAGGCACAGAAAACCAAGGGGGAGGGCGATGGAGAGGCGGCACGTATCTATGCTGAAACCTTCAGCCGTGATCCGCAGTTCGCACAGTTCTACAGGAGCCTGGAGGCCTACCGGGCATCCTTCAACAAGAAAAGCGATGTGATGGTCCTCGACCCTGCCAGTTCGGAATTCCTGAAGGGCTTCAGGGGAAACCAAGCTGCGTCGACGCCGGCATCCCGCTGAACCTTCTGGATAGATAGTCGTTCAGGCTTTCCGAAATCTTCCCGCTGCTGTCTGTACGTTGTGTACAGACAGCTTTTTTTTGCGGAGTCAAATCCTGTCTGGCGGCAAGTTCAGGAATGGCGGGTCATATGCCATAGCCCGGTAGAATCTCCGTTTTAATAGCACGCCGAATTTCATGTCTGCTTGGGTTCTCCCGGATCACATTGCCGATGTTCTTCCTTCCGAAGCGCGGCATCTCGAAGAGTTGCGGCGAGGGCTCACCGATACTGCCAGGACGTATGGCTATGAATTGGTCATGCCGCCCCTGCTCGAGCATCTCGAGTCACTGCTGACAGGTGTTGGGAAAGCGCTGGATCTGCAGACCTTCAAGCTGGTCGATCAACTATCCGGCCGGATGATGGGGCTTCGTGCCGACACTACGCAACAGGTCGCACGCATTGATGCGCATCTTCTCAACCGAAGCGGGATAGCACGGATGTGCTACTGCGGACCTGTGGTGCACACACGGCCCGACCATCCCCATGCGACGCGGGAACCCCTGCAATTCGGCGCCGAAATCTACGGCTGCGCGGGAATTGAAGCCGATGCCGAGTCGCTTTTGCTGGCACTGGATTGCTTGCGTACGGCGCGGGTAACGGGCCTGCATGTGGATCTGGGTGACGCACGTATCGCGAGAGTCATTCTGAAAAGGGCTGGGGCAGATGCTGCGAGAGACGACCGGGTGCATGCAGCCCTTGCCACCAAGGACCGTGCCGCGCTTGACGCGTTGACCCAGGATTTCCCCCAGGCTTGCCAAGCGGGATTAAAGGAATTGCTGAACCTGTATGGAGACGCGACTGTGCTTGATCGGGCTGCTGTTTCCCTGTCGGCGTTTCCTGAACTTCAGAATGTGTTGGCTGAACTGAGGCTGCTGGCATCCCATGTGGAAGAGGCTTCGGTCAGTTTCGATCTAGCGGATCTAGGCGGGTACTCCTATTACAGCGGCGCCCGTTTCTCCGTTTACGCGAAGTCCGCAGGTACCGCTGTGGTACGAGGAGGACGCTACGACGAAGTAGGAGCGGTGTTCGGGCGCATGCGTCCCGCGGTAGGTTTCAGCCTGGATTTAAAAATGCTCGTCGGCGCTGTACAGGCGCTGCCTGTGCGCCGTGCGATTCGCGCTCCATGGCCATCCCTGTCTTATGGCCTTCCATCCCCGGATGTGATGTCATTGCGGGAGGCGATCCATATGTTGCGTACGGCTGGCGAAACGGTTGTTTGCACACCGGAAACGGCCGATATTCACGAGTTGGATGAATTTTCTTACGACCGCGCGTTGGTGCTCCGAAACGGGTGCTGGGTGACGGAAGATCTTTAATGCAAAGCAATCGAGAAGACTGGGTAATGAACAAGACAATCGCGCAGGTGGCTGGCCGCAATGTAGTGGTCGTCGGAACCCAATGGGGTGACGAGGGCAAAGGAAAGCTGGTCGACTGGCTCACAGAAAGTGCCCAAGGCGTGGTGCGCTTTCAAGGTGGACACAATGCAGGCCACACGCTGGTAATCAATGGCGTCAAGACTGCTTTGCACCTGATTCCTAGTGGCATCATGCGTCCCGGCGTCAAGTGTTATATCGGCAATGGAGTCGTGCTTTCGATTGCCAAGCTGTTTGAGGAAATTGAAGGCTTGGAACGAGCTGGAGTCGACGTCCGATCGCGGCTGAGAATCAGCGAGGCGTGCCCCTTGATTCTGCCTTTCCATGCGGCGCTCGACATTGCACGGGAAATCGCTCGGGAAAAAGGTGGCAATGCCAAGATCGGTACCACTGGACGGGGCATTGGTCCAGCCTATGAAGACAAGATAGCCCGTCGTGCACTCCGGGTTCAGGATCTCCGCCATCCAGAGCGTTTTGCGGCAAAACTTCACGATCTGCTGGATCTGCACAACTTCGTGTTGACCGGTTATCTGCATGCCGAACCGGTCGATTTCGATACGGTTTATGCGCAAGCTATGGAGCAGGCCAAAACGTTGCTGCCCATGGTGGCTGACGTATCGCGCGAATTGAACGAAGCACATCGCAATGGAGATAACCTGCTCTTTGAGGGCGCACAAGGAACATTGCTGGATGTGGACCATGGAACCTACCCGTACGTCACGTCCAGCAACTGTGTGGCTGGTAACGCGGCTGCTGGCGCGGGAGTGGGACCTGGCATGCTGCACTACATATTGGGGATCACCAAAGCTTATTGCACACGTGTTGGTGGAGGCCCTTTCCCGACAGAACTGGATTGGGAAGTTCCAGGTACGACGGGATACCATCTCAGCACTGTAGGCGCAGAAAAAGGCGTGACAACAGGACGAAGCCGTAGGTGCGGTTGGTTCGATGCGGCCTTGCTGAAGCGTTCGGCACAAGTCAATGGCTTGACTGGGCTATGCATTACCAAGCTTGATGTGCTCGACGGCTTGGAAGAATTGAAGCTATGTACCGGTTACCAATTGGATGGCGAAGTCGTGGACATATTGCCGATGGGTGCCGATGACATCGAACGTTGTATTCCCATTTATGAAACTTTGGAAGGTTGGAGTGATTCGACCGTAGGAGTGACGGAATTCGATGAGCTGCCTGTCAATGCACGCCTTTATCTGCAGCGCATTGAGCAGTTGACGGGAGTTCCCGTGGATATTGTTTCAACGAGTCCTGATCGCGATCACACAATCATGATGCGACATCCTTATCTGCAAGCTTGAGTTCCGTACTCTGTCTAAAGTATTCATTATTATCAGGGAGTTGCATGCTGACCGAAGATGGAAAACATTTGTATGTGAGTTATGACGAATATCACAATCTGATCGAGAAGCTTGCTATCAAAGTACATCGGTCTGGTTGGGAGTTCGACAACATACTTTGTCTTGCACGTGGCGGATTGCGGCCAGGTGATATTTTGAGCCGTATCTTTGAGAAGCCGCTGGCCATCGTTTCGACAAGCTCTTATCGTGCTGAGGGCGGGACTGTTCAAGAGCATCTCAACATTGCGCGCTACATTACTACGCCACAGGGCGAGATCGCCGGAAAGGTCTTGCTGGTAGATGACTTGGCAGACTCTGGACATACGCTCAAGTCAGTGATCCAAATGCTGAAGAGTGGATATCCGGCTGTCACTGAGTTGAGGAGTGCCGTGATATGGACAAAGGCTGCATCTATTTTTGCAGCAGATTATTCTGTTGAGTATCTGGCAACCAATCCATGGATCCATCAGCCTTTTGAAAGCTACGATAGCTTGACACCCGAGAAGATTGCGGAAAAGTGGAAGATCTAGTCCGAAAGACATTTCTCCTGGGAAAAATAGCAGAAGTTGACTAGCATAGGATTGTCTCTGTAATTTTTCTGGCTAGTTGACCTATTGCCAATGCCGCATTGCTGCTAGGCGTGGTCGTAATAAGCAGTTGTCGCCGCATGATGGCAGCACGTACGGCCGAATCTTCTGGAATATCACCCAGATGCACCAACCGCGTAGCTGCACCGGTTTCAGACAATACAAATCTGTCCAAAACCTGCTGGAGTTGCCCAGTGATGGCACGCCCATCGCCGTGGCGTATTGTTTGATTAACAATGATGCGTATGCGCTGTCGCTTCTGCTGCATCGAAAGTACTTTGATTGTTGCGTAAGCGTCAGTCAAGGACGTAGGTTCTGGCGTAGCGACTACCAAGACTTCATCGGCCATCGATATTCCGAAAAGCACAAGATCGGCGATTCCTGCTCCGGTGTCGAGAATAATTACATCGAATGAAGGCGAGAGTATCTTAACAACTTCGAAAAGCTGTTCTTTGACTTGCGCAGTCAATCTGGAGTACTCAATCATTCCAGAACCTGCAAGAAGGACTGAAAAGCCTCCGGGTGCCTTGACAATCGCCTCCTGCAATTTCACTTTGCCAGCGAAAACATCGTGGAGGGTGGTTTTCGGATGGAGATTTAGTACGACATCGAGGTTTGCCAAGCCTAAATCCGCGTCAATGACCAGCACGCGCTGCCCCTGTGCCGACAACGATGCGGCGAGATTGGCCGACACAAAAGTTTTTCCTACACCGCCCTTGCCGCTGGTAACTGCCAGC
>JAKOND010000101.1 GCA_022702125.1 Burkholderiaceae bacterium
CGACATGCAGGGCGGCTGCTTCTCGATCAGCTCGCTCGGCGGCATCGGCGGCACCCACTTCACGCCGATCATCAACGCGCCCGAGGTCGCCATCCTGGGCCTGTCCAAGAGCGCGATGAAGCCGGTCTGGGACGGCAAGCAGTTCGTGCCGCGCCTGACGCTGCCGCTGTCGCTGTCGTACGACCACCGCGTCATCGACGGCGCCTCGGCCGCGCGCTTCAACGCCTACCTGGGCCAGGTGCTGGCCGATTTCCGGCGCGTGCTGCTGTAAGGAGACATTCGCATGAGCCAGATTGAAATCAAGGTCCCGGACATCGGCGACTTCGACGAGGTAGCGGTCATCGAGGTGCTGGTCAAGCCCGGCGACACCATCGCGGCCGAACAGTCGCTGATCACCGTGGAATCGGACAAGGCATCGATGGAGATCCCGTCGTCCGCTGCCGGCGTGGTCAAGGAACTCAAAGTGAAGGTCGGCGACAAGGTGGCCGAGGGTTCGGTCGTGCTGGTGCTGGAAGCCTCCGGCAGCGGCGCCTCCGGCAGCGGTGCCGCCAACCCGGCGCCGCAGGCGGATTCGCAGGCGGCTCCCGCTCCGGCCCAGGCGCAGCCCGGGTCGGGTGCTACGAAAAGCGAAGCGGCCGTCATCGCGCCGGCCACGCTGCCGGTGCCGGCCGCGGCCGGGTCGGCCGAGGTGCCGGCCGATGCCGACTACGACCTGGTCGTGATCGGCGGCGGCCCCGGCGGCTACTCGGCCGCCTTCCGCGCGGCCGACCTGGGACTGAAGGTCGCCATCGTCGAGCGCTACGCCACCCTGGGCGGCGTGTGCCTCAACGTCGGCTGCATCCCGTCGAAGGCGCTGCTGCACGTCGCCGCGGTGATCGACGAGGTCAAGCACTTCGCCGACCTCGGCATCGACTTCGGCGGCGCGCCCGCGGTGGACGTCGCCAAGCTGCGCACCCACAAGGAGAAGGTCGTCGGCAAGCTGACCGGCGGCCTCGCCGCGATGGCCAAGATGCGCAAGGTGACCGTGCTGCGCGGCAACGCGACCTTCACCGGCGCGCAGGCGCTGGAAGTGGCGGCCACGCAGGGCAGCGGCCAGGAAGCCGCCGGCGGCACGCAGAAGGTCACCTTCCGCAAGGCCATCATCGCCGCCGGCTCGCAGCCGGTGCATCTGCCGTTCCTGCCCAAGGACGATCCCCGGGTGGTGGATTCGACCGGCGCGCTGGCGCTGGCCTCGATCCCGAAGCGCATGCTGGTGGTCGGCGGCGGCATCATCGGCCTGGAGATGGCGACCGTCTACAGCACGCTCGGCACCCGCATCGACGTGGTCGAGATGCTCGACGGCCTGATGCAGGGCGCGGACCGCGACCTGGTGAAGGTCTGGCAGAAGCTCAACGCGCCGCGCTTCGACCGCATCCTGCTCAAGACCAAGACCACTGGCGCCCAGGCCACCGAGGCCGGCATCGAGGTCCGGTTCGAGAGCGCGGAAGTCGGCGGCGCGCCGGTCGAGTCCCAGACCTACGACCTGGTGCTGCAGGCGGTGGGCCGCACGCCCAACGGCAAGAAGCTGGGCGCCGACGCGGCCGGCGTGAAGGTCGACGAGCGCGGCTACATCCCGGTGGACATCCAGATGCGCACCAGCGCGCCCAACGTGTTCGCCATCGGCGACATCGTCGGCCAGCCGATGCTGGCGCACAAGGCGGTGCACGAGGGCCACGTGGCGGCGGAAGTCGTCTTCGGCGAGCTCAAGGGCGACGCGAAGATGGCCAAGGCGGTGTTCGACGCGCGGGTCATCCCGAGCGTGGCCTACACCGATCCGGAAGTGGCCTGGGTCGGCCTGACTGAGGACCAGGCCAAGGCGCAGGGCATCAAGGTGCGCAAGGGCCTGTTCCCCTGGAACGCGTCCGGCCGCGCCATCGCCAACGGCCGCGACGAGGGCTTCACCAAGCTGCTGTTCGACGTGGAGACCGGCCGCATCCTGGGCGGCGGCATCGTCGGCACCCATGCGGGCGACATGATCGGCGAGGTGGCGCTGGCCATCGAGATGGGCGCCGACGAGATCGACATCGGCAAGACCATCCATCCGCACCCGACGCTGGGCGAATCCATCGGCATGGCGGCCGAGGTGGCGCACGGCAGCTGCACCGACATTCCGCCGGCGCGGAAGTGAGCCGGGCAGGCCGCCGGGCACCGGCCGGCCTGCTTCCCCCGAAGCGCTCCCGCCCATCGAGGCCGGAGCGCTTCTTGTCGTCCCGCGACGCCGCGGGGCACCATGTAGGAGCAGGCCGACGCCGGTCCAGCACATCGGCCCGCAGGCGGCGATGGCATGCGCAACCGGTCCGGATGCCGCATCGGATCGACAATCGCCTCACAGCGTCCCCAGGGCGCTGCCTCGTGCCGTATTTCAACCCCGGGAGTCACCATCCATGTCGAACACTTTCCTCCGCCTGGCCGTCGCCGCCGCCTTCGCCACCACCGCGAGCCTGTCGATGGCCCAGATGGCGCGGAACAACACCGCAGAACTCGAGCGTGGCGCGCGTCCCGACACCACGGCGCAGCAGCGCTACCAGAGCGCCTTCCGTGAAGCCCATGGCGGCCGCAAGGTGGCGATGGAGGAATGCGCCAAGATGCCGGCTGCTGAGCGCGCTGGCTGCAACCGCCAGGCCCAGGAAAACTTCAAGGCGGACCTCGCCCGTGCCGAACAGCTCCGGCGCAACCCCGAGGCGCGCCCGATCAACGTGATCGGCTCGGAAATCCGCACCACCGAAAGCCGCATCCGGCCCTGATCGGGACCCGCCGTCCAAAAAAATGCACAGCGCCTCGCAGCCTGTGCATTTTTTTCGGGGCCGCCGGAACCGGCGTCGTACGTCGGTCTCAGCGGGTCGCCGCGTTGCCCGTTTCGTCCGCATCGTTCGCCATCACCCGACGGGCGCCGTCGAAGCGGCGCGACCAGTAGCTCTGGTGCATGTCCTCGACCCGGATGGTGGCGCCGCTGCGCGGGGCATGGATGAACTTGCCGTCGCCGACATAGATGCCGACATGGCTGAAGGCACGGCGCATGGTGTTGAAGAACACCAGGTCGCCCGGCTTCAGGTCGCTCTTGGGAATGGTTTCGGTGCTGGCCGCCTGCTCGTTGGCGCGGCGGGGGAGCAGCTTGCCGATGGTCTCGCCGTACATCGCGCGGACGAAGCCGCTGCAGTCGAAGCCGGTTTCCGCACTGTTGCCGCCCCGGCGGTAGGGAACGCCCAGGAAGCCCATCGCGGTGACCACCAGGTCGGAGGCGCGTTCGCTGGCGGTGAGGCGGGCCGTCTCGAGCCTGCTGGCGAATCCCTTGTCGGCCATCAGCCGGTCCAGGTCGTCGTGCAGTGTCGTGCTGTTCGAAGGGGCAGCGTGGGCGAAGGAGGCGAGAGCCAGGAGCAGGGAGGCGAGAAGCAGACGGGGCATGGGGCGCGAGACTAACGGTGTAGGAATTATCCGTCAAGCCGACGTTACATTTTCTCCTATTACCCGGCTGTAATCGCCGTATGCGCGGATATTCGGATTTTCATAATCGCCAGGATTTTCCGGTTTCTTTTTCAAGGATTTTCGATGGCAGCCGATAACGCGAAAATTTTCCGCATCGCCGGTCCGGGGCGGGTGCGCCGTCCCTTCGCATGGACGGCCGCGGCACTGGCGTTGGCGGCCGCGGCGCCGCCTGCCGGCGCCCGCGAGCCGGCAGGCGCGCAGCCGAAACCGGTGGTCGTCGCATCCGGCCTGGCGTCGCCGTGGGCGGTGGCCTTCCTGCCGGACGGGCGTTTCCTGGTCACCGAGAAGCACGGCGCGCTGAAGGTTCTGCGGGCCGACGGCGCCGTCGCCGGCAGCGTGCAGGGCCTGCCGCGCGTGGATGCCCGGGGCCAGGGCGGATTGCTGGATCTGGTCGCCGATGCGGACTTCGCCCGCAACCGCACGCTCTACTTCTGCTTCAGCGAACCCGCGCCGGACGGCGGGGGCGCCAACGGCACGGCGCTGGCCCGCGCCGTCCTGTCGGAGGACGCGACCCGGCTCGACGACCTGCGGGTGATCTTCCGCCAGCGGCCCAAGATGCCCAGCATCTTGCATTTCGGCTGCCGCATCGTCGAATCCGCCGACCGCCGCCACCTGTTCCTGGCGATGGGCGAGCGGTCGAGCTACCAGGAGCAGGCCCAGCGCCTGGACAGCCACCTCGGCAAGATCGTACGCATCGGCAAGGACGGCGCCGTGCCGCCGGACAACCCTTTCGTCGGCCGGGCGGGCGCGCTGCCCGAGATCTGGAGCTACGGCCACCGCAATGCCCAGGGCGCGGCCCTGGCGCCCGACGGCACGCTGTGGATGCACGAGCACGGCCCGCAGGGCGGCGACGAGATCAACCTGCCGAAGCCCGGCCGGAACTACGGCTGGCCCGTCGTGACCTTCGGCGAGAACTACGGCGGCGGCAGGATCGGCGAAGGCACCGCCAAGGCCGGCATGGAGCCGCCGCTGCACTACTGGGTGCCGTCGATCGCGCCGTCCGGCATGGCTTTCCTCTCCAGCGACCGCTACGGCCCGCAGTGGAAGGGCAATCTCTTCGTCGGATCGCTCAAGTTCCGCTACCTGGACCGCATCCGGATCGGGGCCGACGGCCGGGTGGCCGGGGAGGAGAAGCTGCTGGCCGGCCTGCGGGAGCGCATCCGCGACGTGCGCCAGGGACCGGACGGCCTGCTGTACCTGCTGACCGACGGCGAGGGCGGCCAGCTGCTGCGATTGGACCCGCCCGCCGCCGCCGCTCCGCGCTGACGGCCCGGCCGGGCGGTGTGTAATCGGGCATTCACCTTTTCACCCGGATACCGATCCCATGCTGCTCGACCTCGATTCCTCCCAGCTCGTCCTCATCGACTACCAGGAGCGGCTGATGCCCGCCATCGCCGATGCCGAGGGCGTGCTGCACAACGCGCGCCGGCTGGCCGAGGCGGCGCGGCTGCTCGGCGCGCCGGCCTGGGGCACGGCGCAGAACCCGTCGAAGCTCGGCCCGCTCGACCCGCAGATCGCCGGCCTGTGCCGCCGGACGTTGTCCAAGATGCAGTTCAGCGCCTGCGAGGAGGGCCTGTCCGAGTGGCTGCGGCCGCCGATGCCCGCCGCGCCCCAGGGCAATGCCCGCAGCCTGCCGCGCCACCTGCAGAAGCCGCAGCAGCAGGCCGCGTCGCAGCGCCAGAGCATCGTGGTGGCCGGCTGCGAGGCGCACATCTGCGTGCTGCAGACGGCGCTCGACCTGCTGGAGGACGAATTCGAGGTGTGGGTGGTGACCGATGCCTGCGGATCGCGCACCGAGCGCAACCGCGACGCCGCCTTCGACCGCCTGGCCGGCGCGGGCGTCGAGCTGGCGACCACCGAGATGGTGCTGTTCGAATGGCTGCGCTCGGCCGAGCACCCCGAATTCAAGGCGGTCCAGGACCTGATCCGCTGAAGCCCCGCCCGCTCCCGGCCGATCGCCGCTCCGTGGGACGCCGCTTCACCGAGACCACCGGGCTCCAGCGCCTGGGCTACGCGGCCGCGGCCGGCGCGCTGGTCTTCGCCGCCGCCGTGCCGCTGGCGCCCCCGGTGCGGGCGCTGCTGGCCTGGGTGGCCGCGGGATGCACCGACCTGGGCCTGGCCTGGCTGCTGGCCCGCCGCTTCGACGCGCCCCGCATCCGGGGCCGGGCGCGGGCGCAGGACGAGTCGGCCGCCGTGCTGTTCCTGGCGATGGTGGCGGCCGTGTGCGCCAGCGTGGTCGCGATCGTCGTGCTGCTGCAGCAGACGCGCGGCCTGCCGCCGCCGCAACGCGGGGCGCACGTGGCCCTGTCGATGCTGGCGCTGGCGACGTCCTGGCTCTGGATCCACGCGCTCTTCGCCTTCCGGTACGCGCACCGCTACTACCAGGGCGAGGAAGGCGGCGCCGGCGCGGACGATGCGCGCAAGGCCGCCAGCGGCGGGCTGGATTTCCCCGGCGCCGGCGACCCGGACTACTTCGATTTCCTCTACCAGGCGCTGGTGATCGGCATGACCTCGCAGGTGTCCGACGTGCAGGTCACCTCGTCGGCGATGCGGCGGCTGGTGACGATGCACGCGCTGGTGGCCTTCGTCTTCAACGTGGTGCTCCTGGCCCTGGGCGTGAACGTGGCGGCGTCGCTGCTCGGATGAGGCCGGGCGCCCTCCCGGGCGCTGGCCCGGGCGGGACCCGGCGGCCCAGCCGCAGCAGCCCGGTCGAGACCAGCGTGCCCGCCAGGACGACGGCGCCGCAGCCCACCATCCAGGGCGTGACCGGCTCGGCGAGCAGCAGCGCGCCGTAGGCCACGGCGAACACCGGCGCCAGGAAGGTCACCGCCAGGGCCCGGCTCGGCCCGGCCCGCGCGATCAGGCGGAAATACAGCACGTAGGCCAGCGCGGTGCAGAAGATGCCCATCGCCACGATCGCCAGCCAGGCCGTCGGGCCCGGCATCCGGGCCGGCCAGAGCCATGCGGTGGGCAGGGCCAGCGCCAGGGCCGCGCCCAGCAGGCTGCCCGTCGCCGTCGCGATCGGGGGCACGCCGCCGAGGTGGCGCTTGGCGTAGCTGGCGGCGGTGCCGTAGCAGGCGCATGCCGCCAAGCAGGCCGCGATGGGCAGCGCGGTGCCGGCCCCGGCGGCCGGGGCGCCGGGCGCCGCCCCGCTGCGGCTGGCGAGCAGCGCCACCCCGGCGAAACCGAGGGCCAGCCCGCACCAGCGCTGCCACCCCAGCCGCTCGCCCAGCCACAGCCAGGCCAGCACCGCGCCGAACAGCGGCACGGTGGCGTTGACGATCGAGGCGGTGCCGGTGGTCACGTGCAGCACCGCATAGGAGTAGAGCGCGAACGGGATCGCGGAATTGAGCACGCCCGACGCCAGGATGCGGCCGAAGTCCCGGCGCAGCGCGGGCCCGTGGCCTCGCGTCAGCAGCACCGGCAGCAGCACCAGCGCCGCGATGGAGACCCGCAGGCCGGCGGTGGGCACCGGCCCGAATTCGGTCGCGCCCAGGCGCATGAAGAGGAAGGAGCCGCCCCAGAGCGCCGCGAGCAGCAGGAAGTCGCCGAGCCAGGCCCTGGCGGGAATGGGCGGGGTCATGACGCCGCCCCGGCGGAGGAGGAGGCGGCGGCGGCGGTGCCCGGGGGCCGCGCCGCCGGTGCGCGGGCCGCGCCGCGTTCGAGCGCCAGCAGCGCGGCCTTGCGCTCCAGCCCGCCCGCATAGCCGGTCAGCAGTCCGGCGCTGCCCACCACGCGGTGGCAGGGCACGACGATGCTGACCGGGTTGCGCCCCACCGCCGCGCCCACGGCCCGCACGGCGGCCGGACGGCCGACCGCCGCCGCCAGCGCGCCGTAGCTCGCGGTGGTGCCGTGCGGGATCGCGACCAGCGCGCGCCAGACCGCCCGCTGGAAATCGGTGGCGCCGGGAAGGTCCAGCGGCAGGCCGAAGTCGGCCAGGCGGCCGGCGAAGTAGGCGGCCAGCGCCGCCTCGGCCGCATCGAGCACCGCATGGGCGCCGGTCTGCCGGGGCCAAGTGCCCGGCGCGTCGAGCTGCGGCGGCCGGTGGCGCTGGTCGTGGAACCACAGGCCGGCCAGGCCGCGCGGCGTGGCGGCGAGATCGAGGGCGCCGAGCGGCGATGGCCAGCGGCGCTGGACCGTGTCGGATGCGTGGATCATGGTTTTGGGAATGTTTCAGGGCATGAGCCACGGAGGAATGCGGGCTGCGTGCTATCTATTCGGTAGCGGACGGCGTCGGGGACGATCGCGGGGGGCCCGAAGGCTCCGGCGCATGCCAGGCCCGCAGCACCGCATAGCTGCGCCAGGGGCGCCAGACGCGGGAGGCGTCCTGCGCCGCCCGGGCCGGCCGCGGCAGCGCCCGGACGCCCATCGCCTGCTGCAATGCCGCGTCGCCCGCCGGAAACGCATCCGGCCAGCGCAGCGCGCGCATCGCGATGTACTGGGCCGTCCAGTCGCCGATGCCGGGCAGGGCGGTCAGGGCCGCGATCGCGGGCGCGGGCGGCCGGCCGGGCTCCAGGACCAGCGAGCCGTCGGCCACCGCGCGGGCCAGCGCCCGGATCGCCGCCTGCCGCCGGCGCACGATGCCGAGTCCGCCCAGGGTGTCCGGATCGGCGGCGGCCAGGGCGGCCGGCGTGGGGAACAGCCGCAGCAACGTGCCGTGCGCCGTCGCCAGCGGCGCGCCGTAGCGGGCGGCCAGCCGGTGGGCGAGGGCGCAGGCGGCGGCCACCGTGACCTGCTGGCCCAGCACCGCGCGCACCGCCAGTTCGAAGCCGTCGAAGCAGCCCGGCACCCGCCATCCGGCCATGCCGGGGAAATACGGGTCGAGCAGCGTGTCGATCGCCGCCGGGTCGGCGTCCAGGTCGAGCAGGGCGCGCACCTGCCGGATGGCGGCGGGCAGCGCCGGCAGCAGGCTCTCGCTCACCCGCAGCAGCACCTGGCAGCGGGCCTCGTCGAAGCGCAGCTCCAGCCAGCCGGCCGGCCCGTCGGGCCCCTGCGGCGCCCAGGCGCGCTGGAACACCGGCCCGGCGGGCGTCCCGACCATCGCCTCCACGCCCGCCACGAGGTGCCGGCGCAGGAAGGCGAGCATGCCGGCGACCGCATACGGCGGCCGGTACGCCAGGCGCGCCTGCGCTTCCCGGGGCGAAGGGCCCACCCGCACCGCCCGCGCGCCGGCGCCGGTCCGGGCCGCCGGGGCCGTGCGTCCGCGCCGCACGGCGAGCGGCGCGAGCCCGTAGTGCGCCAGGAACGCCGCCTGGAACCGGCGCAGGCTGGCGAAGCCGCTGGCCCGGGACACGTCGGCCACCGGCAGGTCGGTATCGGCCAGCAGCTGCTTGGCCGCCAGCAGCCGGCGGGTCTGCAGGTACTGCAGCGGCGATACGCCGAAGGCGCCCTCGAACACCCGGCGCAGGTGCCGGTCGCTGATGCCCATCCGCGCCGCCAGGCGCCGCACCGGCGCGGCGCCGCCGTCGCGGGCCAGCCACTGCGCGGGATCGTCGAGCCGGCGCGCCGCCTCGTGGGCCAGCACGGCCGCCGCGTCGTGCATCGACCAGACGGCGCCGGCGGCGCCCGGCGCCAGCTCGGGCCGGCAGCGCAGGCAGGGGCGGAAACCGGCGCGCTCGGCCTGCGCCGCCAGGGCGAAGAAGCGGCAGTTCTCGCGCCGCGGGGTGCGCACCCGGCACACCGGCCGGCAGTAGATGCCGGTGGAGGTCACGCCGGTGAAGAAGAGGCCGTCGAAGCGCGCGTCGTGCGCGGCCAGGGCGCGGTAGCAGGCGTCGCCGTCGGGCCCGGCGGCGGCGCTGCCGGGAGCGGCGCCGCCCGCGTCCGGCGGCGCGGCGGGGTTGCGGGGCGAAACGGAGGCATCCATGCGGTCGATGATACGGAGCGCCGTGCCGGGCACGCGTCGTTTCCGGACACCTCCCCGCGGCGGGCGCGGCGCCGCCCGCATGCCGCAGCATGCGCCGCTGTCCCACAGGCGGGCAGGAGCGGAATGCCTAGAATCGGCGAGCTTTTTTATCCAGCAGAAAGACGACCCATGGCATTCGCACCGTCCATCTTCAAAGCCTACGACATCCGTGGGATCGTGCCGTCGACGCTCGACGAGAACGTGGCGCTCGCGCTGGGCAAGGCCTTCGGCACCGCGGCGCTGGCCCAGGGCGAGAAAACGGTCGCCGTCGGCCGCGACGGCCGGCTCTCCGGCCCGTCCCTGTCGGCCGCGCTGATCGCCGGCCTGGTGGCCGCGGGCGTCGAGGTGATCGACGTGGGCGCGGTCACCACCCCGATGCTGTACTTCGCGGCCAGCACGCTCGCGAACAGCGGCATCCAGGTCACCGGCAGCCACAACCCCAAGGACTACAACGGCTTCAAGATGGTGATGGCCGGCAAGGCCATCTACGGCGACGAGATCCAGGCCCTGCGCCGCACCATGGACGACGAGAGCTGGACGCTGCGGGACGGCGGCAGCGCGCGCACCGTCGACATCCTCGACGACTACGTGCAGCGCATCGTCGGCGACATCAAGCTCGCCCGCCCGATCAAGGTGGTGGTCGATTCCGGCAACGGCATCGCCGGCGCCTCGGCCCCGGCCATCTTCCGCGCCATCGGCTGCGACGTGACCGAGCTGTTCAGCGAGGTGGACGGCAACTTCCCCAACCACCATCCCGACCCGAGCAAGCCCGAGAACCTGCGCGACCTGATCGCCAAGCTGCAGGAGACGGGCGCCGAGCTGGGCCTGGCCTTCGACGGCGACGGCGACCGCCTGGGCATCGTCACGCAGGACGGCCAGAACGTCTTCCCCGACCGCCAGATCATGCTGTTCGCGCAGGACGTGCTGTCGCGCGTGCCGGGCGGCAAGATCGTCTTCGACGTCAAGTGCAGCCAGCGCCTGGCCCCGGCCATCGAGGCCGCCGGCGGCGAGGCGCTGATGTTCAAGACCGGGCATTCGCTGATCAAGGCCAAGATGCGCGAAACCGACTCGCCCCTGGGCGGCGAGATGAGCGGCCACATCTTCTTCAAGGAGCGCTGGTACGGCTTCGACGACGGCACCTACGCCGGCTGCCGCCTGCTGGAGATCGTCAGCCGCCATCCCGACGCCAGCGCGGTCCTCAACGGCCTGCCGAGCAGCTTCTCGACGCCCGAACTCAACGTCACCTGCGCCGAAGGCGAGCCGCACGTCCTGGTGCAGCGGCTGGTCGAGCAGGCGAAGTTCGACGCGCCGGCCAAGGTCTCGACCATCGACGGCCTGCGGGTGGACTGGCCGGACGGCTTCGGCCTGATCCGCGCCTCCAACACCACGCCGGTGCTGGTGCTGCGCTTCGAGGGGCACACCGAAGAGGCCCTGCACCGCATCGAGGAACGCATGGTGGCGCTGCTGCACACCGTCAAGCCCGGCGCCCAGGTCGGTGCCGCGGCCCACTGAGGACGGCGTGCCGGCGGCGCGGGCGGGCACCGGCACCGTGCCGGCCAGGATCGCGCGCGCCGTCTATTCGGCGATGACCCGGGCGGCGCAACCGCTGCTGCGGCGCAAGCTGCGGCGCCGCGGCGCGACCGAGCCCGGCTATCTCGAAGCGATCGGCGAGCGCTTCGGCCATTACGGTCCGGACCTCGAAACGCCCGTGGCCGGTGCGGAACAGGGTCCGCGTATCTGGCTGCATGCGGTGTCGCTCGGCGAGACCCGCGCCGCCGCCATCCTGGTCGATGCGCTGCGGGCCCGCGTGCCCGGCCTGCGGCTGCTGCTGACCCACGGCACCGCCACCGGCCGGACGGAAGGCGGGCGCCTGCTGCGTCCGGGCGACGTGCAGGTCTGGCAGCCCTGGGACACGCCGGAGGCGGTCGGCCGCTTCCTCGGCGCCTTCCGCCCGACGGTCGGCCTGCTGATGGAGACCGAGGTCTGGCCGAACCTGGTGGCCGGCTGCGCGGAGCGCGGCATTCCGCTGGCGCTGGTCAACGCCCGGCTCAACGAACGCTCGCTGCGAAGCGCCCTGCGGCTGGGCTGGCTCTCCCGGCCCGCGTACGCGGCGCTGGGCCTGGTGCTTCCCCAGGCCGAGGCGGACGCCGCACGGCTGCGCCGACTGGGCGCGCGGGTGTCGGCGCCGACCGGCAACCTGAAGTTCGACGCCACGCCCGATGCGGCGCAGCTCGCGGCCGGCGACCGCTGGAAGGCGGCGCTGGACCGTCCCGTGGTGCTGCTCGCCAGCGCACGCGAGGGCGAGGAGGCGCGGCTCGCCGACCGCATCGAGGCGCTGCGCCAACCGGAAGGCTCGCCGTGGCCGGTGCGCTGGATGGTGGTGCCGCGCCATCCGCAGCGCTTCGACGACATCGCCGCCATGCTGGAGGCGCGCGGCCTGCGGGTGTCGCGCCGCAGCGCCTGGCCGGCCGACGGCCCGGCCGGCGATGCCGCGGCCCGGGCGGCCGACGTGTGGCTGGGCGATTCCCTGGGCGAGATGGCGCTGTACTACCGGCTGGCGTCGGTGGCGCTGCTCGGCGGCAGCTTCGCGGGTTTCGGCGGCCAGAACCTGATCGAGGCCGCGGCCTGCGGCTGCCCGGTGGTGATGGGGCCGTCGACCTTCAACTTCGCCGAGGCCGCGGCGCAGGCCGAGCAGGCCGGCGCGGCCCGGCGCGTCGGGGACATGGCCGCCGGCGCGGCCGAGGCCGTCCGCTGGGCCACCGATGCGCCGCGCCACGCGGAGGGCGTCCGGGCCGGGCTGGCATTCGCCGCCGCGCACCGCGGCGCGGCGGAACGCACCGTCGCGGCGCTCCTGCCGTTGCTGGTAGGCGCGGAAGGCCGCTGAGGGTCAGTAGCGCGGAACGGCGGGATCGCGCTCCTGCGACCAGGCGTCGATGCCGCCGGCCAGGTTCGCGACCGGCGCGTGGCCCTGCTGCTGCAGGAACATCGCCACCCGCTGGCTGCGCGCGCCGTGGTGGCACAGGCAGGCCACCGGCGTGCCGGGGTCGAGCTCGGCCAGGCGGCCGGGGATCTCCTGCATCGGGATCGCCACCAGCCGGAACCCGTCGGGCGCCACGCTCGCGGTCTGCACTTCCCACGGTTCCCGCACGTCGAGGACCACCGGCTGGGGGACGCCCTCGCCGGCGACGGCGTGCAGCCAGTCGGACAGGGCGGCGGGACGGATCTGTTCGATCGTGCTCATCGGAAATCTTTCAAAGGCAGGGCGGGCACCGGTCGCATCAGAAGGTGAAGGCGGACGGCTCGGGGAAGTTGCGCAGGCGCGGCACGGTGATGTCCCACGGCTGGCGGACGTGGAACCCCTGCGCGGTGCGGGTCACGAAATGCGCGCGCATCGTCGGCTCCTGGCCGACCACCGCGACCAGCCGTCCGCCGGGCTTGAGCTGCGCCAGCAGCGCCTGCGGCACCGCTGCCACCGAGCCGGACAGCACGATGACGTCGAAGCCGTCCTCGGACGGCACCCCGGCGGCGCCGTCGGCGGTGCGGACCTGGGCGTTGGCGATGCCCGCGCGCTCGAGGTTGCGCTGCGCCATTTTTGCCAGCTCGGGGTCGATCTCCAGCGTCAGCACGTGCTGGGCGCGGCGGGAGAGCAGGGCGGCCATGTAGCCGGAGCCGGCGCCGATCTCCAGCACCCGCTCGTGGGGGCGGATCTCCAGGTCCTGCAGCACCCGGGCCTCGACCTTGGGCGAGAGCATCACCTGCCCGCCGGGCAGCGGGATCTCCAGGTCGGCGAAGGCCAGCGACTCGTAGCCCTCGGGCACGAACTGCTCGCGGCGCATCACGGCCAGCAGGTCCAGGATCTCGCCGTCGAGCACGTCCCAGGGGCGGATCTGCTGCTCGATCATGTTGTAGCGGGCATGGTCGACCGCGGTCGGGTGTTCCAGCGTGGTGTTGAGGGGCATGTTCATGGGGGACGGACTCCGGACGGGATGCGGGACAAACTCTCCAATTTTAGGCGCCCGCGCAGAGCGGCGCGGCGCGGCGGCCCGGGGCGTAAATCTGTGTAAGCGAATGGCCGCGCACGGCACGGCATGCGCAGACTCGCCCACGTCATATCGGCGGTGTACAGAACAGGGCTGCACCGCCGGCGCCATCGGCGCGCCGGACGGCTTTCATCAAAACCACATACAAGGATCACCCGACATGGCGAGCGAAACCATCACCCTCGGCGGAGGCTGCTTCTGGTGCACCGAGGCGGTCTTCGACCGCGTCCGCGGCATCACCGACGTGGAGAGCGGCTACGCCAACGGCCATGTCCCGCGCCCCACCTACGAGCAGGTCTGCTCCGGCAGCACCGGCCACAACGAGGTGGTCAAGCTGGAGTTCGATCCCGAGGCCATCTCGCTGCGCGAGATCCTGGAGATCTTCTTCGTCATCCACGACCCCACCACGCCCAACCGCCAGGGCAACGACGTCGGCACCCAGTACCGCAGCGGCATCTACACCACCGACGCCGCGCAGACGCAGGTGGCGCGCGAGGTCATCGCGGAAATCGAGAAGAGCGGCACCTACCGGTCGCCGGTGGTCACCGAAGTGGACGCGCTGGACTCCTATTGGCCGGCCGAGGACTACCACCAGGACTACTTCCAGCACCATCCGAACCAGGGCTACTGCGCCTTCGTGGTCGGCCCCAAGGTCGAGAAGTTCCGCAAGACCTTCGCGCAGCACCTCAAGGCCTGACACCGGGCGGGCGGCCCGGGCGCGGCGCGGCCTCCGCGGCCGCCGCGCGTGTTCCCCGCGCTATCCTCGCCCGTGGCCACCGCTTTCTCCGCACTCGTCCCCGTCCTCCTCTTCATCGCCCTGGGCCTCTTCGCGGGGCGCATCGGCTGGGTCGGCCCGGAGGCCGCCAAGGGCCTGGCCAACCTGGTGTTCCTGGTGCTCTCGCCGGCGCTGCTGTTCCGCACCATGGCCGGCGTGTCGGTGGCCGACCTGCATTTCGCGCCGGTGTCGATCTACTTCGCCGCGGCGCTCGCGATCTTCGGCGGCACGCTCTGGCGCTGCGGCTTCGACCGGCGCGGCGCGGTGGTCGCGCTGGCCAACACCTTCAGCAATACGGTGATGATCGGCATCGCGCTCGTCGGGCTGGCCTTCGGCAAGGCGGGGCTGGTGACGCTGCTCACGCTGATCTCCATCCATTCGCTGATCCTGCTGACGCTCGCGACGGTGGTGCTGGAGCTGGTGGTGCTGCGCGAGGCGGCCGCGGCCGGCCGGCCCGCCGCGTCGATGGCCGCGGCGGTCGGGCGGGTGCTGCGCGGCGCCATCCTGCATCCGATCCCGCTGCCGATCATCGTCGGGCTGCTGTACGGGCAGACCGGCCTGCCGCTGCCCGACGGGATCGGGCAGCCGCTGCAGCTGCTGGGCAACTGCGTCGGGCCGCTGTCGCTGATCCTGGTCGGCGCCACGCTGGGGCAGGCGAGGATCGGCGGGCAGCTGCGCGGCGCGCTGCGGCTGGCGCTGGTCAAGAACGTGGCGCATCCGGCGCTGGTGGCGGGTCTGGGGCTGGCGTTCGGCCTGCGCGGGCTGCCGCTGGCGGTGATGGTCACGACCGCAGCGCTGCCCATCGGCGCCAACGTCTTCATGTTCTCGCAGCGCTACCGGGTGGCCGAGGGCCTGGTGACCGCCGGCGTGGCGGTGTCCACCGCGCTGGCGCTGGTCACCGTGCCGATCGCGCTGCTGGTGGCGACCGCCTTGCTGTGAGGCCGGCGCCGTCCCGCAACGGCGGTGCGGGGCGCGCGGGTCAGGGCGCCAGGCGCTCTCGGACCCAGTCGGCGCCCGTGCCGCTCCCGTGGCGGTAGTGCAGCCGGTCGTGCAGCCGGCTGCGGCGCCCCTGCCAGAATTCCCAGCTGTCCGGCGCCAGCCGGTAGCCGCCCCAGTGCGGCGGGCGCGGCGGCTGGTCGCCGAGCTCGGCCTGGGCGCGGGCGGCGCGCTCCTCCAGCACCTGCCTGCCGGCGACCACCTGGCTCTGCGGGCTGGCCCAGGCGCCGATGCGCGAGCCGAGCGGCCGGCTCTGGAAGTAGGCGTCGCTCTCGGCGTCGGAGGTCTTCTCCACCCGGCCCTCGATGCGCACCACGCGCTCCAGCTCGACCCAGTGGAACTGCAGCGCCGCATACGGGTTGCCGGCCAGCTCGCGGCCCTTGCGGCTGTCGTAGTTGGTGTACCAGGCCAGGCCGCGCGCGTCGCAGCCCTTGAGCAGCACGACCCGGCTGCTGGGGCGCAGGCGGGCGTCGACGGTGGCGAGCGTCATCGCGGTGGGCTCGGGGATGCCGCCGTCGATGGCTTCCTGCAGCCACTGCAGGAACTGCTGCAGCGGATCGGCGTGCGAGGCGGTCTCGTCGAGCGCCGCGCGTTCGTAGCTCTTGCGCAGGTCGGCCAGGTGCAGCGAGTCGGCGGTGGGCGCGGGGGGCGTGGGGGTGACGGCGGAAAAATGGGTCATGGTGCGATCATGCGGCCAGGTCCCCGTCCGGCGACGGGATGGCGTGGTGTGCGAAGGAGGAAAAACATTGTCCATGGCTTCGGAATCTCCCGGTGACGGTCCGGGCGGGCCGCCCACGGTGCTGGTGCTGGCCTCCGGGCGCGGCGAACGCTTCCGGGCCGCCGGCGGCGCGACGCACAAGCTCCGGGCGCCGCTGGCGGGCGTGCCGGTGCTCGACCGCACGCTGGCGGCGGTGCGCGCCTCCGGCCTGCCCTGGCACCTGGAGGACCGGGGCCATGCCGGCATGGGGCGCTCCATCGCGGCGGCGGTCGGCGCGACCCCGGACGCGGCGGGCTGGCTGATCCTGCCCGGCGACCTGCCGCTGGTGCGGCCCGGCACGCTGCGTGCGGTCGCCGAGGCGCTGCGGCGGTCCGCCGGCGGCGCAGTGGTGCCGCGGCACGGCGGACGGCAGGGCCATCCGGTGGGTTTCCCGGCGACTTCGGGCGAGGCGCTGCGGGCGCTCGACGGCGACCGGGGCGCGGCGCCGGTCCTGCAGCGACTGCGCGAGGCGGGGCGGGCGCGGTGGCTGGACCTGGACGATCCCGGCATCGCCCACGACATCGACACGCCCGAGGATCTGCGGCGTGCGGAACGTTTCCTGGCGGGACGCGCGACCGGCCCCGCCTGACCGGCGCCGCGCCGCGTCACCGCGGCCGGATCGTTCCGCAGGCGAGCCGGCGGCCGGCGGCATCGCCGGGGCCCTCCGGTTGCGCGAGCACCTCCAGCCCGCGGCCCAGCACGCCGGCCGTCCCGTCGAGCGAAAGCGCGCGCACGTCGAAACTGAAGGTGGCGGTGCCGGTGGCATCCGCATGCAGGTTGGGCAGGCGATCGGCGGAGGCGGCGTGCGCCGGCGCCGCGCCCGGAGGCGCCGTCCGGCCCTCTCCCGGCGCTGCGCAGCCGTCGGCATCCCGCACCCGCAGCAGGTATTGCGCGTTCGGCGCCAGCCCGCGCACCGTGCCGAAGACGCGCAGCACGCCCTCGGCCTGCAGCAGGTCCACGCTGCCCTGGGCGCCGGGGCCGCGCACGGGCAGCAGGCGGGCGGTCGCGGAAGGCCCGGTGCCCGGTGCGCCGGATGCGCACGCGCACAGCAGCGCGGCCAAGGCAGGGGCGAGGAGGCGGCGGGGCATGGAGGCGGACGATCGGAAGGAAAGGGCGCGGGTCGGTCGGCGGAGGCGCTGGAGGCGCACGGGCGACCCTGCGGTACTCTAGGGGCGCGCCGGCCCGCGCCTGCATCCGGTTGTGACACGTCCGGACCGTCCGGTGCGCTGGGTCTAACATCACGGTGCTTCCCCACCACCTATCCACACCGCCCCACCATGCCAGTCAATTCCACGCTAGAGAAGGTCACGGACCGAATCCGCGCACGCAGCCGCGCGCAACGCGAGGCCTACCTGGCGCTGATCGAGGAGGTCGGGGGCCGGGCGCCGGGCGCCGAGCGCATGGGCTGCGCCAACGTGGCGCACGCCTTCGCGGGCATCCCCGGCGACGACCGGCTGCGCATCGTGGCCGAGCGCGGCCCCAACCTCGCCATCGTCACCGCCTACAACGACATGCTGTCGGCGCACGCGCCCTACGCCGGCTACCCCGCCGTGCTCAAGGACGAGGCCCGCCGCCACGGCGCCACCGCCCAGGTCGCCGGCGGCGTGCCCGCCATGTGCGACGGCGTCACGCAGGGCACCCCCGGCATGGAGCTGAGCCTCTTCAGCCGCGACACCATCGCCATGGGCGCCGCCGTGGCGCTGAGCCACGACGTCTTCGACGCCGCGCTCATGCTCGGCGTGTGCGACAAGATCGTGCCCGGCCTGCTCATCGGCGCGCTGCACTTCGGCCACCTGCCCACCGTCTTCGTGCCCGCCGGCCCCATGACCAGCGGGCTGTCGAACAACGAGAAATCCAAGGTCCGCGAACAGGCCGCGCAAGGCCTCGTCGGCCGCGCCGAACTGCTGGAGGCCGAACAGCAGGCCTACCACGGCCAGGGCACCTGCACCTTCTACGGCACCGCCAACAGCAACCAGATGCTGCTCGAGGCCATGGGCCTGCACGTGCCCGCCGCCGCCTTCGTCACCCCCGGCACCGGGCTGCGCGAAGCCCTCACCCGCGAAGCCGTGCGCACCGTGCTCGGCATCACGCGCAACGGCGGACGCTACGCGCCCATCGGCCATGTCGTCGACGAGCGCTGCATCGTCAACGCCATGGTCGCGCTGCTCGCCACCGGCGGCTCCACCAACCACCTCATCCACTGGGTGGCCGTCGCCCGCGCGGCCGGCATCACCATCGACTGGAACGACTTCGCCGCGCTCTCGGCGGTCGTGCCCCTGGTCGCCCGGGTCTATCCCAACGGCAGCGCCGACGTCAACCAGTTCCAGGCCGCCGGCGGCACCGGCTACGTCATCGGCCAGCTGCTCGACGCCGGACTGATGCACGAGGACGTCCTCACCGTGCGCCCGAACGGCCTGCGCGAATACGCGAGCGAGCCCGCGCAGGGCGCCGACGGCGCGGTCGCCTGGCAGGTCGCGGGCGCGTCGCGCGACGAGGCCATCGTGCGCCCGGCGCATCCGCCCGAAGCCGCCTTCAGCCCCACCGGCGGCCTCGAACTGCTCGAAGGCAACCTCGGGCGCAGCGTCATCAAGATCTCCGCCGTGCCCGAGGACCGCCACTGCGTCGAGGCCCCGGCGCGCGTCTTCGACAGCCAGGAGGCGCTGCAGGCGGCCTTCCGCGCCGGCGAGCTCGACCGCGACGTGGTCTGCGTCGTGCGCTGGCAGGGCCCCAAGGCCAACGGCATGCCCGAGCTCCACAAGCTCACCCCGCCGCTGGCGGTGCTGCAGAACAGGGGCTTCCAGGTCGCGCTCGTGACCGACGGGCGCATGAGCGGCGCCTCGGGCAAGGTGCCCGCGGCGATCCACGTCTCGCCCGAGGCCCTCGACGGCGGACCGCTCGCGCGGGTGCGCGACGGGGACATCATCCGGCTCGACGCCCGCGCCGGGCGCCTCGACGTGCTGGTCGACGCGGCCGCATGGCAGGCCCGCCCGCCCGAACCCTTTCCCGCGACGCATGCCGCGGCCAACAACCGGGGCCTGGGCCGCGAGCTGTTCGCCGGCATGCGCCGCAATGCCCTGACCGCCGAAGAAGGAGCCTGCACATGGCTGTGAATCCGCTGAATCCGTCCCCCGTATCCCTCGCCCCGTTGCCCGCGGGCCCGTTGAGCGCCCGCGACGTGATGCGCGACGCGCCGGTGATCCCGGTGATCGTGCTGCACGACCCCGCCCAGGCGGTGCCGCTGGCGCGGGCGCTGGTGGCCGGCGGCATCCGGATGCTGGAAGTGACGCTGCGCACGCCGCAGGCGCTGGCCTGCATCGAGGCCATCGCGCGCGAGGTGCCCGAGGCGGTGGCGGGCGCGGGCACGGTGCGCAGCGCGGCCGATGCGCGCGCGGCGGCGGCGGCCGGCGCGCGCTTCATGGTGAGCCCGGGCTACACGCAGGCCGTGGGCCGGGCCGCGCGCGACCTGGGCCTGGCGCTGCTGCCGGGGGTGGCCACGGGCAGCGAGATCATGGCGGCGCAGGACGACGGATTCGCGGAGCTGAAATTCTTCCCGGCGCTGCAGGCGGGCGGGGCGGCGATGCTCAAGGCCTGGCAGGGGCCGTTCGGCGAAGTGCGCTTCTGCCCGACGGGGGGCGTGCACGCGGGCAACGCGGCGGAACTGCTGGCGCTCCAGAACGTGGCGTGCGTGGGCGGCTCGTGGCTCACCCCGGCCGATGCGCTGGCGAGCGGCGACTGGGCGCGCATCTCGCGGCTCGCCGCCGAGGCTAGCGCGCTTGCGCGTGGCTGAGCCGACGGGCATGGCCGGGCTCCGGTCCCGGTCCGCGGTCGTGGTGATGGGGGTGTCGGGCTGCGGCAAGTCCACCGTGGCCCGCGCCTGCGCACAGCGCCTGGGGTGGACGATGGTCGAGGGCGACGACTTCCATACGCCGGAGAGCGTCGCCAAGATGCGCGCCGGCACGCCGCTGACCGACGCCGACCGCACCGAGTGGCTGCAGCGGCTCGCCGGCATCCTGCGCCGCCACCATGCCGGGGACGGGGCGCACCAGGCGGGTTCGGGCGTGTTCCTGACCTGCTCGGCGCTGCGCCGCAGCTACCGCGAGCTGCTGCGCACGGCCTCTCCCGGGCTGGGTTTCGTTTTCCTGGAACTGCGTTTCGACGAGGCCCTGCGCCGTGCCAGCGAACGCCCGGGGCATTTTTTCCCGGCATCGCTGGTGGAGAGCCAGTTCGCCACGCTCGAACCGCCGCAGGGCGAGCCGGGCGTGCTGGCGGTGGATGCCGTGGCGCCGGTGGACGCGGTCGCCGATGCGGTGGTCGCCTGGCTGGGCGCGGACCGAGGGACGGACGGGGCGGGCCGTCCGGACGCGCCGCGGCGCTGAAGGACGCCGCGGCGCGCGGTGCGGGTCAGTCGGCCCGCTCGATCAGTTCGATCAGGTAGCCGTCCGGGTCGCGCACGAAGGCGATCACGGTGGTGCCGCCCTTGACCGGCCCGGCGTCGCGGGTCACCACGCCGCCGGCGGCGCGGATGGCGGCGCAGGAGGCGGCCACGTCCGGTACGCCGAGCGCGATGTGGCCGTAGCCCTTGCCCAGGTCGTATTCGGTCACGCCGTAGTTGTAGGTCAGCTCGATCTCCGCATGCTCGGGGTTGGTGCCGTAGCCGACGAAGGCCAGCGTGTACTGCTGCTCGGGCCGGTCGGTGGTGCGCAGCAGCCGCATGCCGAGCACCTGGGTGTAGAAATCGATGGCGCGCTGCAGATCGCCGACGCGCAGCATGGTGTGGAGGAGTCGCATGGGGAAGGGGATTTCGTCAGGGGTTGGACACCGCCGCATTCTCGCCCGCGCTGCGCGGCGGCTTGTCAGCGGTTGCGAATGTCCAGGACCATGCAGCTGGTGGTGCCGTGGGCATAGAGGGTGCCGTCGGGGCCGAGGAGCCGTGCCTCGGCGGTGACCAGCTGCCGGCCGCGGTGCAGCACCCGCCCTTCGGAGCGAACCCGCGCCACCGTCGGCGCGATGCCCCGGACCATGTGCACATGCAGGTCGGTGGTGGTGAAAGCCTTGCCGGGCGGCAGGGTGGTGTGGACGGCGCAGCCCAGGGCCGAGTCCAGCATCGTGGCGAACCAGCCGCCGTGGACCATGCCCATCGGGTTGAGCAGCCGGGGGCCGGGCCGGCCCTGGAAGACCGCCGTGCCGTCGCCGACCTGCACCAGCAGGAAATCCAGCGTCTGGCCCATGGCCGCATGCGGCAGTTCGCCGCGCAGCATGGCTTCCATCTGCTGCAGGCCGGTCAGCGCGACGATCTGTTCGCGCGACGCCACCGCCGCGCTCGCACCGCCCCGGGCGCGGCGCTCCTGGACGGCGGATTCCTCGGCGATCCAGCGGTCGAGGGTGCCGGGGGTGTCGTGGGAAGAAGGGGGCTGGGTCATGTCGGCGCGTTCCGGGATGCTTGCATCCGCGCTATTTGAACGGACTTTCCAAGAAAAAACGCCCCGCGATCGCGGGGCGTTTGTGCGCGAGGCGGATGCTTCAGCGACCGTAGGAGCGGTTGCCGCGGTTGAATCCGCTGCCGCCGCCACCGGGACGGCCGCCGCCGCCCGAGCGACGGCCGCGGTCGGTCATGCTGTCGACGCTGGTGCGCAGCGGATCGGGCTGGCCGCCCGGGGTACGCGGCGCGCCGCCGTAGACCGGTGCGGCATCGCCGCGGATGTGGGCGCCGTGGTCGTTGCCCGGGGTGCGGCCGGCCTGGTGCGCGCCGGGATGGCGGGGCTGGCTGTCGTCGAAACGCTCGCCGCTGCCACCGCCACCGCCGCCGAAGCTGCGTCCCTGCGGCGCGTTGCCGCGCGGGCCCTGGCCGTTGCCGCGAGGCGCCGGGCCGTTGCGCGGACCGTTGCCGCGCGGGCCATTGCCGCCGCCGTTGCCGTTCGCCGCACGCGGTGCCTGGCCGGCATTGCCGCCGCCCTGGCCCTGGCCCGCGCCGTTGCTGCGGGCCGGGGCGCCGCCCTGCTTGTCCTTGTTGTCGCGGATGCGCTGCATCATCTCGCTGCGCGCGGCCTTGGCGGCAGCCGCCATGACCTCGCGGCCGGGCGCCTTGCCGGCGCCGCCCCAGATGGTCTGGCGGCCCATGGCGATGGGTTCGGCGCGCTCGCCGGGCTCGGGGCCGAAGCCGTCGATGACCTTGACGTCGATCTTCTGCTTGGTGAAGCGCTCGATGTCGTACATGAAGCCTTCCTCGTCCAGGCAGACCAGGCTCACCGCCTCGCCGCTGGCGCCGGCGCGGCCGGTGCGGCCGATGCGGTGGACGTAGTCCTCGCTGACGTTCGGGATCTCGTAGTTCACCACGTGCGGCAGCTCGTCGATGTCGATGCCGCGGGCCGCGATGTCGGTGGCGACCAGGGCGCGGATCTCGCCGGTCTTGAAGCCCGACAGCGCCTGGGTGCGGGCCGACTGGCTCTTGTTGCCGTGCAGCGCCATCGCCTGGATGCCGTTCTTGGTCAGGAATTCGGCGACGTTGTTGGCGCCGAACTTGGTCCGGGTGAAGACCAGCACCTGGCTCCAGTTGTGCTCGTTGATGATGTGCGCGAGCAGGGCCTTCTTCTTGCCGCGGCCGACCGGGTGGATCACCTGGGTGATGCGCTGCACGGTGGTGTTGGCCGGCGTGACCTGGATGCTCTGCGGGTTCTTGAGCAGGGTGTTGGCCAGCTCGCGGATCTCGTCGCTGAAGGTGGCGGAGAACAGCAGGCTCTGCTTGTCCTTGGGGACCAGCGCCAGCACCTTCTTGACGTCGTGGATGAAGCCCATGTCGAGCATGCGGTCGGCCTCGTCGAGGACGAGGAACTGCACGGTCGAGAGGTCGAGGTGGCCCTGGGACTGCAGGTCCAGCAGGCGGCCCGGGGTGGCGACCAGCACGTCGACGCCGCGCTTGATGCGGTCGATCTGGGGGTTCATGCCCACGCCGCCGAAGATCACGGTGGACGACAGGTCGAGGTACTTGCCGTATTCGCGGACCGATTCCTCGACCTGGGCGGCGAGTTCGCGGGTGGGCGTCAGCACCAGGGCGCGCACGCCCTTGCCGCCGAAACGGCTCTTGGGGGCCTGGGTCTGCGACAGGCGGTGCAGCAGGGGCAGCGTGAAGGCCGCGGTCTTGCCGGTGCCGGTCTGGGCGCCGGCGAGCAGGTCGTGGCCCGCCAGGACGGCGGGGATCGCCTGGGCCTGGATCGGCGTGGGGGTGTCGTAGCCCTGCTCGTGCACGGCTTTCAGGATGGCCGGAGCCAGATCGAGTTCGTCAAAGTTCATGGTGCGGTGCCCGACCAGGGCACTGGGGGATCGGCCTGCCGCGGCACCTGGAAGGGGCCGGGGCCAGTCATGGCCGGATCGGTTCGGAGTGCGGGAGCGAATGTCCCCAGCAGATTGCTGACGCTGCGGGCAACTGGAACCGCAGGAGCGACCATTGTCGCACGGCTCGGCCGCCGGCAGAGGATAATCCCCCATGCTCCGCCCTGGCGGAACTGCCTTTTCCGGCGCGGCCGCCTGCCGCTGGCGACGCCGCCCGTTTCCGAACGAACCCGTACCCAATCGCACGAACGACACACGCATGGCCCAATACGTCTACAGCATGAACAAGGTCAGCAAGACCGTGCCGCCCAAGCGGCAGATCTTGAAGGACATCTCGCTTTCCTTCTTCCCCGGCGCCAAGATCGGCGTGCTCGGCCTCAACGGCTCGGGCAAATCCACGCTGCTGAAGATCATGGCCGGCGTGGACAAGGAAATCGAAGGCGAAGCGCTGCCGATGCCCGGCCTGAAGATCGGCTACCTGGAGCAGGAACCCAAGCTCAACACCGAGCACACGGTGCGCGAGAGCGTCGAGGAGGCCATGGGCGCCGTCTACGCCGCCAAGGCGCGCCTGGAGGAGGTCTACGTCGCCTACGGCGCCGAGGATGCCGACTTCGACGCGCTCGCCGCGGAGCAGGCCGAACTCGAGGCCATCATCGCCACCGCCGGCACCGATTCCGAGCACCAGCTGGAGATCGCCGCCGACGCGCTGCGCTTGCCGCCGTGGGACGCCAAGGTCGGCCTGCTGTCGGGCGGCGAGAAGCGCCGCGTGGCGCTGTGCCGCCTGCTGCTGTCCAAGCCCGACATGCTGCTGCTCGACGAGCCCACCAACCACCTGGACGCCGAATCGGTGGACTGGCTGGAAGTGTTCCTCAAGCGCTTCTCGGGCACCGTGGTGGCCATCACCCACGACCGCTACTTCCTCGACAACGCCGCCGAGTGGATCCTGGAACTCGACCGCGGCCGCGGCATTCCGTGGAAGGGCAACTACAGCACCTGGCTCGAGCAGAAGGGCGACCGCCTGGCGCAGGAGCAGAAGAGCGAGGAAGCCCACGCCAAGGCCCTGAAGAAGGAACTGGAGTGGTCGCGCCAGAACCCCAAGGCGCGCCAGGCCAAGAGCAAGTCGCGCCTGGCCCGCTTCGAGGAACTGAGCGATTTCGAATACCAGAAGCGCAACGAAACCCAGGAGATCTTCATCCCGGTGGGCGACCGTCTGGGCAACCAGGTGTTCGAGTTCCGGAACGTCAGCAAGTCCTTCGGCGACCGCCTGCTGATCGACGACCTGAGCTTCAACATCCCCGCAGGCGCGATCGTCGGCATCATCGGCCCGAACGGCGCCGGCAAGTCGACGCTGTTCAAGCTGCTGGCCGGCAAGGAACAGCCCGACAGCGGCGAGGTGGTGGTCGGCTCCACCGTCAAGATGGCCTTCGTCGACCAGCACCGCGACGTGCTGGAGAACGACAAGACCGTCTGGGAGGACATCTCCGGCGGGCTCGACATCCTGAACGTGGGCAAGTTCCAGGTGGCCAGCCGCGCCTACGCCGGCCGGTTCAACTTCAACGGCAGCGACCAGCAGAAGAAGGTCGGCAGCCTGTCGGGCGGCGAGCGCGGACGGCTGCACCTGGCCAAGACGCTCATCGCCGGCGGCAACGTGCTGCTGCTCGACGAACCGTCGAACGACCTGGACGTGGAAACCCTGCGCGCGCTGGAAGACGCGCTGCTGGAATTCGCCGGCACCGTGCTGGTCATCAGCCACGACCGCTGGTTCCTGGACCGGATCGCCACCCACATCCTGGCTGCCGAAGGCGACAGCCAGTGGACCTTCTTCGACGGCAACTACCAGGAGTACGAGGCCGACAAGAAGCGGCGCCTGGGCGAAGAAGGCGCCAAGCCCAAGCGCATGCGTTTCAAGGCGCTGGGCTGACGGGCGGCGCGTGCGTACCACCGTGCGCGCTGTCTTCTTCCGCTGCATCCCGGAGGCGGTGCGCGGGCGCCGCGCCGGGCCGCACCGAGCAAGCCCGCACCCTGGCGCGTAGCACGAAGGCCGGCCGATGAGCGCTGCAAGACCTGGGCCGCCCGTTTCCTCGGGTTGGCCCGACGAATACCGAGCCTGCCAGCGGGAGGCCGTGGCGGGCGCACCCGCGCTGATGCGCGATCTGCTGGACTACGCCCGCGGCGCCCTGCGGTCGCGCCTGCCGGGCCGTTCCGCTCCATCGCGCCGGCTGGACCGCTTCGCCGCGCTGCTGGAAGACGGCTTCCAGGCGCAGCTGGCGCGCGCGCTGCAGGCGCCGCCGCCGGTGCCGCCGTCGTTCGCCTGGCCCGATCTTCCCGGCGCGGACTCGGTCGAATCGCGCCGCTACCGGGCCGAGACCGACGCGGCGGACATGCAGTTCGCCGAATTCGACATGCTCTGGGTGGCCGCGGTCCCGCTGGACGCGGTCGGCCGCCAGCCGCTGCATCCGGCGAGCTACCTGGCGGCGCTGCGGTCCGCGGTGGAACTGGCCGACGTGCTGCCCGAGCTGCACCGGCTGTGGCTGCGGCACATGCAGTCCGCATTGCCCGGAAAGCTGGCGGGGGTCTATCTGCGGCTGGCGTCGGGGCTGGAGGCCGCCGGCGTGCAGCCGACCTCGGCCGAGGAGCGGCGGGCGGCGCAGGTGGTGGTCGTCGACAGCCCGGTCGAGCGGCCGGTGGACCTGGCGACCTTCACCGAGCGGTTCGCGCAACGTTTCGAGCACACCCTGCCGCCGGACTCGGTGTTCGGCGATCGGGACCGGGAGGGCCGGGCGGTGCCGCCGCAATCGGACGATTGGGTCCAGGCGGACCGCGCACGGCCGGGAGGTACGCCGTCCGTGCCCCGGCCGGCGGATGCGGCGGCACCGGCGCCGCCGGCCGTGCCGGCGGCCCCCCCGGCTGCCGACCGGTGGCCCACCGAAGGCGCCTGGCTGGAACTGGCCAGCGACCGCGAAGACGCCGTCGGCGCGGACCTGCACCTCCCGCGGTGGCACGCCTGGCAGGTGGCCTGGCACGGCGCGGGCAGCCGGTTGTGGCTGCTGCGCGATGCGGAGGGCCGCAGCCGGTCGCTGACCCGGTCCGCCTTCCTGCGGCTGCAGCGCGAAGGCCGGCTGCGGCTGCCGTAGTCCTCCCGGCGCCGGGGGGCGGAGCGGCTGTCAGGGCGCCGGCGCCAGCGAACGCACCGTCAGCCGTCCTCCGGGCGGATGGTCGCGGTGCGCACCGCCCGGTACGGAACGGCGCGTGGACGGACAGAAGGATCGGGGCCTCGTGGTCGGGTGTCGGGAAAGGACGGGACGGGCGCGCATCGGCGGGCCGGCGATCAATGGCCGCCATGGCCGCCGGCGGGTCTGCGCACCGAGGCCGCCGGCGCCGCGGACGCCGCGTCCGGCGCCTGCGGCGCGGCGGGCGGGGCGCCCTCGAACCGCCGGGCGACGGTGCCCGGCGGATGCCGGAACGGGCCCGGGTCGCGGTAGTCGCCCGGCGGCTGATCGCGCCGGACCTTGAGCACGCTGAACATGCCGCCCATCCCCAGCGGGCCGAACGGCCCCCGGCCGTCCATCATCGGCAGGGTGTTGTCGGGCAGCGGCATCGGCATGGCGCCCATCTCGGCCATGCCGGTGGAGCCCATCGCCATGTAGTCGGGCACGATGCGGCGGATCTTCCCGGCCAGGTCGGCCTGCGGCACGCCGATCATGGTCGGCACCGCGTGGCCCATCGCGTTCATCGCGTGGTGGCTCTTGTGGCAGTGCAGCGCCCAGTCGCCTTCTGCGTCGGCCACGAACTCGATCTGCCGCATCTGGCCGACACCGATGTCGGCGCTCACCTCGGGCCAGCGGGCGCCGGGCGGCACCGGGCCGCCGTCGGTGCCGGTGACCGCGAACTCGTGGCCGTGCAGGTGGATCGGGTGGTTGGTCATGCTGAGGTTGCCGATGCGCAGGCGCACCCGGTCGCCCTGGCGGACGCAGAAGGGGTCGATGCCGGGGAAGACCCGGCTGTTCCAGGCCCAGAGGTTGAAGTCAAGCATGGTGGCGACCCGCGGCGTGCGGCTGCCGGGATCGACGTCGAAGCTCTGCAGCAGGAAGCAGAAGTCCCGCTGCACCCGCGCGATGTGCGGATGCGCGCCGCGCGGGTGGGTGACCCAGAGGCCCATCATGCCCATCGCCATCTGCGCCATCTCGTCGGCGTGCGGGTGGTACATGAAGGTGCCCGGCCGGCGCGCGGCGAACTCGTAGACGAAGGTCTGCCTGGGCGGGATGTGCGGCTGCGTCAGCCCGCCGACGCCGTCCATGCCGTTGGGCAGGCGCTGTCCGTGCCAGTGCACCGTGGTGTGCTCGGGCAGGCGGTTGGTGACGAAGACGCGCACCCGGTCGCCCTCGACCACCTCGATGGTCGGCCCCGGGCTCTGGCCGTTGTAGCCCCACATCCGGACCTGCATGCCGGGCGCCAGCTCGCGCACCACCGGCTCGGCGACCAGGTGGAATTCCTTGGTGCCGGCGTTCATGCGCCAGGGCAGCGTCCAGCCGTGGG
>JAKOND010000103.1 GCA_022702125.1 Burkholderiaceae bacterium
CGCAGGCCCGCCAGGATCGCATCGCGCAGGCCACTGATCACCGCCTCCTTGGGTGAGCCCTTGAGCCAGGCCAGTCCCACCGGTGGCAGCGACCAGGGCAGGGCCTGAGGCAGCACCTCGCCGGCGCCATCCTGCGCCACCGCCTGGGCGATGTCGTCCGGCAGCACGGTGACCCCGCGCGGCAGCCGCCGCAGGGCCGAAGCGAGGGTGCGCACGGCATAGGCCTCCAGCAGCGGCACGGGCGAGCGCTTGCCGGCGCTGGCGAACAAGGCGTCGATCACCTGGCGGATGGGGGTGTCGGTGGGGGGGAACAGCCAGTCCATGTCCGACAGCTGGGCGATGTCGATCCGTGGATAGCCGCCCAGCCGCGCCGCGCTGGGCCGGGCCACCACCAGGCGGGGCCGCTGCTGGTAGAGCAGCACCTGCTGGATGTCGTCGTCGACCTCGGCCTGCGAGAAGCGGCAGATGGCGCAGTCGAGCGAGCGTTCGCGCAGCGCCCGCAGCAGGTTGCCGGTGAGGTCCTCCACCGACTCCACCGTGATGCGTGGCTGATAGGCGAAGAGATGCCCCCAGGTGAGGTCGAGCACCCGATCGGAGGCATAGGGCAGCACGCCCAGCCGCAGGCGTCCCTGGCGTCCCACCCGCACGCTGTCCAGTTCCCGCACCAGCGCCTGGTTCTCCGCCACGGTGCAGCCGGCACGGGCGATGACCAGTTCGCCCGCGACGGTGGGCTCCAGGCCGCGACCGGTGCGAACGAACAGCAGCGTGCCGAAGATCTCCTCGATGTCGGCCAATGCCCGGGTCACGGTCGGCTGGCTGGTGCCCAGCAGCTCGGCCACCCGGGTGACGGAGCGATGCCGCGCCAGGGCGATCAGCAGGGTGTAGTGGCGCAGCTTGAGCCGGTTCTCGATGGCATCGGGCAGGGAAGCGGGTGGCATGCGCATCGACGATGAAGACATAGCAGAAAGGACATTGTGTCATGCATGGACATGCCCCTTGGTCTATTTCATGCTTCGCTCCCTCACATCCGACCGACCGCACCACCATGAGCACGTTCACCACCCGCCCCGAGATCACCGGCACCTTCGGCGTCGTCTCGTCCACCCACTGGCTCGCCTCGCAGACCGCGATGGGCGTGCTGGAGCGCGGCGGCAACGCCTTCGACGCCGCGGTCGCCGGCGGTTTCGTGCTCCAGATGGTCGAGCCGCACCTCAATGGCCCGGGCGGCGAGGTGCCATTGCTGCTGTGGAGCGAGTCCGAGCAACGCATGCTGGCCGTCAACGGTCAGGGCGTGGCGCCGGCCGAGGCCTCGGCGCAGGCCTTCCGGCGCCTGGGCTTCGAGCAGGTGCCGGGCATCGGCCTGCTGCCGGCCACCGTGCCGGGGGCGTTCGGGGCCTGGATGCGGGTGCTGCGCGACCACGGCACCTGGTCGCTCGCCGAGGTGCTGGCACCCGCCATCGGCTATGCGCGCGACGGCTTTCCGCTGATCGAACGCGCGGTGCAGGCCATCTACGCGGTGCAGGACCTGTTCCGCGAGCAGTGGACATCGTCGGCCGCGACCTGGCTGCCGGACGGCCGGGTGCCCGCGCCCGGAGCGCTCTTTCGCCTGCCCGTGCTGGCCGCCACCTACGAGCGGCTGGTCGGCGAGGCCCAGCGCCGCGGGCCGGGGCGCATCGCCGAGATCGATGCCGCGGTGGACATCTGGTATCGCGGCTTCGTCGCCACCGAGATCGACGGCTACTACCGCACCGCCCGGGTGCGCGACTCCAGCGGCGAGTCGCATGGCGGCCTGCTGCGCTACGACGACCTGGCCAACTGGCGGGCCACGGTCGAGTCGCCGCTGACCATCGACTTCGGCCGCTACACCCTGGCCAAGTGCGGCTTCTGGAGCCAGGGCCCGGCCTTCCTGCAGCAGATCGGCATGCTGCGCCATGCCGGCCTGGAGCGGCACGCGCCGCACACCGCCGGCTTCGTCCATCGCATCGCCGAGGCCGCCAAGCTGGCCATGGCCGACCGCGCGGCCTGGTATGGCGCCGCGCCGGGCGCCTCGGCCGAGGCGCAGGCCGCGCTGCTGACCGACGACTACCTGCGCGCGCGCTGGGCCGAGACCGGCGAGCGCGCCGCGACCGACTTCCGGCCCGGCCATCCGGGCGGCCGCGAGCCCCGCCTGCCGGACCTCGACGTCGCGGCGCGCACCCTGCGCACCGCCGACGTGCGCTTCGGCATCGGCGAGCCGACCTTCGCCGCGCTGCCGCCGGTGGCCGAGTGGGCCGAGCGCGAGGTCTTCGTCGGCGACACCTGCCACATCGACGTCATCGACCGCCATGGCAACATGGCCGCCGCCACCCCGTCGGGCGGCTGGCTGTCGTCCAGCCCGACCATTCCCGCGCTCGGCTTCGCCATCAACACGCGGCTGCAGATGACCTGGATGGACGAGGGCCTGCCCAACACCGTGACCCCCGGCGTGCTGCCGTGCACCACGCTGTCGCCCTCGATGGCGCTGCGCGACGGCCGGCCCTACATGGCCTTCGGGACGCCGGGCGGCGACCAGCAGGACCAGTGGGCGCCGGCCTTCTTCCTGCGCCACGCGGTGCATGGCATGAACCTGCAGCAGGCCATCGATGCCCCGGCCTGGCACGTCGACCACTTCCCGGCGTCCTTCTGGCCGCGCCCGACCACCCTCAACCGCCTGACCGTCGAATCGCGTTTCGATCCGGCGCAGATCGAGGCCCTGCGCGCCGCCGGCCACGAGGTGCGCGTGGGCGAACCCTGGTCCGAGAGCCGCATGTCGGCCTGCACCCAGGAGCGCGACGCCCGGGGCCGCCTGCTGCTGCGCGCGGGTGCCAACCCGCGCGGCATGCAGGGCTACGCGGTGGGCCGCTGAACCGTTTCTCCGCTCTTTTCCATCCACTTCCAACTCCGGGCTCTTCCCATGACTTCCATCCTCCGACGCGGCCTGCTGGCCGCCGCTCTCCTCGGCACCGCGGGCCTGGCCTTCGCGGCCTATCCCGAGAAGCCCATCACGCTGATCGTGCCCTGGGCCGCCGGCGGTTCGACCGACATCCTGGCCCGCGCCCTGGCCGAACAGCTGACCCGGTCCATGGGCCAGCCGGTCATCGTCGACAACCGCGCCGGCGCTTCCGGCAACATCGGCTCCAACTTCGTCGCCAAGGCCAGGCCGGACGGCTACACCCTGCTGGTCGGCTCCATGAGCACCCACGCCATGAATCCCGCGATGATGGAGAAGATGCCCTTCCGGGGCGTCGAGGACTTCACGCCCATCGCGCAGATGGCCAACGTCGTCAACACCATGGTGGTCAGCAACTCGGTGCCGGTGAAGAACGTCAAGGAGTTCATCGCCTATGCCAAGGCCAATCCCGGCAAGCTGAATTACGCCAGCGCCGGCCCCGGCTCGACCAACCACCTGAGCGCGGTGCTGTTCGAGAAGGCGGCCGGCGTGCAGATGGTGCACGTGCCCTACAAGGGCGGGGCGCCGGCGGTGCTCGACACGGTGTCCGACCAGACCCAGGTGCTGTTCTCGGCCGGCACCCAGACCCTGCCGCACGTGAAGGGCGGCAAACTGAAGCTGCTGGCCGTCACCGAGGCCCAGCGTTCGCCCCTGCTGCCGGACGTGCCGGCCGTCGCCGAGACCCTGCCCGGCTACGAGCTGAGCGTGTGGTATGGCCTCTTCGGCCCCGCCGGCATGCCCCGGGACCTGGTCGCCCGGCTGAACGAGGCGACCAATGCCGCGCTGTCGGATCCCGCCATCCGCGCCCGCATGGACAGCATCGGCGTGGAGGTCGTGAGGACCACGCCCGCGGTGTTCGCGGACATCCTGAAGAAGGACGCCGAGCGCTATGGCAAGACCATCCGTGACCTGGGCATCAAGAATGAATGAGGCATCCACCGAGCCGGCCGACCTGGCACTCCCGGCCGCCATCTGCCGGTTGCTGAGCCACGACCTGCCACGGGCGGCCGACCCCGGGGCGGCCCTGGCCATCGTCGAGGCGGTGCGCCAGCAGTTGCTGGGCGACGGCCTGCTCACCATCAACCTGGACGTCACCTCGCCGGAGGCGGCACCGGGCGTGGTCGAGCTGCAGCGCGCCTGGTCCTCGCGGCCGGCGTACTATCCGGTGGCGGGCCGCAAGCGCAAGACGCTCACGCCCTGGACGCGTCAGCTGCTGCGGCAGGCCGAAGTGTTCGTGGGCGAGGGCGACGATGCCCTCGCCGCCGTGTTCGACGATGCCGCCCTGATCCGTTCCATGGGCCTGCACGCGGTGGTCAACGTGCCGCTGGTCGAAGCCGGCGGCCGGTGCTTCGCCACCTTCAACGTGCTCGGTGGCAACCAGGCCTGGACCCCGCGGGAGCGCCTGCTCATCGAGTTGCTGGCCGTGCTGGCGCTGCCGGCGGTCGGCCGCATCGCCGAGCGCCTGCGACCGGCGGCGGCGATGGCGCCGGCGGTCTAGCCCGGTGCCCTGGCGCCGGTGACGGCGGCCGGCGCGACGCAGGTGAAATTCGCCGCGTCGTCGGTGCTGCCGCTGCCGACGTGGACGGCCTTCCTCGGATAAGGGCACAGCGGGCGGGTCCGCCCGGCGACGCCGCCCGTGACACGGGTCGCCACGATGCGCTGCGGCGCCACGCCCTGATCCACCCAGCGATCCAGCGCCGAGAGCAGATCCCGATCGGCATCGACGACGGGCGAGGACGCGCCCGCGTTGCCGAAGTTCGACGTGCCGGTGCCGCCGGAGCAGTGGCCCATCCCGGGAACCAGGAAGAGACGGAAGAAGTCGTCCGTGGCCGCCTGCGAACCCTGCCGGTCGCGGACCTGCTCGTAGTAGGCGATGGTGTCCGCGGCATTCACCACGGGATCGGCCCAGCCCTGGTAGACGATCGCCTTCGCGCCACGCGACCTGAAGGCCTCGATGTCGGGGTTGACCTGATCGACCAGCGGGCTCACCAGGGCATCGGCGAGCTGCAGATCCCGGTCGTAGTCGAAGCTCCACCAGTTCCATGCCGCATCGTTGTGGACCCACAGCCGCCAGTAGTCGGAGCGCACCGGCTCGGTCGAGCCCCAGTAGCCGGGCCAGCCGGACTCGGTGCCCACCACCAGACCCGGATAGATCTGCGCGCCGGTGGTGGGGCTGCGGGGACCCGCGTAGATCTTCCGGGCCACGTCGAGCTCCGCCGGACTCAGGCAGCTGCCCGCGTTGCCGGTGCTGGCGCACGAGAGGGACGCCACATCGAACGCCGGGGCGATGCAGGCGCGCGGATCCTCCATCACGCCATCGGTCACGCCGTCGAGCGCATCGCATGCCTTGACGGCGGCGGTGGTGATGGCGGCCGCCTTGGCGGCCGACAGGATCACCGGGGTGTTGGTGTTCGGCTGGCGGTTGGAGAGGAAGCGGTGCATGAACTCGACATTCAGCCGGGTGCGATTGCCGCCCGGCGCACCGGCGATGACGCCGTCGAAATCCTGCGGATAGCGCTGGATCTCGGCATAGCCCTGGTGTCCGCCCGTGGAGCATCCGTAGTAGTACGCCTTCCGGGCGGGCACGCCCTGCAGTTCGGTGATCAGGCGCTTGGCCGGCACGGTGATCGCATGGATGGAGCGCGTGCCCCAGTCGGTGATCTTCTCCGGGTGTCCCCGGCCCCAGGCCATGTCCTCGGTGGTGTGGCCGGTGTCGCCGCCGATCACGGCATAGCCCTGCCGCATCGCGTAGGCCATGTCCGCATAGCTGAGCTGCGGGCTGTAGCCGCCATTGCCGGTGGTCACCATCTTGCCGTTCCAGCCCGAGCCCTGCGGCACCCAGACCTGGAAATCGATCGACGAATCGCTGCTGGGCTTCGCGTTGGCGTCGATGCGGCAGAAGGCGGGCAATCCAGCCAGCGCCGGGGCACCGGCGGCCGGCACATAGGCACCCGCCGGCACCGGCGTGGCGCTGCGGACCACGGCGCCCTCGAGCCCGAGGCGGGCGAAGCTGTCGACGTCGCAGGCCTTGGCGACGCCGGAACCCGTGCCACCGCCCGTCGGCGTGCCTTCGTCGCCACCGCCGCCGCCGCCGCCGCCGCATGAGGCCAGCAGGCCCGAGGCCAGCAACGCGACGCAGGGAATGAAATACCGATTCGTCATGGTGTCTCCGATTCTTGGTGGGGCAGCCTAAGCCTGCGGACACTTCATGGGCAAATCAGAATTTCAGATCGATTCATTTGTATTCCGGATCGCTCCCGAATCCATCGACCGATTCGTTGATCGATCCATGGATCACCCGATGGATGGCACGGCGTCGCTCCGACGCGGACCCCGACCGCGACGGGACAGGGCCCCACGACCCATAGCCCATCGTGATCGATCCCTCACGATGATTGAATGTCCAGGACGCGGCGGGCGGGATAACGTCGGCGGCCATGAATGCCAGAACCGACGACGAGACATCCGGGCCGGTCCCGCCAGGGCGGCGGACCTGGCGGTGGCGGGCATCCGCCGGCCTGGCGATGTCCCTCGCGCTGCTGGCGGGTGGCTGCGCGATCGAGCGCGGTGCGCCTTCCATGCAGCGCCGCACGACGGCGGGGCCGGTCGTCGGCAGCGACGACGGCCGGACGTCGGGCACCTGGAGCTGGAAGGGCGTGCCCTATGCCAGGGCGCCGGTCGCGGACCTGAGATGGCGTGCGCCGCGCGACGCGCGGGCCTGGACCGAACCCCGATCGGCCACGGCCTTCGGACCCGCCTGCGTCCAGACCGGTCGGCTGTACGGGCCCGGCCTGAACAATCGCCACGACGACAGCATCGGGACCACGCTGGGCAGGACCGTCGGGTCGGAGGACTGCCTGACGCTCAACATCTGGTCGCCCGCCGCGCCGGCGACCGCGCCCAGGCCGGTCATCGTGTTCGTCCACGGTGGCAGCAACATCGCCGGCTACACGGCGGATCCCGTCTACGACGGCGCGGCGCTCGCCCGCAGCCAGGATGCCGTCGTGGTGTCGCTCAACTACCGGCTGGGCGTCTTCGGGTTCCTGAACCAGGCGCAGCTCAAGAACGGCGACCGCGAAGAGGATTCGGGCAACTTCGCATTGCTCGACATCGTCAAGGCCCTGACCTTCGTGCAAGCCGACATCGCCGGGTTCGGCGGCGATCCGGGCCGGGTGACCCTGATGGGCCAGTCGGCCGGCGCCGTGAATGTCCATGCGCTCCTGACCTCGCCCATGCTGGTGGCGCGCGCCAGGCCCCTGTTCCACCGCGCCGTGGTGCTCAGTGGCGGCATCTCGACGGCCGCCTCGCTGCCCCGGGGCGCCATCGCGGGCGTGCTGCCGGCCGCGCTGTGGGCCGCGCGTGGCGACGCCCTGCTCGACGAGGGGCTCGTCGCCCAGGGGCGCGCCTTCGATGCGGCCGGCGCGCGTCGACTCGTCGCGGAGTCCGGCGCGGCGGCGGCGGGCGGGTGGCTCCGGGGCATGCCGGCCGACCTGGTGCTGGAACTGGTGCGGACGCGGCTCGCGGCGCGCGGCATGGCGTCGTCCAATCCGATCCCCGATGGCTGGGTGGTCGCGCGGGACCCCATCGCCGCCATCCGCGCGGGTCGCTACCTCCACGTTCCGGTGCTCGCCGGCCATGCCCGCGACGAGACCAGGCTCTTCCCGCAGCTGCTGGCCCTGCGCCCGGAGTTCGGCGGCATCAGCGGACGCCTGCTCGACGATGCGGCTGTCTTCGCGCTGGTGTCGCACTACGACCCGGAAGCCGCGCCAGGCACGACGATCGAGCAGTGGATACCCGGCGCGCTGCTGCCGGTCGATGCGCCGATCACGGGCTTCGGTGCCCGTTCGGCCGCGCTGGACCGGCTCTGGTTCGCCGCCATACGGGACGACGCGCTGGATGCGCTGCGCAGCCGGCAGGCCGCCGTCTGGGCCTATGAATTCGACTGGGACCGGCTTCCCGCGCCCTTCGACAGGATCTTCGGAGCCGCGCATACCTTCGACCTGCCATTCGTGTTCGGCAATTTCGGTCCCTCCCTGTATTCGGGAATCTCGTTCACCCGGGCCAACGAACGTGGCCGGCTGGCCCTGTCACGGGTGATGCAGGACGCGCTCGGCGCTTTCGCGCGCGATGGCGATCCGAACCATGCCGGTCTCGACGTGACGTGGAGGCCCTGGCCGGGCCGATTGCGATTCGACGCCGACCAGGACGTCCCGCGGGTGACCGCGCAGCAGGGCGATGCGTCCTGAGGCGGGCGGCGCGTGCGCCCGTCGGCGGCCCGGCGAGTCGCCTCAGGCGGCGAACACCTTCCGCTGGAGGAAATGCGTCAGGTCCGCGATGGCCATCGGCTTGCCATACAGATAGCCCTGGACGTGGCGGCAGCCGCATCGCTGCAGGAAGTCGCGCTGCTCGATGGTCTCGACGCCCTCGGCGATCACCTGCAGCTGGAGCTTGTCGGCCAGGAAGATGACGGCCTTGACGATCGCGGCATCGGCCTCGTCCTTGCAGATCTCGGTGATGAAACTGCGATCGATCTTCAGTCGCGTCAGCGGATAGCGCTTGAGCAGGCTCAGCGAGGCATAGCCGGTGCCGAAGTCGTCGAAGGCGATGCCCACGCCCAGGTGACGCAATGCGCGCAAGGGCTCCAGCACGAGTTCGTCGTGCGCCAGGATGATGTTCTCGGTGATCTCGAGCTCGAGCGCCTGGGGCGGAAGACCGGTGGCTTCGAGCACGCGCAGGACGTCGTGGGCCAGTTGCCCGTTCTGGAACTGGGCGCCGAAGAGGTTGACGCCCATGACCAGGTCGGGCAGCACCTTGCGCAGCTCCACCGCGTAGGCGCAGGCCGTCGCCAGCACCCACTGCCCGACCTCGGCCGCGCAGGCGCCCGATTCGATGGCGGCGATGAACCGGACCGGCGTCAGCAGACCCTCGGTCGGATGCCGCCAGCGCAGCAGTGCCTCCAGACCCACCAGGGCCTGATCGGCCACGCGGATCTGCGGCTGGTAGAACAATTCGAATTCCTGGTGCTCGAGGGCGCGCCGGAGCTCGCCTTCCAGCGCGCGTCGCGTCACGACCTTGTCCCTCAGCCGCGTGTTGAAGAAGCGCACGCGGTTGCGACCCTGCGCCTTGGCTTCGTACATCGCCAGGTCCGCCGCCGACAGCAGATCGCCCACGTCGGCGCCATCGCCGGGATGCACCGCGATCCCGATGCTCGCCGTGACGTGGGTCGGATGGGCATCGATGGCCTGGGGCGAGGCGATGGCCTTGAGCATGCACTGCGCGCCATGCTCGATCCGGCTCAGGATCGTCTCGCCCGGCATCAGGATGGCGAATTCGTCGCCGCCCAGGCGAGCCACGGTATCGATCGGCCGGGCGCACGACAGCAGTCGCGCGGCGACCTCCTTGACCACCTGATCGCCGGCGCGGTGGCCCAGCGTGTCGTTGACGTCCTTGAAGCCATCGAGATCGAGCATCATCAATGCGAACGGCTCCTGGCGATCCAGGCATTCGGCGACCCGGCCGAGCAGCACGCCGCGGTTGGGCAGGCCCGAGAGACTGTCGATGTGGGCGAGCTGGAACAGTCGCTCCTCGTCGGCCCGGCGGGTGGTCATGTCGCGGATGATGGCGCCGAAGCTGGCCTGGCCATCCTCCTTCCACGCGGACAGCGACAACTCGATCGGGAACTCCCGGCCGTCCTGGTGGCGCGCATCCAGCCCGACCGTGCTTCCCACCAGACGCGGAGCACCCCCGGCCACGACCCGCTGCAGGCCGGCGCCGTGGCTGCCGCGCATCCGCGGCGGCACGATCAGATCGATGCTCGAGCCGACCGCGTGCGTCGCCTCGAAGCCGAACAGCCGCTCGCAGGCCGAGTTCCAGAACGTGATGCGACCCTCGTGGTCGGCACAGATGATCCCGTCGGGCGAGGTGGCGGCGATCTGCTCGAAGCGGGTCTGGCCCGCGCGATGCGCGACGGCCAGCCGACGGACCTCGAGCTTGTCGAGCACCAGGCTCGCCAGGGCCTTCAGGTGCTCGCGATCCTGCGTCGACAGGCCATGGCGGGGGCGGTGATCGAGGATGCACAGCGTGCCCAGCACATGCCCACCGGGCGTGACCAGCGGCATGCCCGCATAGAAGCGTATGAAGGGGGGGCCCAGCACGAATGGGTTGTGGGCGAAACGCGGATCCAGCTTGGCATCGGCGACGACCAGGATGTCGTCGAGCTCCAGCGCGTGGGCGCAGAACGCCACGTCGCGCCCCGTCTCGCAGACATCCAGGCCCGTTCGGGCCGAGAAGAACTGGCGCTCGCGCTCGACGATGGAAACCAGGGCGATCGGCACGTCGAACAATCTCGATGCCAGCTGGACGATGGCATCCAGCCGCAATTCGCTGTCGTCCGCCTTGAGGTCGTACTCCGCCAACGAGGCGAGACGGGCCGATTCATCGAGCGGCAATGGGGTGTATCGCATACGAGACATGAGGATGCCGGGTCTTGTTTCGGGGTGGAATGTCGACGCCGTCAGTGTGCCGCTTTCGCCGCGACGACCGCTTCCGCGCTGTCCACGAAGCCCTCGATCAGCGCCAGGCGGGCCGATCCGCGCAGCCACAGCACGCCGAATCGCCGTGGATCGGAGGGCAGGGGCAAGGCGATCTTGGCGACGTCCTGGCCGTCGAGCAGGGGCGATGCGATGTCGGGCACCAGCGAGACCCCGAGTCCGCGATCCACCATCATCGCGATGGCCAGCAGCGAGCTCAATTCGAAGCGTTCCTGCGGCACGATGCCCGCGGCGCGCAGGTAGCGGTCGGCCTGCTTGCCGCCACCCAGGCTGCGGTCGTAGCGGATCAGCGGCGAGCCACGCAGCAACTCGTGCGGATCGCACTTCGCGTGGCGGCGCGGCACCAGCAGCACCAGCGGCTCCTCGCGCAGCAATGTCCAGCCGAAGGTCTTGGCCAGTGCGAAGGGCGGATAGAGACACACGGCGGCGTCGAGCTCGCCCTGCTGCACGGCCTTGTAGAGCGTGGCCGTGGTGCCCGCATGCAGGAAGGTCCTGACGCTCCCGTGCGTGCGGACGAAATGCGCCAGGATGTCGGGCAGCAGGCTGTGCAGGGCGGTGTTGATGGAGCCGATGGTGAGCTCGCGGCCGGCCAGGTCGGCGCCCAGGAGGACCTTGAGATCGCCCACCTCGCGCACCACCGCCCTGGCACGCTGCGCCAGCAGATGACCGGCGGCGGTGGGCTGCACGGTGCGGCCGGCGCGGGCGAGCAGGCCGGTGCCCAGTTCGCGCTCGAGGGTCCGCATCTGCTGCGCGATGGCGGCGGGCGTCAGGTTGAGTCGGCGGGCGGCCTCGGACATCGAGCCCGACTCGACGACCAACAGGAAACTGTGCAGGTATTCGGTTTCCATGACCACACATTTTCTATCATCTGATCATAGAAACGATGTGTTCGTTGAGGTCCGGGCGCCACGGATACTGCCCGCATGAAAAGCAAACTCTTCGTTCCGGGCTCGCGCGCCGAACTGTTCGCCAAGTCGCTCGCCAGCGCCGCGGATGCCGTCTCCTTCGACCTGGAGGATGCCGTCGCGGAGTCGCGCAAGGACGAGGCCCGGGGCATCCTCGGGGAGTTCCTGCGCGCGGGGGGCGTCGTCGCCAGCGGGCAGACGATCATCGTGCGCGTCAATGCCATGGACACGCCGCACTTCGAGGCCGACGTGCGCTGCGTCGTGCACCCGGGCGTGGATGTGCTGAATCTCCCGAAGCCCGAGAGCGCCGACCACGTGCGGGCCGCCGTGGCCTCGATCGAACGCGCGGAGCGGGCCAACCGCGTCGCGGTGCCGGTCGGCCTGCTGCTCAACATCGAGACGCCCGGCGCCCTGCGCACGGCGGTCGAGCTGGCGCGGTCGCATCCGCGCGTGGTCGGGCTGCAGCTCGGACTGGGCGACCTGTTCGAGCCGCTGGGCATCTCGCGGCGCGAGCCGTCGGCGATCCGGCAGGCCATGTTCGCGGTGCGCATGGCCGCGGCCGAGGCCGGGGTCTATGCCTACGACGGCGCCTTCGCGGACATCCGCGACATCGAGGGCTTCCGCGCCGAGGCCGAACTCGCGCGCGACCTCGGCTTCCTGGGCAAGACCTGCATCCATCCGAGCCAGGTGGCGATCGCCAATGACGTCTTCCGTCCGACCGAGGCCGAGATCGCCCATGCGCTGAAGGTGGTCGAGGCCACGCGCGAGGCCGATGCCCAGGGGGTCGGCGCCTATGTCGTCGACGGCCGGATGATCGATCTGCCCTTCGTGCTCCGCGCCCGCGCGATCGTCGCCAGCGCCCGTGGCCTGGGATTGCTGCCGCCCTGAGAAACGCCGCGTCCCCCCTCTCGAATCCCCGATGACAAGCAAAGACAACCAGAGACAACCGGAGCCGACACCCATGAACAGCCTTTCCCCCACCTTCCTGCGGCATGCCTCGGCGAGCGCGATCCTGGCGCTCTGCGGCGCCTGGCCGGCCGGCGTCGCCCTGGCGCAGGGCACCTATCCATCCAAGACCATCACGGTCGTCGTGCCCTATCCGGCCGGCGGCTCCAACGACACCTTCGCGCGCCAGGTCGCCAAGGAACTGGGCGACCGGCTCGGGCAGCCCGTGATCATCGACAACCGGCCGGGCGCCAGTGGCAACACCGGCACCGGCCAGGTGGCCCGGGCCGCGCCCGACGGTTACACGCTGGTGGCCGTGTCGTCGAGCATGACGACCAACGCGGCGATCCAGTCCAGGCTGCCCTTCGACCCCGTCAAGAGCTTCGCGCCGGTCGCGATGTTCGCCAAGGGGCCGTTCATCGTCGCGGTCAACAACGACTTCCCGGCCCGGACGCCGGCCGAGCTGATCGCGGCCATCAAGGCCAGGCCGGGCCAGTACAACTACGCCTCCTCGGGGACGGGCAGCGTCAACCAGTTCAGCACCGAGCTGCTCAAGGCCCGGGTCGGCGACCTGCAGATCACGCACATCCCCTACAAGGGCATGGGTCCGGCGGTGACCGACCTGATCGGCAACCAGACGCAATTGCTGATCTCCAGCGGCCCGTCGCTGCTGCCGATGGTGCGCGCGGGCAAGCTGCGCGCGGTGGGCATCACCAGCCTCAAGCCCAGCCCGATCGCGCCGGACCTCCCGCCGATGGCCACCGCCGTGCCGGGCTACGAGTTCGAGCTGTGGTGGGGATTGCTGGCGCCTGCCGGCACGCCGCCCGAGGTGGTCGCCAAGCTCAACGCGACGGTCAACCAGATCCTCGCCAGGCCCGCGGTCGCCGCCAACTTCCTGCGCGAGGGCGCCATCGCCGCGCCGATCTCGCCCGCGCAGTTCGGCGCCGTCATCGCCGAGGACGTGCAGCGCTGGACCGCGCTGGCCCGGCAGCAGAACATCACCGCCGAATGAGGAAACCGTCCATGGCCCCCGACGCCCCCCACGAATCCGCACCGCCGCTGCCGGCGCGCGGCGGCCCGGCCGGCCCGCTGAGCGGCCTGCGCGTGCTCGACCTGAGCGCCTACATCGCCGGGCCGTACGGCTGCTCGCTGCTGGCGGACCAGGGCGCCGAGGTCGTCAAGATCGAGCCGCCGGCCGGCGACAACCTGCGCAAGTACCCGTCGAGCCTGGAGGCCGAGAGCCGGGCCTTCCTCGGCGTCAACCGCAGCAAGCTGGGCGTGGTGCTCGACCTGAAGCGGCCCGAGGACCTGGCGGCGCTGCGGGACCTGGTGCGGACCGCCGACGTGCTGGTGCACAACTTCCGGCCCGACGTGCCGCCGCGCCTGGGCATCGCCTACGAGCAGCTCCGGGCCCTCAACCCGCGCCTGGTCTACTGCGCCGTCACCGGCTACGGCGAGACCGGGCCGCTGCGGCAGAAGGCCGGCTACGACCAGGTGCTCCAGACCATGACCGGCATGTGCGCCCTGCAGGGCAAGCCGGACGGGCCGCCGGAGATCCTCTACGGCTCGGTGGTCGACTACTACGCCGCCGCGCTGGTGGCGGCCGGCGTGGCCTCGGCCCTGTACGAGCGCGAGAAGAGCGGCCAGGGCCAGTACGTGGGCGTGTCGCTGCTGCGCTCGGCGCTGGCGATGCAATCGGCCCGCCTGGTCTGGGCCGAGGGCGAGCCGCGGGACGTGGGGCGCGACATGCGCTCGGGCGGCATCACCGGCCTCCATCCGACCGGCGACGGCCATCTCTACCTCTCGGCCAACACGCCGCATTTCTGGCGGGCGCTGTGCGAGAAGGTCGGCCTGCCCGAACTGGCGGCGGACGAGCGCTACGACTCGGTCCGCAAGCGCGCGCGGCATGCCGACGAGATCGTGCCCCGGCTGCGCGCCGCGCTGGCCGCGCGCAGCGCGCTCGACTGGGAGGCCTGGTTCGGCGAGGAGGTTCCCTGCGCCGCCGCGCGCGCGGTGGAGGACATGTTCGACCATCCGCAGGTGCGGGCCGAGGGCCTGGTGGCGGACTTCGACCATCCCACGCTGGGTTCCTACCGCGGCTTCACCCGGCCGGTGGCCTTCGGCCGGACGCCGGGACCGGCGCCCTTCGCCGCGCCCACGCTCGGGCAGCACACGCGGGCGGTGCTCGCGGCCCGTGGTGCGCCGGGCGCGGCCGACCGCTGAGCCATGCGCAGCGCGCCGCAGGCCGTTCCCCACAGCGCAGGCACCCGGCGGCCCGCCACGGCCGCCCCGGACGCCGCCTGCGATGCCCATATCCACGCCTACGACCCGCGCTTCCCGGCGTTCGGCGCCGCCCCCCTGCCCGACCGCGCCACCATCGACGACTACCGGCTCCTGCAGGAGCGGATCGGCACCCAGCGCGTCGTCGTCGTGCAGCCGCGCGCGCACGGCACCGACAACCGGGCGACGCTCGCCGCCATCCGCGCGATCGGCACCGACCGGGCGCGCGGCGTGGCGGTGGTGCGGCCGGAGGCGAGCGATGCGGAGCTGCGGTCGCTGCACGCGGGCGGCATCCGCGGGATCCGGTTCTCGCTCCACACCGCGATCCATGCGGCGACCGACTTCTCGATGGTCGAGCCGCTGGCGCACCGGGTCCGCGCGCTCGGCTGGCACGTGCAGCTGCACTGGAGCGCCGACCAGATCGTCGCGCACGCCGCCCTGCTCGCGCGATTGCCCGGCACGGTGGTGATGGATCACCTGGCGCGCCTGCCCCAGCCCGATCCGCGGGCGCACGGCGCCTTCGGCATCGTGCGCGGACTGCTCGGCAACGGCCGCACCTGGATCAAGCTGTCGGGCGCCTACCTGGATTCGAAGGACGGTGCCGCGGGCGGCTACGCCGACACCGTCGACCTGGCGCAGGCCTGGATCGCGGCCGCGCCCGACCGCATGGTCTGGGGCAGCGACTGGCCGCATCCGACCGAGGTCGGGTCCGCGCCCGACGACGCCGCGCTGTTCGACCTGCTGGCCCGCTGGGCGCCCGATCCCGCGGTGCGGCACCGGATCCTGGTCGAGAACCCGGCGCGCCTCTACGACTTTCCACCACGACGACCCGAGGAGACATCCGCATGCCGCAGCACCGCGCCCTGACATCCGTCGCCCGCCGCATCGCCGCCTGCGCGGCCTGCCTGCCGCTGCTCGCCCAGGCGGCGTGGCCCGAGAAGCCGATCCGCATGGTGGTGCCCTACGCGGCGGGTGGCGGGGCCGACAACACCGCACGCGTCGTCGCGCAGCAGCTGGGCACCGCGCTCGGCCAGCAGGTCGTCATCGAGAACAAACCCGGCGCCGGCGGCGTGCTCGGCGAGGACACCGTCGCCAAGGCCGCGCCCGACGGCTACACCGTGCTCTACGACGCTTCGGCCTTCTCGGTGAACCCCGCGCTGCGCAAGCTGCCCTTCGACGCCGCGAAGGATTTCGTCCCGGTGTCCCTGGTGGTCACCGCCCCGCAGATCCTGGTGGTGAACGCCGGCGCGCCCTACCGGACGGTCGCCGAATTCCTCGACCATGCCCGCAGCAACCCCGGCAAGCTGACCTTCGCGTCGGCCGGCGGCGGCTCCGGGTCGCACCTGGCGGGCGAAGCCCTGAACGAGCAGGCCCGAATCGACCTGGTGCACGTGCCCTACAAGGGCGGCGCGCCCGCGCTGACCGACGTGATGGGCGGGCAGGTGTCGGCCTACTTCGGCAATGCCGCCTCCACGCTGGGCTATGTGAAAGGCGGCAAGCTGCGCGCCCTGGCGGTGAGCTCGGCCCGGCGCATCGCGGGATTGCCCGATACGCCCACGCTCGCCGAATCCGGCCTGCCGGGCTACCAGGTCGTCGAGTGGAACGGCGTCTTCCTGCCGAAGGGCACGCCGACGGACATCGTGCAGAAGCTCGGCGCCGCCGTGCAGGCGGCCGTCGCCCACCCCGAGGTGCGGCAGAAGCTGCTGCAGTTCGGCCTCGAACCCGTCGGCACCTCGCCCGAGGCGTTCGACCGTTTCGTGCGGGAGGAAACGGCCCGCGCCGGCGCCTTGGTCCGTGCCCGCGGCATCAAAGCCGATTGAGCGGAACCGACCGGGTGTGCGCCGGCGCCTTCAACCGCGCGACACGCCCGCGTCCTCGAAGCTCGCCATCTCGGCCAGCACCGCGCAGGCCGACCGCAGCAGCGGCCACGCCAGCGCCGCGCCCGAGCCCTCGCCCAGCCGCAGGCCCAGGTCGAGCAGCGGCTCGGCGCCCAGGCGGGCCAGCATGGCGGCATGGCCGCGCTCGCCGGAGCGGTGCGAGAACACGCAGCGCTGCAGCACCGCCGGGCGCAGCGCATGGGCCACCAGCACCGCGGCGGTGGTGATGAAGCCGTCGACCACCACCACCCGCCGCTCGCTCGCGGCCTGCAGCACGATGCCGACCAGGGCCGCGATCTCGAAGCCGCCGAACGCCGCCAGCGCCTCCAGCGGCGTGCGCGCGTCGGGATGGCGCGCCAGCACCCGCTCCAGCACCGCGACCTTGCGCGCCAGGCCGTCGGCGTCCAGCCCGGTGCCGGCGCCCGCGCAGTCGGCCGCCGGCAGGCCGGCCAGCCGCGCCAGCAGCAGCGCGGCGGCCGAGGTGTTGCCGATGCCCATCTCGCCGAGCAGCACCGCGTTGCCGGGCAGGCCGCGCACCAGGTCGATGCCGTGGCCGATGGCCTGGGCGCACTGCGCGGCGGTCATCGCCGGCTGGCGCAGGCTGTCGGCGGTGCCGGCGGCGATGCGGCAATCGACCAGCCGGGGCGCCCGCGGGTCGGCGGACGGCGCCGGCGCGGGGAAGGGACGGCGCACGCCGCAGTCGGCCACCGTCAGCGCGATGCCGTGCTGCCGCGCCAGCACGCTGACCGCCGCGCCGCCGGCCAGGAAATTGCCCACCATCTGCCAGGTGACGTCGGCCGGATAGGCCGATACGCCCTGCGCCGCCAGGCCGTGGTCGGCCGCGCAGACCACGAGCTGCGGATCGCGCAGCACCGGCGCGCCGCTGTCCAGGACGGCGCCGATGCGCAGCGCCAGCGCCTCCAGCCGGCCCAGCGACCCGGGCGGCTTGGTCTTGTTGTCGATCCGGTGGCGCAGCGCGGCGTCGCGGGCGGCGTCGGCGATGTCGGGCACGTCGGGCAGGAAGGATTCCGGCGGTTGCGGATCGGGAGTGCGGGACGGCGCGCGGTCCGTCGCGACCGGCGCGGTCGCCGGTGCGGTCGAGGGCATGGCAGGGGTCATGGAAGTCATCGGGGTCGGTGAATGCGGTCCCGCACGGGCGGGGGCTCGCGGAAGGGGTTCGGGAACGTCACACGGCCGGCTCCGCTGCCGCGGCACCGGGCGCCGGGTCCAGCAGCCCCTGCAGCACGCCGGGCTCGAAGTGCCGGTCGACGAAATCGGCCAGGCCGTCGAACACGGCGTCGAGCGTCGGGGCGCGGGCGCCGAACAGGGCGTGCAGCACCGCCGCGTCCTCGAACAGGCCGTGCAGGTAGACGCCCAGGACGTTGCCCGCCGCGTTCTGCCAGCCCAGGCCGCCGGGCAGCACCGGCCGGGCGAGGTCGCCGGCGGCGGCCATCGCGGCGTGCGGCGCGGTGCGGCCGTGGTGGATCTCGTAGCCGGCCACCGGCACGCCGGACAGCGCGGCCCAGGGGCCTTGCACCGGACCGAAGCGGCTGGCGGTGCGCCGCACCGACTTGTCGGCGTCGAACACGGTGACCAGCGGCAGCAGGCCGAGGCCGGGGGCGTTGCCGTCGATGCCGTGCGGATCGATCAGCGCCTCGCCCAGCACCTGCAGCCCGCCGCAGACGCCCAGCACCCGGCCGCCCTGGGCCGCGTGCCGCGCCACCGCGCGGTCCAGGCCCTGGGCGCGCAGCCAGGCCAGGTCGGCGCTGGTCTGCTTGGAGCCGGGCAGCACGATCCAGTCGGCGCCGTGCAGCTCGGCCGGCGTGCGCGCCCACAGCAGGCGCAGGCCCGGCACGTTCTTGAGCGGCTGGAATTCGTCGAGGTTGCTGATGCGCGGCCATGCGACGACCGCGACGGTGGTATGCACCGCGCCCGCCGCGCCGCCGGTGGCGCGGTCGTCGAACACGCCGTCCTCCTCGGGCAGGCCGTGCTGGCGCCACATCGGCAGGGTGGCGACGGTGGGCACGCCGGTCAGGTCGCGCAGCATCGCGGGCGCCGGGGCCAGCAGCGCGGCGTCGCCCCGGAAGCGGTTCAGGACGAAGCCGCGCAGCAGCGCCCGTTAGGCCGGCGCCAGCAACGCCCAGGTGCCGTAGAGGTGGGCGAAGGCGCCGCCCCGGTCGATGTCGCTGACCAGCAGGCAGGCCGCGTCCGCGTGCCGCGCGATGCGCAGGTTGACGATGTCGCTGTCGCGCAGGTTGATCTCGGCCGGCGAGCCCGCGCCCTCGATCACCACCACGTCGTGGTCGGCGCGCAGCGCGTCGAGCGCGGCGGCCACCTGCGGCCAGACGTGCGCGCTGCGCTCGCGCCAGGGCATGCGCGAGAGCGCGGCATCGACCCGCCCCATCAGCACCACCTGGCTGCGGGTGTCGGCCTCGGGCTTGAGCAGGAGCGGGTTCATCCGCACCTCGGGCACGGCGCGCGCCGCCAGCGCCTGGAAGTACTGCGCGCTGCCGATCTCGCCGCCCGGTGCGACGCCCTCCGCGCCCTTCGCTGCGTCCGCGCCGGGATCGGCGGCGCCCGCCTCCGGCCCGCCGACGACCCGGGCGTTGTTGCTCATGTTCTGCGCCTTGAACGGCGCCACCCGCAGGCCCTGCCGCGCATACCAGCGGCACAGCGCGGTGGCGAGCCAGCTCTTGCCGGCGCCGCTGGTGGTGCCGAGCACCATGACGCAGCGGGCGGTCATGGGCGCATCCACGTTCCGGATCCGCGGGTCATGGCTTGAGGTCCGCCGGCCATAGGAAATACGGACCGTAGCGGCTCTTCTCGACGAAGACCGCCCCGCAAGCCTTGGCCTTGTCGGTGAGCACCGGGCCGGCATCGGTACGCAGCAGGTAGCCTGCCTGCGACAGCCGGTCGATCATCTCCGCGGCGTTGCGGGCCCCGAGTTTCGCGCCGAGCTTCGAGGTGGAGAGTCGGTCGATGCCGTCGTCGGCGGGTTCCGCGCCGTCCGTCTTGGAATCGACAGGCAGTGCGGCGGGGACGGGCGCCGAGTCACGGGAAGGCATGGATCGCCCGGATGCCGGAGTGGCCGGCGTCCGCAGTTGCTGCCGAGCCACCGAAGGGACGGCGGCAGGAACGGGCGCAGGAACCGAGATGGGGGCGGGTACGGGCTTCGGCGCCGGCGCTGGCGCGGCCGGGGCTCCCGCGCCCGCCGCGTCAGGATCGGCCCGCGTCCATCGGGGCGGAGCATCGGCGGGTGCCGGCGCGGTGCCGGGCGATACCGGCCCGGCCACGCTTGGCGCGCAATCGGAGGGCCGGGCCGGCGCTGGCGCGACGGACGCGCGCTGCGCCGCCTGGGCGATCCCGAACTTCGCCGCCCAGTCGAACGACATGGGCCGGTGCAGGCCGGCGAGCTGGCGCGCGAAGGTATCCAGCGTGTCCGGCGCCACGAGCTTGGCGGCCGACACCAAGGCGCCGAAGGCCGAGCTGCCTTCCGCGCGGCGGTCGATCAGCTCGCGCAGCTGGTCGCTCTTGACCACGGAGTCGACGCCGGGCACCGCCTTCTTGGGACGGGTGATGCGCGCGCCCTTGCTGACCAGCACCACGCTGTGCAGCGCAGGGCGGATCGCCAAGCCGAGCCGTGTCGGCAATTGGACCAGGCTGCTGGCGAGCACCGCCCGCAGCACTTCCAGGTGTTTGCGGTTCTGCTCCAGCGGCGAAGGGATGCCGACGCTCCGGTTGCCGTAGAAGGTGGTGAACTCCCCATGGTCGTTGATCGCGACGCCCTGCTGGAAATGCTTGGACTCGCAGACCCAGATGTCGAGGCACCGATTGATCAGCAGGTGGTCGATCTGCGCGACGCGGCCTTGATGTTCGAGCCGCAGATCGTGCAGCACCGCCCAGTTGGTGGACGCGCCGTGGTCGAAATCGATCTCGTAGGCGGCCTCGGCTTCGCCACGCGCACCGGCGCGGATCTTCCGGATCTCCAGGTCGATGTCCTGACGCGCCCGTGGCGATGCGGCCGGATGGGACAGCAGCGCGGTGAGGGCGTCGATATCGCGCGACCGGTCATGGGCGGTCTTGATCAGCATGGCGTTTCCTGGTCCCTGTAGCTTGGAGTGTGAAATCGAGTCGTCGGCGCTCACCGGGTCCGGTACGCCGCGAGCCACGCGTCGCGCAGCGCGTCCTGCGCGACCGGGCGCTGCACCGAGACGCGGACATGGCCGGCCAGGCCGAAGGAGGCGGTGTCGCGCAGCTGGACGCCGGCGGCGCGCAGGGCGGCG
>JAKOND010000106.1 GCA_022702125.1 Burkholderiaceae bacterium
GTTGGCCAAACCCGTCAAGCGATGATGCGCTTCCATGCCGCCTTTCTGAAGCCGTGACAGAGATCGCATTCCACTTCAATGTGCCGGACCGGTTGCTGCACGCTTGCCGTGTGGTTCGCAAGGCGCTGGGACAAGGACACCGCGCGGTGGTCATCGGCACGGAGGAGCGGCTGGCGCAATTCGACCAGTCGCTCTGGTCTTTTTCGCCTACCGAATTCCTGGCGCACTGCAGCGCGAACGCCATGCCATCCGTGGTCGCCGCGTCACCCGTCCTCCTGGCGCAAGACTTGGATGTTCCGTTGCTTCACCGAAACCTGCTGATCAACTTGGGTGATACCGTGCCTGTTGGATTCGGGCAGTTCGAACGCATGGTAGAGATCGTTGCCCTGGACGATCAGACCGATCGCCATTCCGCCAGATTGCGTTGGAAACACTACAGCGACCGTGGATATCCGATCACGCGGCATGACCTTTCTCCCGCAAGTTGAGAGCCTTTTGAAGCATCCATCATTCTTAGAATACTTTTAAGTAAGTTACGTCAAAAACTAGGTGAGTTCTCAAAAAAAGCAAATAAAGGAAATTGACAATCTGGCACAAAATCGCACGGAATATGGATCTAGACGAACTCTTGGCATCTCCTACTGCGCTACCCAGCATGCCACGCGTTGTCGCGCAGTTGCTGGCTGAGCTGGACCAGGGCGAGCCCGACCTGCGGCGCATCAACCAGCTGATCAGTCAGGATCCCGGACTGGTCGTACGGCTGCTGAGACTATCGAATGCCGCGATTTTCAGTCGCTCGACCCAGGTCAGTAGCGTATCGGAAGCACTGGCTTTGCTCGGGTTGAGTCACGTGCGTTCCCTAGTCATGGTGGCGACATTGGCCGGGTCGTTCGGCTCCATCCCTGGAATGGACATGCTGCAGTTCTGGCGATGCAGCCTGGACGTCGCCAAGATGTCCCGCGCGCTAGCCAGCGCATGCGGTCAATCGGGCGGGGTGACTTTCACCGCAGGACTGGTGCATGCCGTGGGCGAACTGGTGATGTACTCCGGCATGCCGCACACCATGCTGACCTTGAACGCCGCAGCCGGCGTGTTCGATCTTCGACGGCCACGGCTGGAGGCCCGCGAGCTGGGCTACACCTTCGCGGAGGTGGGTGCGGGATTCGCGCGCAATTGGCATTTTCCCGATGCGCTCGTGGCAGCCATTCACGACCAGAACCACCCGCTCGACAGCGCCGATTGCGAACCGATGGCCGCGGTGCTGCATCTGGCCGGATGGCGAATCCGTGCGAAGGAGAGCGGTTTGGACGGGACAGCGCTTTCGACCAGTTTCCCCGACATCGCCGGACTGGCCCTGGGCCTGGACACGGACACCGTGCTGGGCAGTGCCCCGGCGGAGTGGACCGCTGGCAGCGAGGCGGCGCTCTTCTTTTGAACCCTGCGGAATCATTTCGATCGCTTCCGTTCTTTTCAATCCTGCGCAGTCTGCAGATTTTTCCTCGTAGCACGTTGTCCCATTCTTCCTCTCCCCAAGAAGCCCCCATGCCTGCCGACGTGCTGGCGGAACTCACTCCGGTCATGCGCAGCGTCGTCGAGCGCATGGCGCGGGCGGGCCGGCCACCGCTCCACAGCCTGTCCCCCGTCGAAGCCCGAGCCGCCTATGCCGCCGGGGCAGGGGTGCTCGATATTTCGCGTCCGGCGCTGCAACGTGCGGAAGATTTCCTGATGGCGGGCAAAGGCGACCGGTTGATCCCGGCCCGGCTCTACGCCCCATCGTTCGAGCGGTTGCCGATCCTTGTGTATTTCCATGGCGGCGGATTCACCGTCGGCAGCATCGACACCCATGACACCTTGTGCCGGGAACTGGCGCGCCGCTCCGGCTGTGCCGTGGTGTCGATCGACTACCGACTGGCGCCGGAACATCGGTTTCCTGCAGCAGTGGAAGATGCCTGGGATGCGCTGGTCTGGCTCTGGGCCCATGCCGATCTTCGGCTCGGCCTCGATGCCGGCCGGCTCGCGGTCGGGGGCGATAGCGCAGGCGGCACGCTGGCTGCCGTCACCGCGATCCTGGCGCGCGATGCCGGAATCGGGCTCGCACTGCAGCTGCTGATCTATCCCGGATGCGGCGCGCGCCAGGACACGCCCAGCCATCGGCGGTATGCCCAGGGACCGGTGCTGTCCGAAACCTTGATCGACTGGTTCTTCAGCCTGTACCTGCCCGACGCCGACAGGCGGGACGATTGGCGTTTCGCGCCGTTGCTGGCCGACGATGTCGAGGGGGTTGCGCCCGCCTGGATCGGCTTGGCGGAATCGGACCCGGTACGGGATGCCGCCATCGCCTACGGTGACAAACTGCGCGCGGCCGGCGTGCCGGTGGACCTGGAAATCTACCGGGGCGTCGCGCACGAGTTCTTCAAGATGGGCCGGGCGGTGCCCGAGGCCCTGCGCGGCCATGCGGACGCGGCCGCTGCCATGCGCCGGGCCTTGCGGCCGGAGGCGACCGCTGCTGCCACGCGTGCCCATGGCACGCCCGGGCTGCAGCTCGGCACGTGGCGGCAACTGCGCCAGCTGGCCACACCGGTGCGCACCGAAGTATTCGTGCGCGAGCAGGGCGTTCCGGCCCCTCTGGAAATGGACGCTGCGGACGCATTCTCGCTGCATGCGGTGATCTGCGGAGAGAAGGGCGAGCCGGTCGCCACCGGACGGCTCCTACCGGCCGAAAACGATCACGTCCTGGGAGGAGCCGTGGCGAAGATCGGGCGCATGGCCGTCCTCGCTTCGCACCGGGGGCAGGGGCTGGGGTGGCAGATGCTCGATGCGCTGGTCGAGGCGGCACGCCGGCGCGGCGATGCACGGATCGAACTGCACGCCCAGTGCCGCGCCGGGGATTTCTACCTGCGCAGGGGCTTCCTGCCCCAGGGCGAGATCTTCGAGGAGGCGGGCATTCCGCACATCGCCATGGCGTTGGAATTGCGTCCGGCCGCCCAGCGCGCGGCCGGGTGAACGCCTCAGATGTCCTGCGCCAGTTCGTAGGGCAGATCCAGCAACTGCAGGCGCGGCCCGTCCGGCGCTCGGACGGAGAGGGTGCCACCGGGTTGGGCAGACGCCACCTGCATCGAGACGAGGACGTCCCAGCCGCCTTCCGGCGCCGGAGCCGCCTGCACCACGGTGCCGGTGGGTTGCTCCGCATCCGACGTGTGGAACACCGCATCGCCCGCGGTGATGCCTTCGGGCGCGGCTGCCGCATGCACCAGGTAGGCCCGGCGCTTGAGCGTTCCGCGGAACTGGCTGCGTGCCACCACCTCCTGGCCGGGGTAGCAGCCCTTCTTGAAACTGACTCCGCCCACCGATTCGTAATTCAGCATCTGCGGCACGAAGGCATCGACCACCGGTGCGGACAGGGTCGCGACACCGCTGCGTACTTCGCCCCAGAGCCAGACCGCAGGCGATAGGGGCGCGCTCTCCGGCAACGGCGTGCCCGCCGGGGCGATCCACAGCGCACGGGGGTGGCCCGCAGCGGGATGCAGCGCGATGGCCTGGCCGCCGCCCACCTCTTGGCGGCGCCAAGGAATGGCGGCAGCGCCCAGCATGCGTGCCGCCGCCTCGCCCATGGCGCCCAGCAGGAGGTATTCGGCCGTGGCGTCGGTCAGCCTGGCTTTCGCACGCAGCACGAACATCGACAGCCGCTTGACGGTCGGTGCCACCAGATCGCGGTGGGTCGCCAGCAGCACCTCCTCGGGCGCGGTACGGATCGCCACGAAGGTGGCCTGCATGCGGCCCTTGGCCGACAGGTAGGCGGCCAGACGCGCCTCGTCGTCGCGCAGCAGGGCGATGTCGTTGGTCAGCTGGCCCTGCAGGAAACTGGCTGCATCCGCGCCCTGGACGCGGATCACGCCCAGGTGGGTCAGGGGAACGGTGCCTTCGAAGATGGTGGATTGCATCGCTGAATTATCATCCCCGGTCCATTTTTTGAATTTTCGACAACGAGAGCGGACTGCGTGAAATTCCTGCGACGGCTGGTGATGACGGTTCTGGTGCTGGCGGTGGCAGGAGGCGGTTTCGCCGCCTGGTGGTTGCATGCGCCGTTGCCGCTGCGATCGGACACGGTGGACCTGTCCATCGACCCCGGCACCACGCCGCGTGGCGTGGCGAATGCCGTGGCCGCGACCGGTGTCCAGGTCGATCCCCGGGTGCTCTACGCCTGGTTCCGCCTGTCGGGTCAGGACCGGCAGATCCGCGCCGGCAGTTACGAACTCGACCGGAGCACCACCCCGCGCAGCCTGCTGCAGAAGCTGGTCCGCGGGGAGGAGGCGCTTCGCGCGGTCACGCTCGTCGAAGGGTGGAATTTCCGGCAGGTCCGTGAGGCGTTGGCCAAGGCCGACCAGCTGCGGCCCGCCACCCAGGGCCTGACCGACCAGGCCGTGATGGCTGCGCTGGACCGGGCCACGGCGCCGGCCGAAGGCAGCTTCTTCCCCGACACCTACACCTATTCGAAAGGCAGTAGCGACCTGGCCGTGCTCCAGCGCGCGCTGCGCGCCATGGATCGTCGGCTGGACGCCGCCTGGGCGCAGCGGACACCCGACACGCCGCTGAAATCGCCGCGCGAGGCGCTGGTGCTGGCGAGCATCGTCGAGAAGGAAACCGGTGCCGAGGCCGATCGCGCCCTGGTGGCCGGCGTCTTCGTCAACCGGCTGCGCGCCGGCATGATGCTGCAGACCGACCCCAGCGTCATCTACGGCATGGGAGCCGCCTACGACGGCCGCCTGCGCAAGAAGGACCTGCAGGCCGACACCCCCTGGAACACCTATACCCGGGTCGGCCTGCCGCCCACGCCGATCGCCATGCCGGGCAAGGCCGCATTGCTGGCCGCGGTACGCCCTGCGCCGACGCAGGCGCTGTACTTCGTGTCCCGCGGCGACGGCACCAGCCATTTCAGTCCCTCGCTCGACGAGCACAACAAGGCGGTCGACCGCTACATCCGGGGACGCTGATCCGCTTATGCCCGCTTCCCACGCTTCTGTTTCTCTATCCCCTGCCTCCACGGACCGGGCCGCTCCGCGTTTCATCAGCTTCGAAGGCATCGACGGCGCTGGCAAAAGCACCCACATCGGCCGCATGGCCGAGGCGTTCCGGGCGCAGGGCAGGGCCGTCGTGCTGACGCGCGAACCCGGCGGCACGCCCCTGGCCGAAAAGCTGCGTGCCCTCGTCCTTCAGGACGCGATGGACCCCTTGACCGAAGCGCTCCTGGTCTTCGCCGCCCGACGCGACCATCTCCGCCAGGTCATCGAACCCGCGCTGGCGCGAGGCGACCTGGTGCTGTGCGACCGGTTCACCGATGCCAGCTTCGCCTACCAGGGGGGAGGCCGCGGCTTCGACCTGGAGGTGCTGCGGATGCTGGAGCGCTGGGTGCAAGGCATCGAAGCAGGGGATGCGCCCGTGTCCGCAGTCGCCGTGTTGCGCCAGCCCGACCTGACCCTCTGGTTCGACCTTCCCCCGGACATCGCAGCCGCCCGGCTGACCGGCGCCCGCAGTCCGGACCGGTTCGAATCGCAGTCCCTGCCGTTCTTCGAGCGCGTGGCCGCCGGCTATGCGGCCCGGGCGGCAGCCGATCCGGCCCGCTTCGCGCGCATCGACGCGGTCGGCACCGCCGCCGAGGTGCGCAACCGGGTGTTCTCCGTGCTGGCCGACCGCGGCTGGCTGGAGGCCGCAACCGCCTTCCGGTCGTCGCAGGCGCACGACTGATGGCGACCCGCCCGACACCCATCGCTGCGCCGGCTGTCGAAGCCGGGGCCGACCGCGACGAACACCAGTCGTTGCCGCCCTGGCTCGTCCGCCAGCGCGACCGGCTTTTGTCCCAGCGCGGTCATGCGTGGCTGTTGCAGGGACCTTCCGGCCTGGGCCAGTACCGCCTTGCGCTCGAACTGGTGCGCGCCTGGCTCTGCGACCGGCCGACGCCTGCGGCCTGCGGCCACTGCGGCAGTTGCCATGCGATCGATGTGCGCACCCATGCCGACCTGCATGTGCTGATGCCCGAGACGGCGATGATGCAGCTGGGCTGGCCCCTGGGCGAAAAGGCCCAGTCCGACATCGAGGACAAGAAGCGCAAAGCCAGCCGCGAGATCCGCGTCGATGCGATGCGCGAGGCCACCGAGTTCGCGCAGCGTACCGACGCGCGGGGACGCGGCAAGGCGGTGCTCGTCTACCCCGCGGAGCAGATGAACGCGATCGCCGCCAACGCGTTGCTCAAGACCCTGGAAGAGCCGACCGGCGAGGTGCGTTTCGTGCTGGCGAGCGAGGCGGCGCACCAACTGCTGCCCACCATACGCAGCCGTTGCCAGGTTCACACGCTCGAATGGCCGCAACCTCGGGAAATGGCGGACTGGCTGGACGGGCAGGGCGTTCCCGCGCAGGATGCCGACGGGCTGCTGCGCATGGCGGGCGGGCGACCGGACGATGCGCTGGCGCTGGCCCGGTCCGATCGGGGTACGGCGCTCTGGTCGCGCCTGCCGCGCGCGCTGTCGCAGGGCGACGGCACGGCGCTCTCGGGGTGGCCCGCGCCCGAAATCGTCGATACGTTGCAGAAGCTGTGCCACGATTTGATGGCGTGCGCGGCCGGGGCGTCGCCCCGGTACTTCATGCTGGCCGACCTACCGTCCCGCATGCCTGACCTGGCGTTGCTGGTGACCTGGTCCGCCGAACTGCGCCGTGCCGCCCGGACCGCCAGTCATCCCTTCAACGCGGGGTTGATGCTCGATGCGCTGGTGGCACGCGCGCGAAACGTCCTAAACTCGTCCGCGCCCGGCTGATTCCAGGCCAAATTCCGTCATCTCCAGGAGTCTTTCGCCCATGAGTGCACCCAAATCGTCGCCCCGTCCGAGCGTGGTGCAACTCGCCATCAAGGAAAAGGCGGCGCTCTATGCGGCCTACATCCCCTTGTTTGCCGAGGGCGGCATGTTCATCCCGACCACCCGCGAATACCGCCTGGGCGACGATATCTATGTGCTGCTCACCTTGCCGGAGGATCCGCAGCGCTACCCGGTCGCTGGCCGGGTGGCCTGGATCACGCCTGCGCAGGCGTCGGGCAACCGCACCCAAGGCGTCGGCATCCAGTTTCCGGCCGATGAAAAATCGCGTGCGCTCAAGCTGAAGATCGAACAGATCCTGGGAAGCCACCTGTCGTCCGACCGGCCGACCCAGACCCTTTGATACGTCCGGAATCGTTCTTCTCCTCGGACGGTTCCACCATCGCCCCGCATGTTCACCGATTCCCACTGCCACCTCGCGTCCTCCGAACTCTCCGGTCGCCTGCCCGACATCCGCCAAGCCATGGCCGACGCGCAGGTGACGCGCGCCCTGTGCGTCTGCACCACGCTGGAGGAATTCGACAGCGTGCACGCCCTGGCGCGCGATCATGAAGGCATCTGGGCAAGCGTCGGAGTGCATCCCGACAACGAGGGCGTGGCCGAACCGACGCTGCGGGACCTGACGGACCGGGCAGGGCGCCCGCGCGTGGTCGCCATCGGCGAAACCGGTCTCGACTACTACCAGATGGAAACCCGCAAGGGCGGTCGCTCGATCGCCGACATGGAGTGGCAGCGGGACCGGTTCCGCACCCATATCCGCGCGGCCCAGCAAACACGCCTGCCGCTGGTGATCCATACCCGCGATGCGGCCGACGACACGCTGGCCATCCTGCACGAGCAAGGCGAGGACGGCGGCAGCCGGGCTGCGGGCGGGGTATTCCACTGTTTTACGGAAACGGCCGACGTCGCCCGCGCGGCGCTGGACCTGAACTTCTACATCTCGTTTTCGGGCATCGTCACCTTCAAGAGCGCGCAGCAGCTACGCGATGTGGCGGCCTTCGTGCCCAGCGACCGACTGTTGATCGAGACGGACAGTCCCTACCTGGCACCGGTGCCGTACCGGGGCAAGACGAACAGCCCGGCCTATGTCCCTTACGTTGCCGCGCAGATCGCCCAGGTCCGCGGCGTACGGATAGAAGACATCGCGGACACGACCAGCCGGAACTTCGACCAGCTTTTCACCAAGGTGAACACATGAGCACCATGACCCCGTACGATCCGATCTTCAGCCGCCGCGGCCTGCTGGCAGTGGCCAGCGCCGCTGGCCTGGCGCTGGCGAGCGGCAACGCGGTAGCCGCCGCGCCAAGCTGGGAAGATTTCCTCGCGGCCATCAAGCGAGACAGTGCGGACCTGGCCGCCACACTGCTGAATCGGGGTTTCGACCAGAACGCGCCGAGTCCGGATGGGCAGGTGGCGTTGATCGCCGCCATCCGGGAGCCGTCTCCCCAGGTCGTGCGCACATTGCTGTCGACCAGGAAGACCCAGGTCGATCTGAAGAACCGCGCGGGCGAAACCCCGCTGATGATGGCCGCCATCCGCTGCGAGCTCGACATCGCCCGCCAGCTCATCGCACGCGACGCGGCGGTCAACAAGACCGGATGGGCCCCGCTGCATTACGCCGTCAGCAGCGCGACCGTGCTGCCCGAGCGGCAGACCGACATGGTGAAGCTGCTGTTGGAGAACTTCGCCTTCATCGATGCGGAATCGCCCAATGGCACGACACCGCTGATGATGGCGTCTTTCTACGGGCGCGAGGAATCCGCGTACTTGCTCCTGCAGGAAGGCGCCGACACCGCGATGCGTAACCAGCAAGGCCTGACCGCAGCGGATTTCGCGCGCAAGTCCAACCGCCAGGCCTTGGCCAAGGCCATCGAAAAAGGCAAGGGCTGAAGCCCATCCGAGGGAGCAGCATTGCCGTGGATCTGCCCCTCAAACAACTTATCAAATACTTCATACGATGTATATTATGTAAAGCAAAGGATATGGAATTCGCACCGCTGTAGTTTCTTACGGTCCCTACCCTTCATCTCTGGCAACATTCCCGAATGCAGGAATCGCTCTTCTCGGACCTCCCACTTCCGCCGGATGTTCCGAGACCGGTCCATGGCCCGGCGGATGTCTCGGCGTGGCGTGTGGATGCGGGCATCGACATGCTCGCGGCTGGATTGCCGCCGATGCTGCGACTCGGCACTTCGTCCTGGAACTATCCCGGCTGGTCCGGCATCGTGTGGGACGGCGAATACACCGACAACGCCTTGTCCCGGTTCGGCCTGACGGCCTATGCGCGCCATCCCTTGATGCGCGCAGTCAGCCTGGATCGTGCGTTCTATCGCGCCATGACGCAGGCTCAGTTCGAGACGCATGCCGCCCAGGTGCCGGAAGACTTCCGTTTCGTGGTCAAGGCGCCCAATCTGGTGACCGATGCCCGCGCCCGCGACAAGTCGGGCCGGCGCACGCTGCACAACCCTGATTTCCTGTCGAGCGACGTGGCCATCGCCGATTTCGTCCGGCCCGCGCTCGATGGGCTGAAATCCAAGCTCGGCGCCCTGGTGTTCCAACTGAGTCCGCTGCCGACCGAAATCCTGGGAGATCCGGCAGCGTTCCTGGGCCGACTCTCGACGATGCTCCGGGCATTGCCGGACCTGCGCCCGGCAGCGCCGGATGCCGTGGTGGCCGTTGAAGTGCGCGACGCCGTATTGCTGGACCCGCGATGGATGCAGGAATTCTCCGCGGTGCTGCGCGATGCCGGTGCCACGTTCTGCCTGGGGCTGCATCCGCGCATGCCGCCTCTCGCGAAGCAGCTTCCGATGCTCCGGTCCCTGTGGCCCGGACCGCTGGTGTGCCGCTGGAATCTCCACCGCAAGCATGGCGGCCCTGGAGGCTTCGAAGAAGCGGAACGACTCTACGCGCCTTTCGCGACCATGCTGGATCCCGATCCCGAGACACGCCATGCGCTGGCGCGCGTGATCCTGGGCACGACCGGTGCGGGCCAGCCGGCCTACGTGACGGTCAGCAACAAGGCCGAGGGTTCCGCTCCGAGGACCGTGGTAGCGCTCGCAGAAGCCATCCGCGCGCAGACCGGTGGCACCTGACGGCGGGCGCTGCGGGCCGCCATCACGACAGCGTCCGGGCTTGCGGGTCCCAACCGAGCCGGACCGTCCCTCCCGCCACGGACAGCGTTGCCCGCTGACCGAACGGCATCACCACCTTGGCCGCCACATGCCCGAAAGGCAGTCCGGTGACAATGGGCACCCTCACCTGCCTGGATAACCACTCCAGCGCCACCGGCAGATCGAATCCGTCGTCGTGCGGCGAAAGCCGATAGTCGGTGAACCGGCCGAAAACCAGCGCGCGCTGGCGCGACAGGATGCCGGCCTGCAGCCACTGGATCAGCATGCGCTCGACCCGGTACGGATGCTCGTTGACGTCCTCGAAAAACAGGATGCCGCCCTCCACGGCGGGCATATGCGGCGTGCCGATCAGCGCGGACAGCACTGTCAGGTTGCCGCCCCAGACCGGCGCGCCCTCGACGGCGAAGTCGGCCGCCGTCGCGGCACCGCTCGGCGGCGTCGACCATTCGATGGACTGTGCCCGGTCGTTCAGCAGGTCCGAGAAGGAAGACAGCATGCCGGGATCGGGTTGCGTCTCTCCGCTGAAGTCGTCGAGCAACGCAGGCCCTGCCCAGCTCGCCGCACCGCCCCGGGCCAGCAATGCCGCCTGCAGCGAGGTGAAATCGCTCAGGCCCACGAACCGCGTGCCCCGTGCGACGGCGCGCGCCAGGGCGTGGTAATCGAGCGCCGGCAGGATGCGCGTGATGCCGTAGCCTCCGCGCGAAATCAGGGCCAGGTCGGCGCCGCTGGCGGCGGCCCGGGAAATGGCGGCGATGCGGGTCGCGTCGTCCCCGGCGAAGCGCTGGTGCCGTGCCAATGCGTCGCGATCGATTTCCACCTGGTGCCCGAGCGCCTGCAATCGTTCGATTCCCCGCTGGAATGCCGCATGGTCGCGCACCGCGCCCGAGGGCGAATACACGTAGATGCGGCGTGGCGGGCACGGCGGGAGGCCTGCGGCGGCGACGGGCAAAGGATCGGACTGCACGGGATGCTGGTAGGTAGACGGTGGTTCGGAGCTGTCACGACGCGAAGTATTTCATGGCCTGCG
>JAKOND010000128.1 GCA_022702125.1 Burkholderiaceae bacterium
TCCACGCTGCGGCGGCGTCGTTGACCTTCGCCGATGACGGTACCGGCCTGGACAACGAGCGCCGCGAAGAGACCGGTCGTGCCATGGCGGATGAAGCCGTGGGGATGTCGCCCCTGCTGGACGGGACGCAGGGGAATTGCTGGAAACATATCGCCTTGTGCTTGCATCGAAGACTTCTCCCCGACGGTCGGGGTCACAAGGCGTCTCGTCTCCTGCGGGCGTCCAATTCGCTCAAAATCTGCGGCATATTCGTACCCGCTTGATTCATCGCCTCCGCATAGCTACTACTTCCATGGGCATCGATGGCCACGGTGGCAGGCCCCAAGCCTTCGACCTTGAGCCGGACCACCCGGTAGTGGGTCAGCATGTCAGGCCAGCCTACTTCCAGCACACCGCGCAATGCCTGCGATAGCAGGGTGCAGCCGCCGCCCAGAAACGACAGGTAGACGCATCCGACTTCGCGCATCGCATCGACCGACGCGGCATCCAGTCCCCCTTTGCCACCGACCGCATGCAATCCGAGCCGTCGGATGAGCGCCGGCATGTAGGGATTGAACCGTGTGCTGGTGGTCGGATTGATGTAGAGCACGTCGAATGAGCCGTCGGTCGCCTCCTGGCTATAGCTGCCGATATGGAAGAGGCATCCTCCATGCAGTTCGAACGGAAGCGGCTCGGCGCCGTCGAGAGCCCGCAGCAGCCGCTGGTGGGTCGGCAGCCCGGCGGTGACGACGATCTCGCCGTCGAGAATCACCTGGTCGCCGGCACGCAAGGTGCGCGCATCGTCCTGCGACAGGGGAAAGCGCATGCGGTGGGTTCGGATGCTCATGCGGATCCCCTCATTCGACGATTTCGACACGGTTGTCGTTATAGATCCGCGCCCGGGTCCGCCGATTGATCCAGCAGTTGAACGCGACCGCCACCGGGGTGAAGCCGTGGCCCGCGCAATAGCTCACGTTGACCGACAAGGCGGTGCTGTCGCCTCCGGTGCCCATCGGGCCGAAGCCTGTCTTGTTGACAGCTTCGGCCAATCGGCGCTCCATGTCCGCGACCAGCTTCTCCGGATGGCGTTCCCCGATCCGCCGCAAGGTGGCTTCCTTCGCCATCTTGGCCGCGTAGTCGAAGGTCCCGCCTACACCCACGCCGATGACCACCGGCGGACACGGCTGCGAGCCTGCCTTGACGACGGTATCGATGACGAAACGCTCGATGGTGGCCAGATCGGGGAAGGAGAAGATTTCGAGCGCCGCCCAGCGTCCCGAACCCAAGGCCTTGGGGCTGCAGGTGATGTCAACGCAGTCGCTGCCGTCGACCAGGTCGAAGGTGGTGATGGGCATGCCTTTGCCGCAATGGCCGCGCTCGAGCGTCAGAGGATGGGTGACATGCGGCAGCAAGGGCGGCTGGATGGTTTGCACCAAGTCGGCGAAGCCGTCGGTGATGGCCTGGTGCACGTCGCCCGCGAACCGCGCCTGCGTGCCAACGCGCACGAAGAAGACAGGCACGCCGGCGTCGGAGCAGACGAAATGATGGGAGCGTGCAGCCGCATCGGCGCTCTCGACCATGATGCGCAGCGTGTGGCGGGCCGTCTCGCTGCGGTCCGTGCCTTCCAGCGCGACTAGCGCCTCACGCGTATCGGAGGGAATCCCGCGCAACGACCGGTCGTAGAGTTCGGCGGTCACCCGGCGGATGGTTTCGGGGCTGATGGCCATGAGAAAAAAACTCCCCACTCACTCGAGCCGCAACTGCCGCGCCCGGATCAAGCCACCCCATTTGACCGACTCCGCCACCATGTAGTCGCGGTAGGCAGCAGGCGTCGAGGGCGAGGGCGTCTGCCCTTGGGAGAGCAGCTTGTCGCTGACCTCCTTGGAGGCCAACGCGGCAACGACCGCTTTGCGGAACCGGTCCGCTGCGGCAACCGGGACCTTGGCCGGTGCGATGACGCCATAGACCGAGTTGGAGACGAGCTTGGGAAAACCCTGCTCGGCCGCAGTGGGGACATCGGGCAACTGCGGGGACCGCCGCTCCCCCAACACTGCCAGCACACGGACCTTGGACAGCAATGGCAGCACCGCCGATATCTCGGCCGCCACCATCTGGATCTCGTTGCCCATCAGCGCATTCATCACCGCGGCTCCGCCCTTGTAGGGGACATGGAGCGCATCAATGCGGGCTTCCTGTTCCAGCAGCTCGCCATCGAGATGCGTGCTGCTGCCGTTGCCGGGCGAGCCGTAGTTGAGCTTGCCGGGTTCCTTGCGCGCGGCGTCGATGAAATCCTTCAGGCTGCGATACGGGCTGTCCTGGTTGACCACCAGCACGTGCGGACTCTGGGTCAGCAAGGTCAGGTAGTTCACATCCGCCGTCGTGAAGGAGGTCTTCTGCAGATGGGGGAGGATCGCCAGCACGCCCAGGACGCCGACACCGAAGGTGTAGCCATCCGGCTCGGCCTGCAGGGTGGAGGCCACGCCGATCGCGCCCGCGGCCCCAGGCCTGTTCTCGACGATGACCGGCTGGCCGAGTTCCTGCCCCATGCGCGGCAGCAGCAATCGCGCGAGCGTGTCCACCGGGCCGCCCGGGGGATAGCCGACGATGAGCTTGATGGGTCGGGTGGGCCAGTCCTGGGCCAGCGCGGGCCGGGCACAGGGCAGGGTGATCGCAGCGCAGGCCCCGAGGCCCAGCCACAGCAGTTCGCGCTTCTTCATCTGGTCGTCTCCGTTGTTCTGTCCCGTCCCGGGCCCGGGCGGGTCAAGCGGCCTGCGGTTCGCTGCGCAGGGCAATCATCCGACATGCCCGGAACCCACCCGCCCGCAGCAGGGTGCTCGGCAGGGGATGGCCGACGAGCCGTTCGGCCATGCGTGCGACCTCGATCAGCTTGTCCAGATCCACGCCGGTCTCGATGCCCATCTCATGGCACAGCAATACGAGCTCCTCGGAAGCGATGTTGCCGCTGGCACCGGCAATGCCCGCGAAGGGACAGCCGCCCAGGCCGGCGACCGTGCTGTCGAAGCTGCTCACGCCCAGGCGCAGGCCCGCGTGCGCGCTGGCCACGCCCATGCCCCGGGTGTCGTGCAGGTGCAGGATGACGTGGAGGTCGGGCCACTTCTCGCGCACGGCGCCGACGAGGGCTTCGGTGCGATCCGGCGTGCACCACCCCATGCTGTCGGCCAGGGTGATGTCTTCGATCCGCTCGCCCGCGCTGGCGGCGAGCGCCATCGCCTCGTCCGCAGCCTCGATCGCTTGGGCAACCGACACATCGCCCGAGTAGTTGCATCCGAAGGCCGCCATCACGCCGACCCGCTTGACCGGCACCGCATGGGAACGAAGCTTGTCCACCTGCTTGCGCAGGACCTCCAGGTGCTCGGCCCGCGTGCGGTTGAGATTGATTTTCGAGAACGTGTCCGAGGCGCTCACGATCAGCGATCCCGTCACGTGGAGCTTGTCGCGGAAGGCGAGCGCCCGCTGCAGGCCGGCGTTGCTGAACCACAGCGCGGTGTACTCAACGCCTGGAGCCTTCCTCATGCCGGCGACCACGGCTTCGGCATCGGCCCAGCCGGGCACGGCCTTGGCGTTCACGAAAGAGACCGTCTGGATGTGGTCGATGCCGGTCTCCGACAATCCATTGATCAGACGGACCTTGTCTTCCGTGGATATGGGCCCGGGCTCGATCTGGAAGCCCTCGCGGGGGCCTTCTTCTCGGATGTGGACGCGCTTGGGGAGGTCGCTCATGTTCAGACTCCGACAGGGGCGGCGATGGGGAAGGTCGACGCGGTATCCGGAAAGACGCCTGCGTCGGCCAGCGATTCGATCTCTTCAGCGCCGTAGCCGAGGGCCGTCAGGAAGTCCCGGGTCTGCGCCCCGGCCGGCTGCGGCTGGCGCACGATGCCCAGGGTTCGTCCATCCATGCGGAACGGCAGGGCGGGCAGGGGCACTTCACGGCCGTCGGGTAGCCGGGTCGGCAGCAGTTGGCCGCTTTCCCGCAGATGCTGGTCGTCCATCAGCTGCTCCGGGCGATTGACCTTGGCCACTGGCAACCGTGCGCGAGCGCACCGCTCCACGATTTCGTCGCTGCCCAGCGTGGCGAAGACGTCGGCGATCGACTGCGTGAGCGGTCCGCGCACCTTCAAGCGGTCGGCCTGCGTGGCGTGGGCCGGATCGGCGAAGAGTTCGGCGAGACCGAATTCCTCGCAGAAGCGCTGCCAGTGCTGCTCGCTCGTGACTGCGACGAAGACATCGTTGTCGCGGGTCCGGAAGAGGTCGTAGACAGTGAAGAGGTGGTCGCGTGACGGCATGGGCCTGGGCGCCTGGCCGGAGAGGGCGTAGTAGGCCATGTGCTGGCCGCTGTAGAACGCTGCGGTCTCGTAGAGGGCGCTTTGCACCAGTTGACCGGAGCCGGTGTGCTCGCGTTCGCGCAGCGCCGCCAGAATGCCGATGGCCCCGAACATGCCACCGGTGATGTCCACGATCGAGCCGCCTGCGCGCAGGGGCTGCCCTTCGGGGCCGGTCATGAACGCCATGCCGCCCATCATCTGGGCGACTTCGTCGAGCGCGAGCCGATCCTGATAGGGACCGGGCAGGAAGCCCTTGAGCGAACAATAGACGATGCGTGGGTTGATGGCGCGGACCGCTTCGTAGTCCAGGCCCAGGTTCTTCATAACGCCCGGCGCGAAGTTCTCGATCGCCACATCGGCCCATCGCAAGGCACGGTCCAGCACCTCTCGCGAAGCATCTCCCTGCTTCAGGTCGATCTGCGCGCTCGACTTGTTGCGGTTGAAGTTGGTGAAGAAGCCCATGCCGAGGCCACGCAGCCTGCGGGTCGGATCGCCCCCTGGCGGCTCGATGCGCATGACTTCGGCGCCCAGATCGGCCAGGATGAGACCGCAGGACGGCCCCATGACCATGTGGCCGAAGTCGAGCACTTTGATGCCGGCCAGAGGTCCGGGACGGGGGGATGCGGCGGGGGTCATGATGGAGGGGCGGCGGGTCCGATGGGGATTCAAGGCTTCAGCAGGCCGAGGGTGATGGCCCGCATCCGCGCCAGGGCGAATACGCTGTCGTTGATCGGAGTCGGCTGCCCGAGCGTCGTGGCGATCTCGTTGACTGCGCCCAGGATGGCGTCGAGCTCCACCTGGCGGCCGGCTTCGATGTCCTGCAGCATGGAGGTCTTGACGGCTCCGAGCTTGCGGGTGACCGCGATACGGTCCGGGACGCGGATCTCAAGGTCCAGGCCGAGCGCCCGGCCCACGGCCAGCGTCTCGGACATCATGGCCTCGAAAAGCGCATGGAGAGACGGATCGTCGATGAGCTTGTCGGTGGATGCGCCCACGAGCATGCTGACCGGGTTGAAGCACGCGTTGCCGAGGAGTTTCTTCCAGATTTCGCTGCGGATCGAGGCGGTGGCCTCAGCGTCGAAGCCCGCGCCGCGCAGCCACTCCACCAGTTGCCGTACACGCTCGGACGGGGCCGTGCGCAGCGCGGGCTCGCCGAAGACGAGGCGGGTGCCGGAGC
>JAKOND010000129.1 GCA_022702125.1 Burkholderiaceae bacterium
GACACGGTTGCCATTCGCCTCGCTGAAGGAGGCGAGGTCTCCCCACGCGATGGCCACCGTGTCTTCGCCCGCGCCGCCGTTGATCGGGCCGATGGTCGTGCCGAGATTGAAGCGGTCGTCGCCAGAACCCCCGACCACGTGCCTCATATAGTTTCCCAAGGTCAAGTCCACACCGCCGGTCGTCGCCGAAGCATTCACTGTCGAAAGAGTGCCCATGTCGTTGATCTCGCCGATGGTCAGCTTCGAGGTTCCGGACAGGAAGAGGCGGGACTCCGGCTGCGCACTCGCGTTGAGCGTGGCGACGGTATTGGCCGCACCGTTCGAAGCGAGGAGCACCGCCTTCAGGATGCCGGAGCCCGCGGTCAGGTTGCCGATGGTCAGGCCGCCCTTGATGCCCACGGACACCCCCGAATTACTATCGTAGACGGCCAGCGCATCCACCGTGGCGGGGCCGGAGCCGGTGCGCCCCAGGATGACGGGTCGGGAAGACGTGATAGCCGTTCCGGTGGCGGGATTGTTCACCACGACGGTGTTGAGACCGTTCAAGGCGACGGTGTCGATGGCGGTCGTGGTCGGCGCGTCGAATTGCAGCCGCTCGATGCTGTTCAGCGCGGGCAGCACATAACCCGTTGAGGCGCCGGTGTAGACGAAAGTGTCCTCGCCCATGCCGCCGTCGATGGAATCGCCCGGCTGGATCAGGCTCGCGGTGGCGACGAAGGTGTCGTTGCCCGAGGTGCCGGTCAGGGTATCCGGACCCGTGGTCAGGGCGAAGGTGCGGCCACCGACCGCGACTGCGGCCGCGACCGCGGCATCCGCCTGGCCTTGGACATTGCCGGTGGCGATGGTCGCACCGATCGACTTGATGAAGGAGCGAGCCGAGGCGGCGGCATCGTCGCCGGTATAGCCCTGGATTTCTTCGTAGGTGTCGAGTGCGGCCACGAACGAGTTCGCAAGCGCGACCTTGTTCTGGATGATTGTGCGGTCATTGCCTTGCGCGCCGTTGCCGACCGCCAGGGCCACGGCGGCGACGCTCAGTCTGCCTTGTGAGACCTGCAGGGTCCAATAAGCCAGGCCGTCCGGCTCAGCGTCCCGGTTGAAGAGGTTCTGGTAGACGGCGTTGATCTGCGCGGCCGTGGGCAGACTTCCGAAAAGCGCCTGGGATTCCCTGGAAGAAGCGAAAGCCGCCGCGACTTCGTTGGGCGTCGCGTTGGCGTTCTGGTAGTACTGCAGGCCGGCGAAGTCGGCAGGACGGCCAAAGTACGAAACGTACAGTTGGTTGATCTGGGTAGTGGTCAGTGCCATTCGAAAGCTCCAAGAGAAGAAAGTCGAACGCCCCGTTGATGGCAGGCGCAGGTCGGGGCACAAGCACTGGAATCGGGGGCCCGTGCATCCCACCATGGGTGGCTGAACACGGACTGTATGCTCAATCGAACCTGATCGGTCGCAGGCCGGCCGGAGTCATCGGGGAATGGAAAAAGCCCGCGGACCGTACGGCCAGCGGGCTTTTTTCGGGGCTGCGCCGCACCGGGCGGCGCGACCGGCGGGATCAACCGCCCTTCTTGCAGCGCTTGCCGGGGTTCTTCTTGCTGCGGGTCGCGGTGCCGCGTTCCAGGCTGACGCGCTGGCCGCCGCCTTCGCGGAAGACCGCCGCGCCGGGCTGGCGGGCGGGCTGGGGGGTGGCCTTGCGGTCGGCTTCGGTGAAGATCTTGTTGCCCATGAAAAACTCCTAGTGAAATGGGGATGCTGGCGAATATCCAGGGCGCGGAGTATCCCACGGCCCAGGCTCCCGCCGCTGCCGGACGGGATGCCGGGCGGCCTCAGCCGTCCTCGTCCGGCGCGGCGTCCGCCACGGGACCGGCGGGCGGCCCGGGCGCCTGGAATTCCCGGCGCACCGCCGCGATCAGCGCCGCGCGGGGCGTGGCGCGCGCATGCACCAGCGCGATCTGCCGGTTGCCGGCCGCCGCGGGCAGGCGCAGCACCTGCAGCCGCGGGTCCTCGTCCCAGCCCGCGCCGTGCAGCAACGGCAGCACCGTCACCCCCAGGCCCGAGCGCACCAGGTCGGCGATGGCCTCGATGGCGTTGAGTTCGAGGAACTCCTGCGGCCGTGCCCGCAGCCGGTGCAGCGCGCGCTCCACCAGCTGGCCGGTGTGCTCGCCCCGGTCGAAGCGGATGAAGGGCTGCGATTCCGCCAGCGCGCGCACCGTCGGCTCGGCCGGGTCCGCGGACGCCCCGGCCGGCGCCAGCAGCACCATCGGCTCGCGGTAGAGCGCCGTCCAGGCCAGGCTGGCGTGGAAGGGCGCGAAATCCCGCACCACGATGGCCGCGTCGAGTTCGCCCGCCACCACCTGCGCCACCAGCACATGCGATTTGGCGGTGGACACGTGCAGGTCCAGCGCCGGATGCCGCGCCTTGAGCCGCAGCGTCGCCTGCACCAGCCGCCGCAGCACCGACACCACGCCGCCGAGGTGCGCGGTGCCCTCCATCGGTGCGGACGCCGCCGGGTTGTGCCGCATCTGTTCGTGCAGCGCCACCATCTGGCGCGCCAGCGGCAGCAGCTCGCGGCCCTGCTCGTTGAGTTCGACCGCCTTGCCGGTGCGGTGGAAGAGGGCGCGCTGGAGGTCCGCCTCCAGCCCGCGCATCTGCAGGCCGACGGCCGCCTGCGTCAGGGCCACCCGCTCGGCGGCGGCGGTGAAGGAGCCTTCCGACGCCACCGCCAGGAAAGTCCTCAGCGTGCGGATGCTGGTCATCGGCCTTGCATGCAAGAAACGTGCGGCTTGCTCCGCAGGTGAAAGTTTTGCTTTCGTGTCATCAAAGCATTATTCGCTTTTCTTCTGGATGGCGGGTTTCGATAATTCAGGTCATGTTCACGGATCGGCCGAAACCGGCGGATCGACCGCCCCGGCGACCCGAGGGCCCGTGTCCCCTGCCGCTCCTTGCACTTCCTCCGTCCCGACCGCACCACCGAAAGCCCGCCATGTCCTCTTCGCGCACCTCCCGATTTTTCCCGCGCCGCCATGGCCTGGCCGCCGCGCTGCTGGGCGCGCTGGCCCTGGCCGGCGGCGCGCAGGCGGCCGACGCCTATCCGTCGCAGCCGATCAAGATGCTGGTGGGCTTCGCCCCCGGCGGCGCCAACGACATCCTCGCCCGGGTGATCGCCAAGGAGCTGCAGCAAAGCCTGGGCCAGACGGTGGTCGTCGAGAACCGGCCCGGCGCGGGCGGCCTGATCGCCGCCGACGCGGCCGCCAAGGCGCCGCCCAACGGCTACACCCTGCTGCTGGGGTCGACCGGCTCGCAGACCATCGCCCCGGCGCTGTCGAGCAAGATCAGCTTCGACCCGCGCAAGGGCCTGGCGCCGGTGTCGCTGGTGGCCGAGTCGGGCAACGCGCTGCTGGTCAACGCCAAGCTGCCCTACCGCAACGTCGCCGACGTGATCGCCGCGGCCAAGAAGGAGCCGGGCGTGCTGAACTACGCCTCGTCCGGCACCGGCTCCACCCTGCACCTGGCCGGCGCGCTGTTCGCGCGGCAGGCCGGCATCCAGATCACGCACGTGCCGTACAAGGGCAACTCGCAGGCCATCACCGACCTGTCCGGCGGCCAGGTGCAGATGAGCTTCTCGGGCGTGCCGCCGGCGATCTCCTCGGCCAAGTCCGGCCAGACCCGCATCCTGGCGGTCACCACCGCCAAGCGCCTGAAGTCCCTGCCCGACGTGCCGACGGTGGCCGAATCGGGCCTGCCGGGCTACGAGTTCTCGACCTGGTACGGCCTGCTGGCCACCGGCGGCACCGATCCGGCCATCGTCTCGCGGCTGGCGCAGGAGGTGAAGAAGGCGCTGGCCAAGCCCGAGGTGATCGCGATCTTCGCGCAGCAGGGGGTGGAGCCGGTCTCCAGCACGCCGCAGGCCTTCCAGACCCAGATCGACCGCGAACTGACCCGCTGGGCGCGCGACATCAAGGCCTTCGGCATCACCGTCGACTGAACCGCGATGGACTAGATTAGGCGACCGCCGCGCTCCGGCGCGGCGCGCGGCCCTTCCGTTTTCCCTTTCCGACACCCTCCAGAGACAACGCCATGAAAAACTTCGACTACCGCAATCCCTACACCTCGACCCGCCTGCCGGTCTTCGCCCGCAACGTGGTCTCGACCTCGCACCCGCTGGCCTCGCAGGCCGGCCTGCGCATGCTGCACCAGGGCGGCAACGCGGTGGACGCGGCCATTGCCACCGCCGCGGCGATGACGGTGCTGGAGCCGGTCAGCAACGGCCTGGGCTCGGATGCCTTCTGCATCCTGTGGGACGGCGAGAAGCTGCACGGCCTCAACGCCTCGGGCCGCGCGCCCGAAGGCTGGACGCCGTCGTATTTCCAGGGCAAGCACGGATCGGGAGACGCCAAGCCGCCCAAGCGCGGCATCGACTCGGTGACGGTGCCGGGCGCCGTCAGCGCGTGGATGGCGCTCAGCGAGCGCTTCGGCAAGCTGCCCTTCGCCGACCTCATGGCGCCGGCGGCCGATATCGCCGAGCGCGGCTACCTGGTGCCCCCGGTGGTGCAGCAGAAATGGGCCGCCGCCACCGGCGAGCTGCAGGGCCTGCCGGGCTTCGCGCAGAGCTTCCTGCCCCGGGGCCGGGCGCCGAACGTGGGCGAGATGTTCCGTTTCCCGGCGGCGGCGCGGGCGCTGCGCGCCATCGGCGCGACCGGCGGAAAGGCCTTCTACGAGGGCGAGATCGCCGAGGCGCTGGTGCGCTTCTCGGACGAGCAGGGCGGCTGCCTCACCAGGGCCGACCTGGCCGCGCACCGCCCGGAATGGGTCGAGCCGCTGGCCAAGAACTACCGCGGCTACACGCTGCACGAGATCCCGCCCAACGGCCAGGGCATCGCCGCGCTGATCGCGCTCGGCATCCTGGGCAACTTCGACCTGGCCTCGCTGCCGGTGGACTCGGTCGATTCCCAGCACCTGAAGATCGAGGCGATGAAGCTCGCCTTCGCCGACGTCTACCGCTACGTGGCCGAGCCGTCGAGCATGGAGGTCACGCCGGAGCAGATGCTCGACGACGCCTACCTGGCGTCCCGCGCGAAGCTGATCGACATGAAGAAGGCGCAGGATTTCGGCGCCGGCAACCCGGTCAAGGGCGGCACCATCTACCTGACCGCCGCCGACGAGAGCGGCATGATGGTCAGCTTCATCCAGAGCAACTTCATGGGCTTCGGCTCGGGCTGCGTGGAGCCGACCTTCGGCGTCAGCCTGCAGAACCGCGGCTACGGCTTCAGCCTGGAGGCCGGCAGCCCGAACCTGGTGGCGCCCGGCAAGCGGCCGTTCCACACCATCATCCCGGCCTTCCTGACCCAGGACGGCCGGCCGGTGATGAGCTTCGGCGTGATGGGCGGCAACATGCAGCCGCAGGGCCACATGCAGACGCTGGTGCGCATGCTCGACTACGGGCAGAACCCCCAGGCCGCCTGCGACGCGCCGCGCTGGCGCTACAACGCCGGGCTCGAACTCAACGTCGAGGCCAACATGAACCCGGCCACCGTCGCGGGCCTGTCGGCGCGCGGCCACCTGCTCGACGTGATCGACGATTCCTACCAGGACTTCGGCGCCGGGCAGTTCATCTGGTCGATGGGCGAGCCGGGCGCCGAGGGCTACCTCGCCGCCAGCGACGCCCGCCGCGACGGCCTGGCCGCCGGCTTCTGACCCTGACGGGCCGGCTTTTCCCCGCCCGCCGATTCCTTTCCCTCCCACCGATCCATGAAACGCCTTCCCGCCCTCGTCCTCACCTGCATCGCCGCCGTCTGGGCGCCCCTGGCCGGCGCGCAGTCCGCCTATCCGAACAAGCCGGTGCGGCTGATCGTGCCGTTCCCGGCCGGCGGCGCCACCGACGGCTTCGCGCGGGTGCTGTCGCAGAAGCTCGGCGAGCGCCTGGGCCAGCCGATCGTGGTCGAGAACAAGGCCGGCGCCGGCGGCGTGATCGGATCGGACCTGGTCGCCAAGGCGCCCGCCGACGGCTACACCCTGCTGCTGGCCACCTCCAGCACCCATTCCATCGGCCCGGGCCTGAACCCGAAGCTGCCGTACTCGGCCACCGCCGACTTCACGCCGGTGGCCCACCTGGCGGACTCGCCCAACGTGCTGGTGGTGCCCAATTCCTCGCCCGCGCGCAACCTCAAGGACTGGCTGGCCTACGCGAAGCAGCAGTCCGGCAAGCTCAACTACGGCTCCAGCGGCAACGGCACCATCACGCACCTGACCGGCGCAGCCTTCCAGGCGCAGTCCGGCATCGCGATGCAGCACGTGCCCTACAAGGGCACCGCGCTGGCCATGCCCGACCTGATCAGCGGCCAGCTCGACGCGATGTTCGACAGCATCTCCACCGCCATGCCGCACGTGCGCGACGGCCGCATCCGCGCGCTGGCGGTCACCTCGGCGCAGCGCTCGCCGCAGGCGCCCGACCTGCCGCCGGTCGGCGAGACGGTGCCCGGCTTCGAGTCGACCACCTGGTTCGGCCTCTACGGCCCGAAAGCGCTGCCCGGGCCGATCGTGGTGCGCCTGAACACGGCGCTCAACCAGCTGCTGAAGGACCCCGAGGTGCGGGAACGCGCATTGCGCCTGGGCTTCGAGCCGGCCGGCGGCACCCCCGAGCAGTTCGCCGCCGTGGTGGCCGCGCAGACCGCCAAGTGGGCCAAGGTGATCAAGGACAACCGCATCACGATCGAGTGATGCCGCTCGGGTGAAGCGGCGCCGCGGCGGGGGGTGCTCCCGCGCCGTGCCTCAGGCCGGATGCGCGGCAGGCGAAGGCGGCGCGCCGTCCGCCCCGGGCGACGCCTGGCGCGCCAGCCAGGCGTCGTAGCCGCCCTCCAGCGCCCAAGCGTTGCGGAAGCCCGCCGCGTGCAGCCGCCGCACCAGGGTCGCGGCCGAGATCTCGTTCGGGCAGGCGCAGTAGACGACGATGTCATGGTCGGGCGACAGCCCCACCACCAGCGCGTCCAGCGACTGGCGCATGTCGTGGACCCGGGCGCCGGGGATGCGGTCCGCCGCCTCCGGCCGCACGTCGACCAGCACCGTGGCGTCGCCCCGGGCGGTGCGCAGCGTCCATTCGTCCACGCTCAGGCGCGGAATGCCTTGCAGGCGCCGCAGCAGCAGCCGGCGCTGCCCCCAGCGCCACAGCATGTAGGCGGCCAGCGCCGTAGCGGCGGCCAGCAGCCCCAGGCGGCCGTACCGGTCCAGCCACGCCAGCACCTGCCCGACCTGGCGCTGGAACACCATGCCCAGCACCAGCGCGGTGCCGCCCCAGATCGCCGAACCCGCGATGTCGTAGCCGACGAAACGCCGGTACCGGGTGCCGCTCCAGCCCGCCATGACGGTGGAGAGCGCCCCCGCGCCCGGCAGGAACTTGGCCACCAGCAGCACCCGCGGCCCCAGCACCAGGTAGCGCTGCTGGGTCTGGCGGATGCAGGAATCGGGCGACAGCGACAGCTTGCAGATGGTGCCCAGCAGCCGGCTGCCGTAGCGGTGGCCCGCCCAGTACCAGCCGGTGTCGGCCACGATGCAGGCGAGCGTGCAGGCCAGCAGCACGCCGGCGCCCGACAGCCGGCCCTGCGCCGCCAGCGCGCCGGCCGCCACCAGGATCGGGTAGGCCGGAACCGGCAGGCCGGCCTGCCCCAGCAGGACGTTGAGGAAGACCAGCAGCACGCCGTAGGTCACGAGCAGGGTCTGGAGATCGGGCACGGTAGGAAAGGGCGACAGCCAAAGGATCGATGGTAGGGCGCGGGCCGGATTCGGCGCGCCGTGGGGTCGGGCGGCGGACGCGGCAGCCGGCCCCGGCGGTTTCAGCCCGGAAGGCGCAGCGTGCCCGGCCGCACGTCCAGCGCCTCCAGGCGCGCGTCCAGCAGGCCGGGAAAGCGCTGGAACCAGGTCTGGTTCAGCGGCGAGGGATGCGGCAGCGGGCAGAGGGTGAAGACATGGACTGCGCCGTCGTGCTCCACCGGAACCCGCAGCGTGCCGGTGAAGCGGTCCGGGTCGGCCCAGAAATCGTCGAGCCGCTCGCGCACGTCCTTCGGCTGGCCGATGCCGAACCACAGGAAGGCCTCGCGCCCCAGCGTGACCAGCGTGCGGCCCCGCCATGCCTCCGCCAGCAGGCCGCGCATCAGCGGATGGAAACGCCGTTTGGTGGCCATCGACCAGGCCTTGTTGCCCACCGGCTTGTAGGGCACGGTGTTGATCCAGAAGAAATCGCGGCCGATGGCGATCGATTCCTCCAGCGTCGGCGTGCCCGCATCCGGACCGCGCAGGCGCCGCCACAGCGCCCGGCGCACCAGCTGGCCGCCGGCGCCCACGAAGGGCTCGCCGTGCCGCACCTCGGTGCGGCCCGGGTCGCGGCCGAAGAATCCGAGGCGCGCGTCGGGCACGCCCAGGCCCACGATCGGCTCGCGCCAGTCGCGGCCGTACTGCGCATAGACCGCGGTGTCGATGCCCTCGGTCTCGCCGGCCAGCGCGCGGAAGGCCGCCACGCGCCCGGGATCGGGGGCCGGGGGAACCGACCCGCCGCTCATGCCGGCACGGAGGATGCGGCCGCGCCGTGGCGCAGGCTGTCCATGTCGATGACGAAGCGGTACTTCACATCGCTGCGCAGCATGCGCTCGTAGGCGGTCTCGATGTCCTCGATGCGGATCGGCTCGATGTCCGAGACGATGCCGTGCTCGGCGCAGAAATCGAGCATCTCCTGGGTTTCTCGGATGCCGCCGATCAGCGAGCCGGCGATGCGCCGGCGCTTCATGATCAGGTTGAACACCGTCGGCGACGGGTGCGGGCTGGCCGGGGCGCCGACCAGCGTCATCGTGCCGTCGAGCTTGAGCAGCACCAGGAAGGCGTCCAGGTCGTGCGGCGCGGCCACGGTGTTGAGGATGAAGTCGAAGCTGCCGGCGTGCGCGGCCATCTCGTCCGGGTTCTTGGACACGACCACCTCGTGGGCGCCCAGGCGCAGCGCGTCCTCGCGCTTGTCGGGGGAGGTGGTGAACAGCACCACGCGCGCGCCCATCGCCGCGGCGATCTTCACGCCCATGTGGCCGAGGCCGCCCAGGCCGACGATGCCGACCTTGTGGCCCGGGCCGACCTTCCACTGGCGCAGCGGCGAGTAGGTGGTGATGCCGGCGCACAGCAGCGGCGCCACGGCGGCCAGGTCGGCCTCGCCGTGCGAGACGCGCAGCACGAACTGCTCGCGCACCACGATGTGGTCCGAGTAGCCGCCGAAGGTGTTGGCGCCGGTGCCCTGCGCGGGGCCGTTGTAGGTGCCGGTGAAGCCGTTGTCGCAGTACTGCTCCAGGCCGTCGTCGCAGGGCGCGCAGTGCTGGCAGCTGTCGACCATGCAGCCGACGCCGACGATGTCGCCCGGCCGGAACTTGCTCACCAGGTCGCCGACGGCGGTGACCCGGCCGACGATCTCGTGGCCCGGCACCGACGGGTAGACGGTGTTCTGCCATTCGTTGCGCGCGGTGTGCAGGTCGGAGTGGCAGACGCCGCAGTGCAGGATGTCGATGGCGACGTCCTGCGGGCCGGGCGCGCGGCGCTCGAAGGAGAAGGGCGCGAGCGGGGTGGTGGGGGAGGTGGCGGCGTAGCCGTGGGCTTGGGTCATGGTGTGCGAATGTGGAGGGAGGAAGGGATGCGGAGGGAGGCCGCCGGGCGCCTCGGGCGGTCGGCGGCCTCGTGCATCGCCTACGCTAACCGTTTTCCGGATCGCGCGCGTGACCGAATGCTCCTGCCCGGAAGCCACGCATGTCCCTCTCCGCAGTCCCCTGGAGGGCCGCGGAACGGCTTCAACGAAAAACGCGGATGTACGATTTCGTCAGGCTCGGCTCGCGGGTCTTCTCCCAGACGCCGTCGCCCCACGGGCTGTCGCGGTCGCCCCGGCCGTTGGTGTTGCCCTCGATCGTGCGGATCTTGTCGCGCGGGCTGGCCTGGTCCTCGACGACCAGGCCGATGTGCGAGAAATCGAAGACGACGAAATCGCCCGCATGCGCGGCATGGTCCTCCGAGAGCACCAGCAGGCCGCGCGCCACGGCCCATTTCTCCCAGCCGAAGGCGCTGGCGTCGCGGCAGCGCAGCTTCTCGGTCTGCGCCAGCGTGAGTTCCGGCCGGTTGAAGTATTTTCCGAGCATGTCGCGGGCCTCCTCGTCCTCCAGCACCTCGCGCATCAGCCAGCAGGTGAAGGCCGCGCACCAGGGCCATGCGCCCGGCGCCAGCCAGGTCGCGCCCTGGTACTCGACAATGCGGGCGCCGGTGTTGTTGACCAGGCCCTCGCGGACGCCGACCTCCTGGCGCGCGAGGGCGATCAGTTTCTGGATGACGGCGTTGCTCATGGCGGCTTCCTTTCTGGCGCGACAGCGCGGCGGGCGGAACGGACGATGACAGCGCGACATTACGAAGAACGGACCCGCCCGGCATCCCACTTCCGGGTTATCCGTGCCCGAATTTCCCGAACCCCCGTTCCATGCAAGACCTCCGTTCCCTGATCCGGCAGTTCGCCCACCCGGGCCGGCTCGAATCCATCCTGCTGCGGCCGGCGCGGCGCATGCCGCTGCAGGCGGTGCCGCAGGCCGAGGCGGTGGCCGGGCGCGGCCTGGCGGGCGACCACCGCGCGGCCCGGCCGCCCGCGCCGGCGTCGGGCGGCAAGCGCCAGGTCACGCTGATCCAGCGGGAGCACCTGCCGGCCATCGCCGCCTTCGTCGGGCGGGACGCGGTGGACCCCGCGCTGCTGCGGCGCAACCTGGTGGTGTCGGGGCTCAACCTGCTGGCCGCCCGGTCGCTGTTCCGCGACCAGCCCTTCGTGCTGCGGCTGGGCGCGCAGGTGGTGCTGGAGGTCACCGGCCCGTGCGAGCCGTGTTCCCGCATGGAGGAACTGCTGGGGCCGGGCGGCTACAACGCGATGCGCGGCCACGGCGGCATGACCGCCCGCATCCTCGCCGGCGGCTGGCTGCGCGCCGGCGACGCGGTGGTGTGCGAGGCGCCGCAGCGGGGACTGGATTTCTCGGACTGATCCTTCCGGACCGGAGAGGAGGGCGTCGCGGGTCACTCCACCCGGAGCACGTCCAGCGGCGAGACCGCCGGGGCGGCGTTCCCCCACGATTGGCGGACGAAGGTGAGCACGGCGGCGATGTCGTCGTTGCCCAGCACCTGGCCGTAGGGCGGCATGCCGAAGGGCCGGGGATTGCCCTGCGTGGCCGGCAGGAAGCCGCCGTGCCGCACGATCTGCACCAGGTTGCGGTGGGCGGGCAGCGTGACCGCCCGGTTGCCCGCCAGGGCCGGGATCCTGCCCGGCGCGCCCTGTCCCTGATCGCCGTGGCAGGACGCGCAGTGCCGGGCGTAGAGGCTGCCGCCGCGCTCCAGCGCGACGGCGGCGGCGGGTGCGGCGGCGGCGGCGTCCGCGTCCCGGGTGGTCGGCGCGTCCTGCTCCGGGATCGCGGCGAGGTAGGTCGCCATGGCGCCCAGGTCCTCGCGGGTGAGGTGCTGCAGGCTGCCGAAGACCACCTCGGCCATCGGGCCCGACACCGCGCCGTGCTCCGAGACGCCGCTGCCCAGCAGCCGGACGATCTCTTCGCGCGGCCAGTGCTGCAGGCCCGCCTCGCGGGGCGAGGCCAGCGAGGGCGCGTACCAGCCGCCGTCCGGCATCGGCCCGCCCGCGAATTCCGTCCGCGGGCCGGTGCCGCCCAGCGCATCGCGCGCCGCATGGCAGGCCGCGCAGTGGCCCGGGCCCTGCACCAGGTACCTGCCGCGGTTCCATTCCGCGCTCCGCCGCGCGTCCGGCTCGAAACCGCCGGGCCGGAAGTACAGCGCCCGCCAGACGGCCAGCGCCGCCTGCGTGCCGTAGGGAAAGCGCAGGCGGTGGGCGTCGTTCTCGCGCAGGGCGGCGGGCACGCTGCCGAGGAAGGCGTAGAGCGCGTCCGCGTCGGCGCGGTCCATGCGGGTGAAGCTCGGGTAGGGGAAGGCGGGATAGAGCAGGCGGCCGTCCTTCGAGCGCCCGTGGTGCAGCGCGCGCCAGAACTCGTCGGCGGACCAGGCGCCGATGCCGGTCCGCGCGTCGGGAGTGATGTTGGTCGAGACGACCGCGCCGAAGGGCGTGTCGATGCCGCGTCCGCCGGCGTAGGCGGCGCCGCCCGGGACGGTGTGGCAGCCCATGCAGTTGCCGGCGCGGGCGAGGTAGGCGCCGCGTTCCAGGGTGGCCTGGGAGACCCGGGAGGGCGAAGGCCGGGGCGCCGTGCCGTGCCCCTGACGCACCGGCGCTTCGCCGCGCACGTCGAGCCAGGCCACCAGCAGTCCCGACAGCACGCCCAGCGCCATGAGCACCGCCCCGATGGCGACGACGATCCGCCCCCGGCGGCGCGGACCCGGTGGTCGCGCCGTCATGGGGCGCTCCCGCACCGCAGGGGCATCGGCCGGGCCGTGGCGGCTTCCGGCCCGGTGCCCGGGGGCAGGGTCTGCGCCGAGAGCCAGCGCGCCACCGCGCTGGCCTCGTCCGCGGACAGGCGCCGGGCGATCTCGCCCATGCAGTCGGGCGCCGCCGCGTTGCGCAGCCCGGTGCGCCAGGCGCCCAGCTGGCCGACGAGGTAGTCGGCCGGCAGGGTCAGCAGGCCGGGCATGGCCGGCAGGCGGCCCGCCATCCGCGCGCCGTGGCAGGCCGTGCAGGCCGGGATGCCGCGCGCCGGCACGCCCTCGAACACCAGCCGCTCCGCCTGCGCCTGCTGCGCGGCGGTCAGGCCGTGCGGCCGGGCGGGCGGGTAGGGCAGGTCCAGCCCGGCGAAATACCGGGCGATCTCCCGCAGGTAGTCGTCGGACATGTGGCGCATGAGGTGGTTCATCGCCGCGTTGTGGCGGCGTTCCTCCCGGAAGTTCGCCAGCTGGTTGAACAGGTAGCCCTCGGGCTTGCCGGCGATCCGCGGGAAGTAGCCGGCGCTGGTCGCGCGCCCCTCGCGGCCGTGGCAGACGGTGCAGGCCTGCATCCGCCGGGCCATGCCGTCCTCGACCGGAGGCGCGGCGGAACGGGTGGCGTCGGGCGCGGCGGCCGGCACGGGCTGCGCCGGCGCGCCGGCGGCGAAGGCCGCGAGCCCGGCAGCCAGGGCCCCCGGGAGGAGGCGCGCCATGCCGCGCCGCGCGGCGTGTCTCGCGGTGTTCCGCACGGTTCGAAGGAAGGCGGTGTGTGGGGTGCCCTGCATGCTCCGATTCTGACCACCGGCGCCGGCCGTCCCGCCGGCAGGAGCCCGGATCGGTCGGTGTTTTCCCGCATGCCGTGGCCGGGCGCGCAAATGCAACCGTCTGAAACGGATGGTGCACGGGCCGGTGATACGCTGCCCCGGACCGCCCGGGCGCCGGGTGGAACGACTCTCCTGCCTCCAGGGCTCCCATGAAATCGCCTTCCCTCGAAAACAAGTTCTTCCTGCTGCTGCTCGTGGTGGTCTCGGCCGCCTTCGTCTGGATCCTGATGCCGTTCTTCGGCGCGGTGTTCTGGGCCGGCGTCCTGGCGCTCATCTTCAGCCCGTTCTTCCGCCGCATCCTGCGGCGCATGCCGCAGCGGCGCACCCTGGCGGCGCTCCTGACGCTGCTGGTGTGCCTGGTGATCGTGATCCTGCCGACGGCGCTCATCGCCACCTCGATGGTGCAGGAAGGCGCCATCGTCTACCAGAAGATCCGCTCGGGCGACATCGACTTCGGCCGCTACTTCCAGCAGATCGTCGGCGCCTTGCCCAATTGGGTGGTCCGGCTGCTCGAACGCTTCGACCTGGGCAACTTCAGCGCGCTGCAGCAGAAGCTGACCGCCGGCGCGGCGCACGGCAGCCAGCTGATCGCCACCCAGGCGCTCACCATCGGGCAGAACACCTTCGACTTCCTGGTGCAGTTCACCGTGATGATGTACCTGCTGTTCTTCCTGCTGCGCGACGGCGGGGCGCTGTCGCGCACGATCCGCGACGCCATCCCGCTGCAGGAGGCGCACAAGCGCGACCTGCTGGGCAAGTTCGCCACCGTGATCCGCGCGACGGTCAAGGGCAACATCGCGGTGGCGGTGGTGCAGGGCGCGCTGGGCGGTCTGGCCTTCTGGTTCCTGGGCATCCCGGCGCCGCTGCTGTGGGCGGTGACGATGGCCTTCCTGTCGCTGCTGCCGGCCGTGGGCGCGGGCCTGATCTGGGGGCCGGTGGCGATCTACCTGCTGGTGACCGGCGCGGTGTGGCAGGGCGCGGCGCTGATCGCCTTCGGCGTGCTGGTGATCGGCCTGGTGGACAATATCCTGCGCCCGCTGCTGGTGGGCAAGGACACCAAGATGCCCGACTACGTGGTGCTGATCTCCACCCTGGGCGGGATGTCGCTGTTCGGGCTGAACGGCTTCGTGATCGGCCCGGTGATCGCGGCGATGTTCATGGCGGTGTGGAGCCTGTTCACGTCCTCGCGCGGCGAGGTCGGGCAGGGCGACAACGTGGTGCGGGTCGAAGGACCGGTCGCGGTGGTGCCGGCGTCGCGGGACGACGGTGCCGCCCGGCGTTGAGGCGGCGCGGCGGGACGTCGCCTGGCGCGAGCGGTGGTGGGGCGCGGCGCGCTGGCTGCTGGGCCTGGCCTTCGTCGGCGCGGGGCTGAACCACTTCCTGCATACCGCCTTCTACGTCGGCATCATGCCGCCGTGGCTGCCCGCCCACCTCGCGCTGGTGTGGATCAGCGGGGTGGCGGAGGTGGCGCTGGGCGCGGCGGTGCTGGTGCACGCGTGGGCGCGGTGGGCGGGATGGGGGCTGGTCGCGCTGACCCTGGCCGTGTCGCCGGCCAATGTGCACATGGCCCTGCATCCGGAGCTGTTCCCGCGGTTCTCGCCGGTGGCGCTGTGGCTACGGCTGCCGCTGCAGCTGGCGCTGCTGGCGTGGATCTTCTGGAGCGCCTGCCGCAGGCCCGCGATCCGTCCGTGAAGGCGGCGCGGGGGCAGCCGCAGAGCGTCCGCCCCCGGCGGTCCCGCGGGGCCGTGTACGCCACCCGGCGTATATGCCGCATCGGCGCGCGTCCCTAGGATCCGTTCCATCGCTCCACCACCGGCCGCCCGCCTTCCCGGGCGGCGGTGGCGGCGAAGTCCGAATCCCTTTTCCGGAGCCACTGATGCAACGTCGTTTCACCCTCAAGGCGCTCGCCGCCGCCGCCGCCCTGGCAGGCGTTTCCGTCCTGCCGGCCCATGCCCAGTCCTCGGGCAACACCATCAAGGTCGGCATCCTGCACAGCCTGTCGGGCACCATGGCCATTTCCGAGACCGTGCTCAAGGACACGGTGCTGATGGCCATCGACGACATCAACGCCAAGGGCGGCGTGCTCGGCAAGAAGCTCGAACCGGTGGTGGTGGACCCGGCCTCCAACTGGCCGCTGTTCG
>JAKOND010000142.1 GCA_022702125.1 Burkholderiaceae bacterium
TCTGGATGCCGTACCAGGGGTAGCCGGTGACGATCCAGCCCTCGGGCGTCTCGTCCTTGAGGGCGTCGAGGTACTCGGGCTCGCCGGTCAGCACGCTGACCACCGGGCGGTCCTTGAACAGGCCGCGGGTGTTGCCCTCGCGCACGAACTTCGAGAGGTCGGCGGCGAAGAGCACGTTGAAGATCGCGTCGGGCTTGGCGTCGGCGAGCGCCTGCACCACGCTGCCGGCATCGACCTTGCCCAGCGGCGTGGCCTGCTCGGCGACGAATTCCACGTCCGGCTGGGCCGCCTTGAGCAGCTGCTTGAAGGTGGCGGCCGAGGACTGGCCGTACTCGTAGTTGGGGTAGACCAGCGCCCAGCGCTTCTTGCGGAGCTTGGCGGCCTCGGGCACCAGCATCGCCACCTGCATGTAGGTGGAGGGGCGCAGGCGGTAGGTGTATTTGTTGCCGTTCTGCCAGACGATCTTGTCGGTCAGCGGCTCGCCGGCCAGGTAGAAGAATTTCTTCTGCTTGGCGAAGTCGGTCAGCGCGAGGCCGGTGTTCGACAGGAAGGAGCCGGTGAGCACGTCGACCTTCTCGCGCGAGACCAGCTCCTCGGCCAGCCGCACCGCGTCGCCGGGGTTGGCGTTGTCGTCGCGGGTGACGAGTTCGAGCTTGCGGCCGGCCACGCCGCCGGCGGCGTTGACCTCCTGGATCGCCAGCTCCATGCCCTTCTTGTAGGGCTCCAGGAAGGCGGGCTGCGCCTTGTAGCTGTTGATCTCGCCGATCTTGATCGGGCCGCTGCCCTGCGCCAGGCTCGGCAGGGGCAGGACGGCGGCCAGGGCGGCGAGGGCGTACAGGCGGCGGGCGGGAAGCGAAGGGGTCATGGAACGGCTCCGGACGTCGGGGATGGAAAGGAAACGGGAAGGACGGGAGAAGCGGATTCTGCAGGCGGCCGGCGGGCGATCCCCGGGGGTCGGCGCGGTCTCGGTGCGGCTCTCAGCGCAGGCCGTCCTGGCCGACGATCTCGCCGGCCCGCAGGCCGCCCACGCGCGGCAGCGGCCGGCCGCTGTCGGTGACGGCCACCGCCACCACGATCTCGGCGGCGCGCGGCGCGTCGGACACCCGGGCCTCGATCGCGTCGAAATGGCTGCGCACGAAGGCCGCGTCCTTGTGGCCCAGCGGCACGTCGATCGCGGTGCCGAGGCCGCCGCGCTTCTTGGCCGAGGGCACCAGCGCCGCGCCGCCGCCGACGGCCGCGCGCAGCGGCGCGCCGAGCTTGGGGTGCAGGATCGCGGCGGCATGCTCCAGCTCGCCGGCCTCGCCCACGATGGCGGCCTTGCCGTAGCTCTGCGCCTGCGCCGGCTCGATCCCCAGCGCCTCGACGCACCGGCGGCCCAGCAGGTCGCCGAGTTCCTCGCCGATGGCGACCAGCGCGTCCAGGTTCTCGGCATAGCCGCCGGCGTGCGGGTTGGCGATGACGGCCATCGCCAGCGCGCGGCGGGTGGGCGGATCGACCGGGCGGCCGTTCTCGGAGCGGACCTCGTCCACCTGGACGACGAGCTTGCGGATGTCTGCGGGCATGGGGGGGTTCTCCGGAAAGGATGCGGGTGTCGGATGGGGCGGCGGTCTCGGGGGCGGCGGTCGGGCGCGCCTCAGCGCAGGCCGTCCCACCGGGCGATGTCCTCGGCCAGAAGGCCGCCGACGCGCGCGTGCACCCGGTAGCCGGTGGTCATCGCCAGCACGAAGACCGCCTCGTCGGCGGCGGGCGCGCCGGGCACCCGCGCCTCGATGGCGTCGAACTGGCCGCGCACGTAGGCGGCGTTGATGTTGGTGAGCGGCACGTCCAGCGCCGCGCCGGGCGGGCCGACCTTCTTGGTCGAGGGCACGATGGCCAGCGCGTTGCCCGGCTGGCCCGACTTGGACTCGCCCTGCCCCTGCGCGTAGGCGGCGCGGTCGCCCTTCCAGCCCAGCAGCTCGCGCATCGCGTAGCCGCCGGGCACGTGCCAGAGCGCGCCGTGCTCCAGCTCGCCGCCGGCGCCGACGATGGCGCCCTTGCCGTAGGTGGCGATGCGCCCGGCCGGCACGCCCATCGCCGCGAGCAGCGCGCGCGCCATGTCGATGCCGACCGGCTGCAGCGCGTCCATCATCGGCAGGATGTCGGGCTCGTAATAGCCGGCGAAGGGGTTGGTCAGCACCGCCGCGATGAAGCCCCGGCGCAGCGGCGCCTCCGGGCGCGGGCCGAATTCGTGGTGCACGTCCTCCACATGGGTGAAGACGCGGCGGATGTCGATCAGCGGGGACGCGGTGGTCATCGGGGGCGGGCCTTTCCGGGGTGCGATTCGTTAAGCAAATACTGAACCAACGCGGTCGCGTCCGGCATCGGCGGGGCCGCATGCGGCGGCGTCGCCGGACCCGCCGGCGGGTGCGCCGAGGGGCGGTGCGCCCATTGGCCCCGCCAGCGCCATGCGGCCCTGGCAGACCAGCGCCGCCGCGTGGATGAGGCCCGCGGCCTGCAGCCGCCGCGCCATGCGCAGGCCGGCCCGCAGCGCCGCGTCCGCCGCGTCCGCGCCGAGCGCGGGCACGTCCACCGTGACCGGGAGGTCGCCCAGGTCGCTGTCGTCGCGCAGTTCGGACGCGGGGCGGCGCAGGATGCGCGGGTCGTCCGCGTCCACCGCGTTGGCGATGACGGTGGCCGCCGCGTCGGCCCCGGCCGCGGTGCGCGCCAGCACCGTCACGCTGTCGGCGATGCCGCGCGAGAAGCTGCGCCCGCGCCAGCCGCTGGTGGCCACGCCGCGCACCGGCTGCGCGGCGTGCACCGCGAACCGCGCGTCGGTGCGCAGCCCCCCGGCGGCCAGCGCCTCGGCCGGGTCGAAGCGCCCCAGGTCGGCGTACAGCCCGACGCGCACCGAGGCGCCGGGCGCCAGGTGCAGCGCGATGTCGCCGCCGTTGTTGACCCAGGCGCGCCGGATGCCCGGGCGCCGGTAGCAGGCCGCGACGTGCTGCGCCACCGCGCCGGCCACCGCCGCCATCGGCGTGAGGAAGCCTTGCGCCCGCAGCGGCGCGCAGGCCTCCCACATGGCCGCCGCGACCTCGCCGCGCAGCGGGCACGGCCCGGCGGCGACCGGGCGGCGCAGCGCCGGCAGCTCGGCCACCAGCGCGTCCAGCAGCGGCGCGAAGCGGGCCCAGGCCTCGGCGTGCGCGGCGGCGAGCGCGGCGGGCGCGCCCTCGGCCGACACCAGCAGGTCCATCGGCCCGTGCTGCAGGTGCAGCCGTCCGTCGGGCAGCAGGGCGCGGGTGGCGGTCATCGCGGCGGTCCGGTCCGTCAGCCGAGCAGCGGCGGCTGGCCGAGCGGCCAGGGATTGGCCCGCGGCAGTTCCATCCAGCGCAGCGACTGCGGCGCGCCATCGTCGTGCCAGGCGCCGCGCCGCAGCACCTCGGCCAGCGGGCGCACCCGGTCGGCATGGCCGCCGAGCGCCCGGTAGTCGTCGGCGCGCATGCTGAACTCCACCGGCGCGACGATGGCCGGGGTGGGCACCGTGCCGAAGCTGTTCTCGGGCATGCGCATCACGTCGGCCATGACGGTGATGCCGCCGCCGGGCCAGACGTAGGCCGGCGCGCCGCCGCAGGTCACGTTGACCAGGGCCGCCTTGATCGCGCGGGTCAGCAGCACCGGGTTGCCGGTGACGCCGGCGCGCAGGCTGCCGCCGGCGCCGCCCAGGAAGAGCACCGTCGAGAGCGAGGGCTCGCAGTTCTCGCCGATGCGCGCCACCACCGCGCGCACCGCGGCCGGCATGTCCCGCTCGACGGGGTTCAAGGCGTCGTCGAGCACGTACCAGGCCGCGTGCTCGCCGGTGGTGGAGGTCATCAGCAGGCGCAGCCCCGGCCAGGCGGTGCCCGCGTCCCAGCCTTCGAGGATCGACAGCGGCTCGGCCAGGTCGGTGCCGCCCCAGCCGGTGCCGGGGTTGGCCACCTGGAAATAGCGGCCCGGCGTGGACTTGCGCCCGCGCATCCGGATGCCCGACTTGCGCATGTCCAGGCAGCGGCCGGCCTGGTGCTCGGTCAGCACGCCGGTGATGTGGTCGTCCACCACCACCACCTCGTCGGCCAGGTCCCGCAGCTGCTGCGCGAAGATGCCGATGGTGGCCGAGCCGCAGCCGACGCGCATGCGCTGCTCCTCCACGCCGTTGACGATGGGCGCGCGGCCGGCCTGCACCACCACCTGCGCGCCGCCGTCGATGGACAGCTCCACCGGCTGCCGGTTGCCCAGCGCCTGCATCATCTCGACGGTGACGCGGCCCTCCTTCTTGCTGCCGCCGGTCAGGTGGTGCACCCCGCCGAGCGAAAGCATCTGCGAGCCGTACTCGGCGGTGGTGACATGGCCGACCACCTCGCCCCGGCAGCGGATGCCGGCCTGCTCGGGGCCGAGGTAGCGGTCGGTGTCGATCTTCACCTTGAAGCTGCAGTAGCTGAAGATGCCCTCGGTGACCACGGTGACCATGTCCACGCCCCGGGCGCGCGAGCCGACGATGAAGGGCGCGGGCTTGTAGTCGGGGTAGGTGGTGGAGGAGCCGACGCCGGTGACGAACACCTCCTCCTCGTCGGCATGCAGCAGGTCGCCGTTCCAGCCGGCGGCCTCCGCGTCCGCCGGGGCGAAGGGCACCAGCCGCCCCGCGTCGTCCGCGTCCAGCGTGCGCCGCAGCACCACCACCGGATCGAGCCGCACCAGCAGGCCGCCGCGGTTGGCGTAGCGGTCGCAGGCGCCGGCGCGGCCGTCGGAGATCTGGCACAGCACCGGGCAGGCGTTGCAGGCCACCTTGCCGGGCGCGGCGCGCACGGCGCCGGCATCGGCGCCGGCCTGCGCGGGCATCGGCGGCAGGGTCGCCGGAAGGCCGTCGGTCTTGGAGTGTTCCGTCATCTCGGGGCTCTCGTGGGGCGGGACCGGGGCAGCGCCGGACCCTCCCGGAGGAGCGGGGCCGGACTGCGGTTTTTATGTAGCGTCCACTCCATTTCGGTGTTGCGTTCGCTACATTTCGGTGGCAATGTAGACCATGGGATGCGCGTGCGCAACCCCGTGTTTCCCGCCCCATTCGGGGGCGTTCCGGTTTCATTCGGGATGCCCCATTTGCGTGAGCCGATGCCCGCGCCGATGCACCCGGATGGAGCGGGAACCGCCCCCACCTTCCACCTCGCCTCGACCGGAAACACCATGAGCGCCTTCGCCGAAGAACGCGTGCTGAGCGTCCACCACTGGACGGACAGTCTTTTCAGCTTCACCACCACGCGCGACCAGTCGCTGCGGTTCCTGAACGGGCACTTCACCATGATCGGC